>JBAIWX010000068.1:0-7463 GCA_037916975.1 Gemmatimonadales bacterium
GGACGGCGGGCCAGGTGCCCGGCCCCGCCAGCGGCAGCGCCACGTCGGGGCGCGCACGGCGGACCAGGAGGGTGAGCGGGACCCCGGCGGGGGCGAGCGCGCGGGCGAGGCCCAGCCCCGCGCGTCCGGCGCCCACGACGGCGACCGGCGCGGGCAGCGCCACGGTCAGCGCGCGGCGGGCGCCGCCGGCGAGGCCATCGTGAGCGTCAGCAGCTCCTTCGGCGTCTGCGCCTTCCGGAGGAGCCGGAGCGCCTCCTGGACCTGCGGGTCGTCGTGCGCGCGCCGCCGGAACTCCGCGGGCCGCCCGAAGACGTAGCGCGCCACCTCGTAGCCCAGCTGCTGCTCGATGAGCGGCGCCGCGCCCATGAACTGCTCCTTCGTGAGCTTCACGCCCTTCTGCCGGAGCCGCTCGAGCACCTGGTCCCGCATCTGCGGGGTCACGGTGAAGTTCTCCGCGGTCACGCCGCGCCCGCTCTTCACCTCGAGCGCGTAGGCCGTGAGGACATCACGGTAGGCCGAGGCCTTCTCCGCGATCGCCTTGGCGAACTCGCGCTCGCCGGCGGTGAGGGTGTCCTGCCGGACGATGACGTCGGGCACGATCCCGCCGCCGCCGCGCACCGTGCGCCCCGCGTCGGTCTTGAAGACCGGCCGCCCGGCGAGCGAGGTGTCGGCGGCCGCGGAGTCCTTCCTCGCCCGCGTCGCGTCGCCGTCGTTCATCGCCTGCAGCATCTGGTCTTCCTCGTTCTTCGCCGCGCGCTGGATGGTCCGCCCGCTCGGCGTGTACCACTTCGCCGTCGTCAGCTTGAGCGCCACCCCCTCCCCCATCGGGAAGAGCGTCTGCACCAGCCCCTTGCCGAAGGTCGGCGTGCCCACCACCACCGCGCGATCGTGGTCCTGCAGCGCGCCCGCGATGATCTCCGCCGCGCTCGCCGTCCCCTCGCTCACGAGCACCACGATCGGCAGCGCCGGGTCGAGCTGCTTCTCCTGGTCGAAGAACTGCTTCGTGCTCCCCCGCGCGCGGCCGCGGGTCGAGACGACCTCCTGGCCGGGGTCGAGGAAGAGGTCCGCGACCTTGACCCCCTGGTCCAGCAGCCCGCCGGGGTTGTTCCGCAGGTCGAGGACCATGGACTTCATGCCCTTCGCCTTCATGGCGGCGATCTCGTCCCGGAGCTCCTGCGCGCTCGTCTCCGCCACCGGGTTGAGCGAGATGTAGCCGATCCCGCCGTCGAAGAGCGTGCCCGCGGGCACCGACTTGATGTGGATCGTCGCGCGCGCGAGCTCGTAGGTGCTCGCGGCCGGCATCCCGGCGCGGCGCACCTTGATCACCACCTTCGACCCCGCCTCGCCGCGCAGCGCGCTCACCGCCTGGTCGCTCGTCCACCCCTGCGTGGACTTCCCGTCCACCTCGACGATCTGGTCGCCCGTCTCGATCCCGGCCCGCTCGGCCGGCGTGTCGGGAAGCGGCGCCACGACGGTGATCCACCCGTCCCGCACGTCGATCTGGATCCCCAGGCCCGCGTAGTTGCCCGAGGTCTTCTCGGTGAGGTCCTTGTAGTCCTGCCCCGTGAGCAGCACGGAATACGGGTCGTGCAGCGTCTCCAGCATCCCCGTCGTCGCGCGCCGGAACAGCTGCGACTCGGCGATCGAGTCCACGTAGAACGACCGGACGTGGTTGCGCACCTCGTCGAAGAGCCGCGCCTCCTCCCACGTCGGGTCGCCGGTCGTCGCCCCGCGCTGCAGCAGCCAGCCGCCGCTCAGGAACGAAATGACCGCCACGCCGGCGGTCAGCATCCAACGCTGCTTCATGTCGATCCTCCGATGCCCGTCGCCGGGCGACTCCCTCGCGGCTCCCGGGTCAGGCCCCGGGGCCCGCCACGAGCGGGGCACACTCGCGCAGCAGCACGTCCCATGCCGCCCCCTCCAGCTCGGCGGGGGCCAGCGTCCCGTCCAAATGTCGTACCCCGGGACCCCGCGCCGCCAGATACGCCGCCTCCACCCGCTGGTGGAACGCCGGCGTCTCGGCATCGAGGCGGTCGAGCGACTTCCCGGCCACCACCTGGCGCCGCCGACCCTCGGCGTGCGGCAGGTCCAGCACCAGGGTGAGGTCGGGGGTGAGCCCGCCGGTCGCCAGCCGGTTCGCCGCCCGCACGAGCTCGGCCGGGAGCCCCCGGCCCGCCACCTGGTAGGCGAAGGTGGACAGTTCGTACCGGTCGGCCAGGACGAAGCGGCCCGCCGCGAGCGCCGGCCGGATCACCTCACGGACCACCTCGGCCCGCGCCGCCAGCACGAGGAACAGCTCGGCGGCCTCGCCCACGTGGTGCCCGGGGTCGAGGAGGATCGCGCGGGCCCGTTCCGCCGCCGGCGTCCCGCCCGGCTCGCGCACGAGGAGCGGCGCGAGCCCCGCCGCCCGCGCCCGCGCCTCGAGGGCGCGGGCGAGCGTGCTCTTCCCCGCCCCCTCCGGCCCCTCGAGGACGACGAACCGGCCCGCCATCACGCGAGGGTGATGATCCGGCTCGTCGCGCCGGACTCGATCCCGACGCTGATCTGCTCGTTCACCTTCGCCATCAGCTTGTCGAGGTTCGCCCGCGCCACGACGTACGCCTGCCCGGTGGGCGAGAGCTCGAGGTCGCGCACCGCCGTCTCGTACTCCTGCGTGGTCTGCTCATCGGGCATCTGCCCCTGCGCGATCGCCTGGTCCACGGCGCGCGCGAGCTGGCTGATCCGGTCGAGCTTCGCCACGACCGCCTCGTCGCTCTTGAGCGACTGCTCGGCGCGCCGAAGCGCCTGGTACTCGTTGGACTGGCCGATGAGCCGGCCGAGTTCCTGCGCCTTCTCGAAGATCACGGTCGCTCCTCCTGGCGCGCGAGCAGGTAGCGCTCGCGCCCGAACAGGTCGTCATGCACCTCCACCCCGCCCCACCCCAGGTCCCGCGCGAGCGCGGCGGCCGTCGCGGCCCGCGCGCAGTCCACCTCCAGCGCCACGAGGCCGCCGGGCCGCACCACCCGCCGCCCCTCCGCGAGGAGCGCGCGCGTCGCGGCCAGCCCGTCGGCGCCGCTCTCGAGCGCGAGCCGCGGCTCCCAGTCGCGGACGGCGCCGTCGAGCGCCCCGTACTCCCCGGCCGTGAGGTACGGCGGGTTCGAGACCAGGAGGTCCACGCTGCCGTCGCCGAGCGCCGTCGCCAGGTCGCCCCGCGCGAAGCGGACGGGGAGCCCGAGGCGCGCGGCGTTGGCCCGCGCCACCGCCAGCGCGTCGGCGCTCGCGTCGAGCGCCACGACCCGCGCGTAGCGCCCCTCGTCCGCGAGGGCGAGCGCGATGCAGCCGCTCCCCGTGCCCACGTCCGCGACGACGCCCGTGTCGCGCCACGCGAGGACCCGCTCGACCAGCCCCTCGGTCTCGGGCCGCGGGATGAGGACGCGCGCGTCCACCCGGAGCTCGAGCCGGCGGAAGCCGGCGAGGCCCGTCACGTAGGCGAGCGGCTCTCCCGCCGCGCGCCGGTTGACCGCCCCCTCGAAGCGCGCCGCGGCGGCCGGGGCGACGCCCTCGCCCCGGCGGAGCGCCGCCTCGCCGGGGGCGACGGCCGCGAGGTCCGCCCAGAGGCGGAGCGCCTCGCGCCCGGGCTGGGGGAGCCCCGCGGCGGCGAGCACGCGGCTCCCCTCGCGGAGCAGTTCGTCGAGCCGCAGGCCGACCTCAGGCACCGGCCATCGCCTCCTCGCGGCTCGCGAGGCGGAGGGCCTGCACGAGCTCGTCGAGGTGACCGTCCATCACGTCGGCCAGGTTGTAGAGCGAGACGTTGATCCGGTGGTCCGTCACGCGGCTCTGCGGGAAGTTGTAGGTGCGGATCTTGGCCGAGCGGTCGCCGGTCCCCACCATCGCGCGGCGCTCCTGCGCCCGCTTCGCCTCCTGCTCGGCGATCATGCGGTCGAGCAGCCGGGCGCGCAGCACCTCGAGCGCCTTGATCTTGTTCTGGAGCTGCGACTTCTGGTCCTGCTGCTGCACCACGATGCCGGTCGGGAGGTGGGTGATCCGCACCGCGCTGTCGGTGGTGTTCACGCTCTGGCCCCCGGGCCCCGAGGAGCGGAAGACGTCGATGCGGAGGTCCTGCGGGTCGATCCTGACGTCCACCTCGTCCGCCTCGGGGAGCACCGCGACCGTGGCGGCGGAGGTGTGGATGCGCCCCTGCGTCTCGGTGGCGGGCACCCGCTGCACGCGGTGCACCCCCGCCTCCCGGCGGAGCAGGCCGAAGGCGTCGGGCCCGCGCACGGCGAAGATCGCCTCCTTCACGCCGCCGACGTTCCCCTCGCTCACGCTGATGGACTCGACCGCGAGGCGGTGCCGCTCGGCGAAGCGCCGGTACATCCGGGCGAGCTCGCCCGCGAAGAGCCCCGCCTCGTCCCCGCCGGTGCCGGCGCGGATCTCGACGATGGCGTCCCGGTCGTCGAGGGGGTCGCGCGGGATGAGCAGCTCCTGCAGGGTCCGGTCGAGCGCCGCCACCTCGGGCTCGAGGCGCGCCAGGTCGGCGCGCGCGAGCGCGGCCAGCTCCGGGTCGTCGTCCTGCGCCAGTTCACGCGCCTGGCGCAGCTCCTCCGAAAGCCGTTCGAGCCGCTCGTGCGTGCGCACGATCGGCTCGAGATGGGCGTGCTCGCGCCCGAGGGACTTGAGCGTCGCGGGGTCGGCGGCGGCCGCCGGGCTGGCCAGGGCCGCCGCCACCTCCTCCGCCCGCGCAAGCGCCTGGCGGAGTCGGGCTTCCACGGCTCAGGCCTTGGCGGTGTCGCCCTGGTACTTGCGGCGGAACCGGTCCACGCGGCCCGCGGTGTCCACCAGGCGCTGCTTGCCGGTGAAGTACGGGTGGCACTGCGCGCACACCTCGACGTGGATCGAGCCGCTCGTGGAGCGGGTCTGGAACGAGTTGCCGCACGCGCAGACGGCGGTGATCGTCTTGTACACCGGATGCAGGTCGCCCTTCACTGGAACACTCCTCGCGTGGATTGCCGCCGCGGCACCCGGTCGTCGGCACGGGCGCCATCCGCTAAAGCCTTGGAATATAACCCTTTCCGCCGCCGGAAGACAACGGGCCGCGCCCCGGCGTGGCCCCGCCCCTTTGACAGGGGCCGCTCGCACGGCCTAACCTACCTTCCGGCCACCATTTGGAGCCCCATGCCGTCCAGTGCCACCCAGGTCCTCCGGACCGTCCCGCTCTTCGCCGGCCTGTCCGACGCGGAGGTCGCCACCCTCGCCACCCTCACGCGGGAGCGGCGCTATCCCAAGGGGGCCGTGATCGTCTTTCGCGACGACCCGGGCGATGCGCTCTACGTCGTCGCGGAGGGCCAGGTGAAGGTGGTGCTCGTCGCCGAGGACGGCCGCGAGGTGATCCTCTCGGTGCTGGGCCCCGGCCACGTCTTCGGCGAGATGGCCCTCCTCGACGAGCAGCCGCGCTCCGCCCACGTCATCGCGATGCAGGACAGCATCCTCCTCGTGCTGCGCCGGGAGGACTTCCAGGCCCAGCTCCGCGCCACCCCGGGCCTCGCCATCGGGCTCCTGCGCGAGCTCACGCGGCGCCTGCGCCGCGCCGACGAGCAGATCGGCCGCCTCGTCCTGCTGGACGTGAACGGGCGGGTCGCGAGCCTCCTCCTGGGGCTCGCCGAGGAGGAGGGCGGTGACCGGATCACCCGGCGGCTCACCCACCACACCATCGCGCAGATGATCGGGGCGAGCCGCGAGACCGTCTCGCGCACCATGCGGCACCTCGTCGAGCGCGGGCTCATCGAGGTCGCCCGCCGCGAGATCATCCTCCGCGACCGCGCCACGCTGGTGGCGGCGGCGCGGCGCGTCTGACCCCGCCCGTGACCGCGCGGCTCACCTTCTGGGGGACCCGCGGCTCGATCCCCGTGCCCGGGCCGGCCACCGTGCGCCACGGCGGCAACACGCCCTGCGTGGCGCTCGAGTCGGCGGCCGGCCTCGTGATCCTCGACGCAGGAAGCGGGCTCCGGCCCCTCGGCGAGACGCTCCGCGGCCGGGGCACCGCCTTCGTCCTGCTCCTCACGCACGTCCACTGGGACCACATCCAGGGGCTGCCGTTCTTCGCGCCGCTCTTCGAGCCGGCGACGCGCGGCCGCGTCCTCGGTCCCCGGCCCCAGGGCAACCCGCTCGCGCGCATCCTCGACCGGCAGATGGACCCGGATGTCTTCCCCGTCCCCTTCTCGGGACTGCCGGCGCGGCTGGATGTGACGGAGATCACGGAAGGCCCCCTCGCACTCCCCGAGGTCGAGGGGACCGCGTTTCGCCTGCACCATCCGGGAGTTACCCTCGGGTACCGGCTCCGCCCGCCCGGCGGTGGCCGGGAAGTTGCGTACGTGACGGACAACGAACTGCGTCCCGACGGCGACTTCGGCGCCGGGTGGCGCGCCGGCCTCCTCCGCTGGCTCGAGGGGGCGGACACCCTGGTGCACGACGCGATGTACGACGAGGCCACGCTCGCGCGGCGCGCGGGCTGGGGCCACTCCGGGTGGCGCGAGGCAGTGGACCTCGCGGTGGAGGCCGGCTGCCGCCGGCTGGTGCTCTTCCACCACGATCCCGGGCACGACGATGCCACGCTCGACGGGATCGGCTCGGCCGCCGCGGCGCACGCCGCGCGCGTGCGGCCCGGCCTCGAGGTGCTGGTGGCCCGCGACGGGCTCGAGCTCACACTCTGACGAGGATGACTGCGATGAAGCGATTCCTGACGTTCGCGCTCCTGGCCTGCCTCGCGACGCCGCTCGCCGCGCAGGACACGCGCCCGGGCATCGCCGTGCTGCCGTTCGAGAACGGCGGCTCCTACGGGCAGGACCGCGAGAACTTCGAGGCGCTGCAGGTGGGGCTCCCGCAGGTCCTGGCCTACGAGCTCTCGAAGAACCCCGCGGTGCGCCTCGTGGACCGCTCCGCGACGAACCAGCTCCTCGCCGAGCAGGACCTCGGGCCCAAGGGCCGCGTGGACGCCGCCACCGCCGCGAGGATCGGCAAGCTCGTCGGGGCGCGGTACATGATCATGGGGAGCTTCGTGGACTTCTACGGGAAGTTCCGCCTCAACGCGCGGATCGTGGACGTCGAGACGAGCGAGATCCTCAAGGTCGTCTCGAACGACGACCCGAAGCTCCAGGACCGCCAGCAGCTGTTCCGCATCGTGCAGGCGGTGGCCGAGCAGGTGATGAAGGACGTGAAGCTGCCGCCGCTCCCCGTGGAGGTGGCGAAGGCGAACGCCGCGCGCAACATCCCGACGAGCGCGCTCACCTACTACAGCCGCGCCCTCCTCTACGAGGACCGGGGCGACAAGGCGAAGGCGGCCGAATACTACCAGAAGGCGATCACCGAGTTCCCGGAGTACACGGAGGCGAAGGAAGGGCTCAAGAAGGTCCGTGGCTGAGGCGCCGCTCCGGCTGCTGCACGCGCCCGGCTGGTCGCCGGGCGCCCGCCGCGCCGCCCTCGAGGCG
>JBAIWX010000069.1:0-11409 GCA_037916975.1 Gemmatimonadales bacterium
CCCGGCTTCCATCCCAGGGCCGGCTCGTGGCGGTGCAGCAGCTGCAGCGCGTTCGGGAGGAGCAGCGCGATCATGCCCATCACGACGGTCCAGAACGCGAGGTGCGGGAAGTCCACGTCCACCCCGAGCCCCCGGCCCACGCCGAGCCGGCCCGCGAGGCCGGCCAGGGGGCCGAGGCGGTCGTAGACGATCGTGGGCAGCGCGAGGCCGTGGAGCCCGGCCATCCCCTTGAGCCGGCTCCCGGCGCCGGCGAGGGTCGTCGAGCGGAAGAGCACCATCGCGGCGGCGACGGCCACCTGCGTGAGCACGAACCCCACGGGCCGCATCACCCGGTCGTAGCGGGCACGATCGCTCCACCGGCGCTGGGCGAGCAGGCGCCAGCCGTGGTTCACGGCGAGGTAGAGCCCGTGGACGAGGCCCCACAGGATGAAGAGGTAACCCGCGCCGTGCCAGATGCCCGAGACGAGCATCGTGAGGATCGTGGGGAAGGCGAGCAGCTGGAGGTACGCGCCCGGCGTCGTCTTCCGGCCCGCCACCGTCGGCCGCCCCGCGGCGACGCGCCGGCGGGTGAGCCAGAGGACGAGCGGGTTGTAGATGTACGCGGTCAGGAACCGCGTGAGCGTCATGTGCCACCGCAGCCAGAAGTCGATGATGTTCGTGGCCTTGAGCGGCGAGTTGAAGTTGGGCGGGAAGCGCACGCCGACGAAGCGCGCGAGCCCGAGCGCCATGTCGCTGTAGCCGGAGAAGTCGAAATAGATCTGCAGCGTGAAGCCGACGGCGGCCAGCCACGCCGGCAGGAACGTCACGGGATGCCCGGATGCCGACTGGGCGTAGATCCCCGAGACGAGCGGGGCGAGGCTGTCGGCCAGCACCACCTTCTTGAAGAGCCCGAACACCAGCAGCGTGAGGCCGACCGCGGCGTCCGTCCGGTCGATGGTGGACGACGCCGCCTGGAACTGCGGCATCATCTCACGATAGTGCACGATCGGCCCCGCGATGAGCTGCGGGAAGAAGAGGACGAAGAGGCAGTAGTCCTGCAGCGTGAACGACGCGATGCGGCCGCCGTGCACGTCGATGAGGAACGCGATCTTCTGGAAGGTGATGAACGAGATGCCGAGCGGCAGGATGACCTGCTCGAGCACGAAATGGGTGCCGACGAGGTCGTTCGCCGCGCCGGCGAGGAAGCCCGCGTACTTGAACCAGCCGAGGAACGCCACGTTGAAGGCGATCCCGAGGAGGAGGAGGGCCCGCGCGAGGCCGGGGCGCCGGCCGCCGCCCAGCCGCAGGAGCGCCCGCGCGAGGACGAAGTTGACCGCGATCGAGGGCGCGATGATCAGGACGTTGAGCGGGCGCCACCACGCGTAGAAGCCGAGCGACGCGAGGATGAGCCACCCGACCGCCCACGCCCGTGACGCACGCCCGAGCGTCAGGAACCCGAGCAGCGTGAGCGGCAGGAACCCGAGCAGGAACTCGTAGGAGTTGAACAGCATCGGGGCGGCGGTCCGGTCAGCCCAGGAGGGCGCGCAGGCGCGCGACGATCGCGCCGACGTTCGGGAACGACTCCACCTCGGCGACGCCGAACTTGACCCCGAACTCCATCTCGACCGCGACGATGAAGCTCACGTATGCGAACGAGTCCCAGTTGGGGACCTCCTCGCGGGTCGTCGCCGCGGTGAGCACGATCGTGTCGTCCCCCAGGAGGTCCCGCAGGATCCGGGTCAGGGTGTCCAGAATGGCCTGGTCGGTCATCTAGTCGGGGCTCCGTCGGATGTGCGTGGCGTGCGGGACGTACCCGGCGAGGTCGAGCTCCCACGCCGTGGCCCCGTCGGGGGCGGCCGGCCCCGGACGGAAGCCGAGGGACGGGTACAGCTCCCGCACGACGCCGTTCTTGGGCGTGGGGCGGTACTCCGCGCGGAGCCGGGCGGCGCCGGCGGCGCGCGCCGCCTCCACGGCGAGGTTCATCGCCTCGTGCTCGAGCTGGCGGCCGAAGACGCGGCAGCTCATCACCCAGGTGTCCACCAGGAGCGTCCCCGGCGCCTCGCCGTCGGGCACCAGGATCATCACGCTCACGAGGCCGTTGTCGCCGCACTTGTCCGCGAGCCGGAACTGCAGCGTGACCGTCGCCGGGTCGGCCGCGAAGCGGGCCACCGCCTCCGCGGAGTGCCGGCGCGTGGTGGTGTTGAACTGGTTCGTCTTGTTGATGAGCTGCGTCACCCGCGGGAGGTCCACCGGCCGGAACGGCCCGAACGCCACCTGCATCTCGAGCCCGCGGAGGAAGTCGTCCATGCTCTCCGCCGACTGGAGCAGCACCTCCCGCGCCGCGTTCGCCGCGTACTGCTCGGCCCGCTCGCGGTCCTCCGCGGTGAACGTCACCGCCTCGAAGTAGCCGGCCCCCGCCACGCGCGCCACGTACTCCCCGGCGTCGTCGGGCAGTTCCGGCACGGCGACCATCGGCAGGCTGCCGCGGATGCGCGCCCGCTCGGCGGGGTTGTCGTCCACGAAGACGAGGCTGTCGAGCCCGATGTTGAGCATCGTCGCGATGCGCTGGAGGTTCGCGGCCTTGTCCTCCCAGTTCGCGAGGAAGACCGCGACGTCGTCGCGCCGGAGCGCCATCTCAGGATGCTCGCGGAACGCCTGCTCGGCGATGGCCGGGTCGTTCTTGGAGCAGACGGCGAGGATCACGCCGCGGTCGCGCATCTGCTTCGCCCAGCGCTGGAGGGCGAGGTGCGCCTCGCCGCGCGCGCTCCCCTCGCCAAGCACGATCCCCTCGAGGCCGTCGTCGCCGATGACGCCGCCCCAGAGCGTGTTGTCGAGGTCGAGGACGAGGCACTTCCGCGAGAGCCCGCGCTGCGCGCCGACCACGCGGCCGAGCAGCTCGCCCCACGCCGGCGCCGCGGGCGGGGCGACCTCCTGCTTCGCCTGCAGCCACCGCGCGCGGTCGAACCAGGCGTCGAGGCCGTCGCGCTCGCTCGCACGCGCCACGTCGAGGAGCGCCACGCCGTCGGCCGCGGCAAACTCCGCGAGGCGGTCGTTGAGGCGGCCGATCACGCGCGCCGGCGCCGCCGGCACCGCGCGGTCGTAGCCGCCGAAGGCCGGCTCCGCCCAGTTGAGGAAGGTCTGCTGGATGACGCTCGCCCCGAGCGCCTCGCGGGCCCGGCGCCAGAGCGCGCGCAGCTCCTCGAGGTGCCGGTCGATGGCCCCCTCCACCTCCGCGGCGCCCGCCCCCAGGGGCAGCGTGGCCAGGAGGTCGCGCGCATGCAGCGAGAGCACCACGAGCTGCGGCGGCGCGCGGTGGAGCGCCGACCTCGCGTCGAGGAGCTCCTGCCGGTACTGCCCGTACTGGCCGAGCCGCACGTCAAGCAGCAGGCGGCGGCGGAGGCCAGCCACCCGGGCCGCGGGCACGAGATGGTCCACAGTCGAGGCGGAGAGCAGCGCCACCGACACCCGGGCGAGGCCGCCCGGATCCGCCGAGGCGGCCTCGGCGAGCGCCCGGTCGAGCTGGATCGTCTCGAGGAAGCCCAGCCGGTGGTTCGCGAGCTGGGCGAGTCGCTCGAGCCGCGTCGCCGGATCACCGAGCGCCCGAGCCGCCTGCAGCTCGCCGCGGAAGTCGGCGGGCACCGGCAGCGCGTCCAGCGTGGCGGGCTGCCGGGGCGCCTGCGCGCGCGGCGGCGTCACGGGCGGCGTCATGTCAGGAGGCCCCCGCCCCCGGCGTCGTCGCCAGGCAGCGCTGCAGCGCGGGGCCCGCCGCCTCGAAGAACGCCACCGACCAGCGCTCGGCGCTCGGCCGGTCGAGGTGGATGCCGTCGAAGGTGGCCAGTCCCTGGGGCTGCGGCGCGATGAAGGGCAGCTCCAGCCCGGCGGCAATGGCCTGTGCGGTGCCCGACGCCGTCTTGCGCGTGGGCAGGATCGTGAGCAGCACGCAGCCCGGCGCCACGCGCAGGGTCGGCAGAAACGCGCGCCCCGCAGCCACGTAGGCGCGCACCTTCGCCGAGTCCACCGCCTCGTCGTACTCGACGCCCGACTCGCGGAAGCGACCGCCCGCCACCTCCCACATCCCCGTGCCGCGGGAGCGGAAGATCGTGTACTCGTCGCGGCACGCCGCGGGGAGCAGCGCGCAGACCGGGCGGTGGACGAACTGCCAGAGGCGCTTCTGGCGATACCGCGCCTCGGCGCCCGGGTCGTGCATCACCAGGGCGCCGGGCGGGGTCTCCGCCTGGTCGAAGAAGGAATCGATGTTGATGATGTACGCCCGCGCCGCCGGGGCGACCTTCGCGAGGAGCGGCTTCTCGAAGGTGTAGTTCTCGTAGTGGGAGAAGCCGAGCAGGTAGAAGCGGGCCGGCGCCCCGGCGAACCAGCGGTGTGTCGCGTCGCTCGAGAACCCGAACTGCGTGCGGCTGTTCCCGAGGAAGACGACGTCCGCACGCCGGGCGGCGTCGAGCGCCGAGGGCTCGAGGTCGAACCAGAAGGCACCGTGGTCGTAGTCGGCATACTTCGTGGCCTGGCAATAGGAGAGGTACCGGTCCTCGCCGTAGCCGCCGGCCCGGCAGGCGAAGATCCCGTCGGCCCGCACGCTCACGGCGATCGCGAGCACCGTCGCGGCGAGCAGCGCGAGTGCGTAGAGGCCCGGCCGCCCCGACTCCTTCGGGGCGTCCGCCCCGGTCGATTCGGGCGCCTTCGCAGTGGAACTCTGCACGGTTCGATCTGTCCCCGTGGGCATGGGATGGCGGGTCAGCTTGTCGGCGCGCCGAACCCGGATGCAAGGACGCTTCCGGAGGAGTGCGGAGGGACGGGCGTACCGCCGGCTCGCCACCGCGACTGCGACGACACGACACAAACAATTGCAGGAAAACGACTTGAATACACACTGACGATGACCGGACGGCTCCCGGGCCGCACGATGCCCGCGAGCGCCGGCGGCGGGCTCCGCCGGAATGCAGCACCCACGCCACGCGTCCGTTGCGGCAACCCACCGACCAGCTGGCCTTGCGGCTCGGATGGTCGCGAGCCGTCAACGAAAGTGGCTGACCTCGTTGCAGTTACGCAACATCAGTCGGCGGATGCCACCGCCCCGTTGACCGAACCCGGCGAACCCGGAGGCCCCCGGGCGCCCTCGATCGCGCAGACGCCCTGATGCCGCACTGGCGCCGGGTCGTGACCGGCCGGCGTCGCACGGGCCACGCATGCCCGTCGAGAACTGCCCGCTTCTTGCGACGTGCAAGTGCTCGTCCTACCGTGGGCCTGCCGCCCGTTCCGCCTTGCTCCGGATGAGTCCGGAGAGCGACCGCCGCCGAGGGTTCGTGCGCAAGTTCCTGCTGATCATCGTCCTCCTGGCCGGTCTCGGCGCCGGCGGCCTGCTCGCCGCATCGGCCGGCGCCCGGCAGCGCGCGCACCTGCTGGTGCTCGCTGGGACGGGGCAACTCCCCGGCATCCGGCCACGCGAACTCGCGTACCTGCTGCGGCCGGGCGCGGGTTTCGACCTCGACGCACTCGAGGGGTCGCGGAATCCGCTCGCGGCGCTCAGGGTGCCTGACCACCTGAAGGGTGACTCGGGCGCCGCCCGGCAGCTCTTCGAGGCGCGCTGCGCCGCCTGCCACGGCGCGCGTGGCGAGGGGATCACCGGCCCGTCGCTCGCCCCGGCAAATCGCCGACGCGGCGCCTCCGACTGGGCGACCTTCCGCGTCCTCCAGGATGGCGTCGCCGGCACCGCCATGCAGCCCACCGGGTTGTCGTTCGACGACGCCATGCGCATGGTCGCCTACCTCCGCCGGCTCGGGCGCCGCGAGGGAGAGACGGCCGGCCGCGCACCGGTGGCCCCGGTCTCGGCGGCGGAGATCGCGGGCGCCGACACCGTGACGGCCGGATGGCTCGCGTACACCGGCGGCTGGTCCGGCCGGCGCAACCGCGACATCCCCGGGCTGACGGCGAGCACCGTGAAGCGGCTGCAGCTCGCCTGGGCCTACCAGCTGCCGCACGATCCCCCGACCTCGCAATCGGTGCCGATCGTCGCCCACGGCCTGCTGGTCGTCACCGGCGCGCTCGACGTGATCGCGCTGGACGCGGAAGACGGGACCCCCGTCTGGCGCTTCCACCGCGACCTGCCCGTGAGCGTGAAGCTCTGCTGCTCGCGCGCGAACCGCGGCGCCGGCGTCGTCGGCGACCTCGTCGTGGTCGGCACCCTCGACGCGCACCTCGTCGCGCTCGATCTCGCCACCGGCCGGCTCCGCTGGGACGTCACCGTGGCGGACGCGGCGGCGGGCTACAGCATCACGAGCGCCCCGTTCGTCGCGGCGGGGAAGCTCATCGTGGGCGTCGGCGGGGGGGAGTTCGGCACGCGCGGCTTCCTCGACGCCTACGACCCGGCGACGGGCCGCCGCCTCTGGCGCCACTACACGGTGCCCGCCGACGGCGAGCCGGGCCGCGAGACGTGGCCCGCCGGCGCGACGCCGGGGGGCGGCCCCACCTGGGTGCCCGGCGCCTACGACGACGCGACGAAGACGCTCTACTGGGGCGTCGGCAACCCGTCGCCGGACTTCGCGCCGGAGCTCCGGCCCGGCACCAACCTGCACACGAACTCGGTCATCGCGCTCGACGTCGAGACCGGTCGTCTGAGGTGGGCGTACCAGTTCACGCCGAACGACTCCCACGACTGGGACTCGGCGCAGACGCCGATCCTCGTGGACGCCACCTGGGAGGGGCGCCCGCGCGCGCTCCTCCTCTGGCCGAACCGGAACGCCTTCCTCTACGTGCTTGACCGCACGACGGGGGAGTTCCTGCGGGCGACGCCGTACGCGCGCCAGACCTGGAACGACGGCTTCGACGCGCAGGGACGTCCCCGGGTGCGCGCCTCGTCGCTCCCGTCGCCCGCGGGCACGATCGTCTATCCGGGCGTGGGCGGCGCGATCAACTGGTGGCCGTCGAGCTACAGCGACCGGCTCGGCCTCGTCTTCGCCGCGATCCGCGAGGACGGGAGCCTCTTCTTCCGCGACACGCAACTGACGGGCGAGTCGGGGCAGTACCTTGGCGGACGCACGCAGCCGATCCCGGGCGAGGGGCACCCGATGGCCATGATCGCGGTGGACGTCGCCACCGGCCAGGTCCGCTGGCGTACGCCGGCGACGGAGCAGCGCATCACGGCGATGGGCGGCACCACCGCCGTGGGCGACCGGCTCGTGCTCGGTGGGCAGAGCACGACGCTCGTCGCCCTCGACGCGAAGACAGGGGAGCGCCTCTGGCAGGCGGGACTGGGCGGGCCGGTGCAGGGCGCGCCGGTCGTGTGGCAGGGGAAGGGCGGCGCCCGCGTCGCGGTGACGGCGGGCACGGTGCTCTACGTGCTCGGGGCGCCCGCGCCCTGAGCGCGCTCCCGCGGGATCCTTCGACGAAGGCGAGGGCCACATGAGCTCACCGACCGCGCCGCCCCCCCGCGCGGAGCGCGCGGCGCCGATGCCGGCGCCCCCGGCTCCCGCCGAACCGGCGGTGAAGGACGGCGGCCGACTGGCGTCCCTCGACGCCTACCGCGGCCTCATCATGATGGCGCTCTCCCTGCAGGGGTACTTCCCCGGCCTCGCCACCGGGTTCCCGGACAACCGGTTCATCCAGGCGCTGGGGCGGCAGTTCGAGCACGTGCCGTGGCAGGGGGGCGTCTTCTGGGACACGATCCAGCCCGCCTTCATGTTCATGGTGGGCGTGGCGATGACCTACTCCTTCCATTCGCGGCGCGCGCGGGGCGAGAGCTACGCGCGGATTGCGGGGCACGTCGCCCGGCGGACGGTCGTCCTCGTGCTCCTCGGCGTCTTCCTCGCCTCGGTGCACTCCGAGCGCACGCAGTGGATGTTCGGGGAGGTGCTCTGCCAGATCGGGCTCGCGTTCCCGCTCGCCTTCCTGCTCATCGGGCGCGGGGTGCGCACCCAGCTCCTCGCGGGCGCCGGCATCCTCGCCGCGACGTGGCTCGCGTTCGCGCTCTACCCGCTGCCCGCGCCGTCCTTCGACTACGCGGCGCTCGGCGTGGCGGACCCGGGCCCGTGGACGGGGTTCTTCGCGCACTGGAACAACTACACGAACGTCGCGTACGCGTTCGACCGGTGGTTCCTCAACCTCTTCCCGCGTGACGGCCGGTTCCTGGGGAACTACCACTACGGCCCGACGCTCAACTTCATCCCGTCGGCGGTGACGCTCCTCTACGGCGTGATGGCGGCGGAGCTGCTGCGGTCGGTGCGGCCGGCGGGGGAGAGGCTGCGGATCCTGGGGGTGGCCGGCGCGGGCTCGCTGGCGGCCGGGCTGCTCATGGGCGCGACGATCTGCCCGATCATCAAGGCGATCTGGACGCCGTCCTACGTGCTCGCGAGCGGCGGCCTCGTGCTCTGGTCGCTCGCGCTCGCCTATTGGGGGGTGGACCTCCGGGGATGGCAGCGCCCCGCCTTCCCCTTCGTCGTGGTCGGCCGGAACTCGCTCGCGATGTACCTGATGCTCCGCCTGCTCAAGGAGCCGGTGCGGCTCATGGTGAACACGCACGCCTTCCCGCTGCACGACATCGGCCACTACTGGACGTTCGAGTTCTATGCGGTCGTGCTGATCCTCTGGCTCATCTGCTACTGGCTCTACCGCCGCCGGATCTTCATCAGCATCTGACCCGCACCGGCCCGTTCAACGGGCCGGCGCCACACGCCCCGATGGCCACGCAAGCGGCGGCACCGGCCGGCGCCGCCGCCGCACCAGGTCCCGCGCCCACGCAAGCTGCATCCGCCGCCACTCCCCCGCCGGCAGCGTGCGGTCGCCGTGCCGCTCTCGGAGCCAGTCGAGCAGCGCCGCCACCCCCGGGAACCACCCCCCCTTCGCGGCGAGCCGCCGGAGCAGCGCCTCGATGCGCGGGTGCACGCGGCCGTCCTGCGCGTAGCCCTTGCCCAGGTGCGTCGCGAGGATGCACACCCCACCCTCGGCCTCGAGCCGGTCTTGCGCCGCCTCGTCCACCACCGCACAGAACTCGGCGCCATCGGCGGCGTCGGTGGCGCTGAACCACCAGCGCGCGAGCGGCCGCCGCGGGTCCCGGTAGGGCAGCGTCGGGTTCACGTTGAGCAGGTTGACGTCGTCGAAGGTCAGGTTCCGGACATACTCGATCCGGTCGCGGCAGAGGTCGCCCCACCAGAACGGCGAGCCCTCCACGTGGCCCTGGAACCAGTCCCGCGGGTGCCCGTTGGTGAGCGCGTAGAACCACCGCACCGGCGGGAGGTCCACGCGGGCCGGGCCCCAGTAGAGGTTCTCGCGGTTGTGCCCGTGGTTGGCGTGCACGCGCGGCCAGGCACCCGCCACCTCGCGGTAGCGCGCGAGGGCCCGCTCGACGCGGTCGCGCGTGCTCGACTCCATCGTGGCGCCGTGGAAGGCGAGTTCGAAGCCGTCCGCCGCGAGCCGCCGCACGAACGCCTCGTACCCCGGGTCGTCGAGCGTGTGGCCCGCGAAGAAGAGGGCACTCCCCTCGGGGCAGGCGACGGGCCAGATCGTCTTGGTGGCGCCCATCCCGAGCTCGCGCAGGAGGGCGTAGACCGGCCCGACGTTCGCCTCCGTGGCGTCGTCGGTGTCGTCGAGGATGGTGAAGGCGAAGCGCGCGCCGCCGGGAAAGCGCCCCGGCGCGCTCATGCCCGGACCGGCGCGTCGAGCGCGACGAGCGCGAGGTCGCCCGCGTGCGCCGCGGCGTACGCCGCGGCGTCCCACGCCACCCGCCCCGGCGCCGCCGGGCCGAACGCGGGGTCGCGGAGGAAGTGCTGGAACGGCTCGTTCCGCTCCGTGGGGGCGTAGTCCACGGCGGCGGGGGCACCGGGCTGCGCCGCGAGCCAGGCACAGAAGGCCTGCTCCACCCGGCGCTGGAACACCCGGCAGGAGAGCACGAACGCGGTGATCACGCCCTCGGGCGCGACCAGCATGGCGAGGATCTCGCCGTGGCTCCCGGTGCGGTCCTCGAGCGTCGCCGTCAGGAGCCGCCCACCCGCCGCGAGCACCGCGCCCACTTCGTCGTCGGTGACGCGCCGCCCGTTGGCGTTGAACTGGTTGGTCTTGTTGATGAGCTGCACCGCGCGCGCCCGGTCGCCGGTCGAGCGATCGTGGATCGTGAGCCGCATCCCGAGGCCGCGGAGGAACTCCTCGAGGTCGGCGCCGGACGCCTCCTGCGGCACCATCCCCTCGATACGCCGGCGGTACATCTCCGTCCGGGTCCGGTCCTCCTCGGTCACCTCGCGGCGCCCGAAGCGCGCGTGCAGGTCGCCGAGGAGCGCGGGGAGCGCGTCGTCGTGCGCCGGGAAGGCAAGGCAGGCGACGGCCGGGAGCTCGCGGGACACCTCCTCGAGCTCGACGGGGTTGTCGTCCACGAAGACGACGGCGTCCATGCCGAGGTTGAGCTGCCGCACCAGCTCGCGGACCTGGGCGCTCTTGGCGTGGTAGCTCGCCACGACGGTCACGAAGTCCTGCTCCGCGAGCGGCATGCGGCCGGTGCGGAGCGGCTCGAGCGCCACCTCGGGCGAGTTGCGGCTCACCGCGGCGAGGAGCACCCCCTCGCCCTTGAGCCGGCGGAGGAAGGTCTGGTAGACGAAGTGCCGGTACCCCGCCCCCTCGGCGCCCCACGCGATCCCGCCGAGCCCGTCTTCCGCGATCACGCCGCGCCAGAGCGTGTTGTCGAGATCGGTCACGAGCAGCTTGGCGGGCTCGCGCCGCGGGGCCAGCGCCAGCTCGACGAGGGCGACGGCGACCGGGCCGAGGGCGCGCCCGGCGACCGGGAGCCCGGAGGCGAAGTAGCTCGCGAGGGAGAACTCGGCGTCGGCGAGGAGCCGGGCGCCGGCCTCGACGGCGCGGGCGCGGAGCAGGTCGGCCACCGCGGCCTGGGCGCGTGCGTCGGCGAAGGCGGCGGGCACCGGCGCCGGCAGGTAGGCGATCGCGGCCCCCGGCCGGCGGCGGATCCGCTCGAGCACCTGCTCGGCGCCGGCGAGCGCCGCCCCGGGATCGAGCCGGGTGCCGGGGACGCCGGAGCGCCAGTCGAGCTCGGGGACGAGGTCCCACGGGAAGAGCAGGAAGACCTCCCGCTCGTCGCCCCCTGCGGGCGGTGCGAGGAGCGCCTGCTGCAGCGTGTTGAACGGCAGGAGCCGGACGGCGGCGTCGTGGCCGCGTTGGGCGGCGGCGGCCCGGAGGTACGGCACGAGCGGCTCGCCGGTCCCGGAGAGGCCGACCAGCAGGGAAAGCGCCGGGCCGCCCGCGAAGGCGTCCAGGATCCGCTTCGCTTCGAGGAAGTTCATGACGACCGGCCCTCCCGGGCCGTCAGCGGCCCTGGGCCGCGAGGTACTGCCGGGCGGCCTCGTAGGAGGTGAGGGACAGGGAGTCGGCGGCGTCGATGGCGAGGCCGAACTCCCCCTCCATCGCGGCGACGAGGGTCAC
>JBAIWX010000070.1:0-2701 GCA_037916975.1 Gemmatimonadales bacterium
GAGCCGTCCTGGCTCGCCGTGCTGGAGCACCGGGACCAGCTCGGCGACCTGCTCCTCCCGGGCCCCGACCTGCCCGGGTTCCGCCGCGCTGCCGACAAGGCAGCCGTGCTCACGACCGCCACCGGCCTCGGCATCGACGTGCCACGCCAGTGGGCGCTTCGAGCCGGAGGCGACGCCCGCGAGGTGCCGGCGCACGCCTACCCCATCGTCGTGAAGCCCGCGCGGTCCGTAGCCGGGCCGGACGGACGTCGGCGCAAGGTGAGCGTCCGCTATGCGCGATCGGCCACGGAGCTTGCGGCGGCGCTCGAGGCGCTCGGCGACGACGCCGGCCCCTTCCTCGTGCAGCAGCGCATCGAGGGTCCCGGCGTGGGCATCTTCCTCCTCCGGTGGGAGGGGACGACCCGTGCGCAATTCGGCCACCGCCGCATCCGCGAGAAGCCGCCCTCCGGCGGCGTGAGTACCTGCTGCGAGAGCATCCCCGCGCCGGCCGAGCTGGTCGCCCGGTCGGAGGCGCTGCTCGCGGCCCTCGACTTCACGGGCGTGGCGATGATCGAGTACAAGCGTGACCGGCGCACCGGCCGCGACTACCTCATGGAGATCAACCCGCGCTTCTGGGGCTCGCTCCAGCTCGCGATCGATGCCGGCGTGGACTTCCCGCACCTCCTCGTCGAGCTGGCGACGGGCGGGCATCCCGCTCCCGTGACCGCCTGGGCGCTGGGCCGCCGTTCGCGCTGGTGCCTCGGCGAGCTCGACCACCTCATCGCCCGCCTGCGCCGTTCCCCCGAGGCGCTCGCCTTGCCCGCCGACGCCCCGGGCCGACTCGCCACCCTGGCGAGCATCCTCGTCCCGTGGCGGCCCGGCCAGCGGAGCGACGTCTTCCGCTGGAGCGACCCGGTGCCCGGGATCCGCGAGACCGTCGCCTGGGTGAAGGCCCTCGCGTGACGCCATGACCGCCTCGTCCCAGACGGCGCGACCGATCCGCGTCGCCTACGTGATCCAGAACCTGAACTACGGCGGGATGGAGCGCCTCGTGCACGCGATGGCGCACCACCTCCCCGACCGCGGCTTCGACATCCACGTGGTGGTGCTCCAGTACCTCGGCCGGTTCGCCGAGGGGCTCGACGGCCGGGCCACGCTGCACGAGGTGCCGCCGATGCCCCGCTGGTCGTTCTTCCACCCGGCCCGGCTCCGGGACGTCTTCCGGGACATCGCGCCGGACATCGTCCATTCGCATTCGGGCGTCTGGCTCAAGTCGGCCCGCGCGGCGCACCTCGCGGGCGTGCCGGCCATGGTGCACACCGAGCACGGGCGCCCCGACCCGATACCACTCGCCGACCGCCTCATCGATCGCACCGCCAGCCGCTGGACCGACGTGGTGATCGCGGTGTCCGAAGCGCTCGCGGGCACGCTGCGGCGGCAGGTGGTGCGGAATCCGTCGCAGGTGCAGGTTATCCCGAACGGCGTGGACACCGACCAGTTCCGGCCGGGCGGCGACCGCGCCGCGCTCCGCGACGAGCTGGGCCTGCCCCGCGACGCCTTCGTGATCGGCAGCGTCGGCCGCCTCGAGCCGGTCAAGCACTACGTCCTCGCGCTGCGCGCCCTCGCCCGGCTCGACGGCGAGCCCTGGCTCGCGCTCGTGGGCGACGGGAGTGAGCGGCCGGCACTCGAGGCGCTCGCCCGCGAGCTCGGCGTGGCATCGCGGGTGCGCTTCCTCGGCTTCAGACCCGACGCGCACCGCGCCTACGGCGCCTTCGACCTCTTCCTGCTTCCGTCGCTGAGCGAGGGGACCTCGGTGAGCCTGCTCGAGGCGATGGCGAGCGGCGTCTGCCCGGCGCTCACCGACGTGGGCGGGAACCGCGCGGTGCTGGGCCCCGACCTTGCCGGACTCCTCGTGCCGAGCGGCGACGTCGCGGCCCTTGCGGCGCTGCTCGACGGCCTCCGGCGCGACCCGGCCCGCCGGGCGCAACTCGCCGAGGCGGGCCGGGCGCGGGTGGAGGCCGAGTTCTCGCTGCACGCGATGCTCGACCGGCACGAGTCGCTGTACCGGAGCCTCCTCCGGCGATGAGCTTGCGCGACGGGCTCAAGCGCACGGCGGAACGGCTGCTCGCCGCCGCGGTGGGACGGCCGCACCGGATGGCCGGCCGATCGCTCATCCTCGCCTACCACAACGTGGTGCCTGACGAGGAGGCGGGTCGGGGCGATGCGTCGCTGCACCTGCCGCAGAGCACCTTCCTCGCACAGCTCGACCTGCTCACGCGGCACTGCGCCATCCGCCCGCTCGCGGCGGTGCTCGAGGGCGACGTCCCGCGTGACCGCCCGACGGTTGCGATCACCTTCGACGACGCCTACGCGGGCACGGTGGAATGGGCCTTGCCCCTGCTGGCGTACCGGGAGATCCCCGCCACCCTGTTCGTGGCTCCGGGCATCCTCGGCTCGCGCTCGCTGTGGTGGGACGAATTGGCGGAGTTGCCGGAGGGGCTCACGCCGGAACGCCGTGAGGAGGCGCTGGTGTCCTACGCGGGGGATGCGGCGCGGATCCGCGAGGCGTGCGGAGGGACGCTCCGGAGGAGGCTCCCCGCGAGCTACGCCTGCGCCACGGAGGAGCAGCTCCGCGCGGTCGCGCGCCACGGCACCCTCACGCTGGGGGCGCACAGCTGGAGCCACCCGAACCTGGCCCGGCTCGACGGGCACGAGCTGGAGC
>JBAIWX010000071.1:0-7464 GCA_037916975.1 Gemmatimonadales bacterium
GGGGACGGCGCGGGCGGCGCCGTGGGCGCGGTCGCGGGCCGAGGCCGCCCGCCGCTCCGTGAGCCCGGACGAGGTGCGCGCCGGGCGCTGACCGCGGGCGGCGCGTGAGCTAGCCCGCCGCGCCCCGGCGCACCAGCCGCTCGAGGCGGAGGTGCTCCTCCCGCTCCCGTTCGTCGAGCGTGCGGCGGATGGTCGTGATCCCGGCCTCGAGGTCCGGCGCCACCCGGCGCTCGAGGGTGTTCACCTGCCGCGACGTCTGCGCGACGGCCTGGCCGAGGCGGCGGAGGAGCGTCTCCCGGTTGGCGGCGTCGAGGAGCGCCTCGGTCAGCGCCTCGAACTCGGCGGCGGCACGCGTCACGGCACCCGCGACGGCGCCCGGTGGCAGGGCGCGCGCCGCCACGCTCCGGCGGATCGGCGGGCGCTCGAGGATCTCGGACACCACGATGCCCCACACCGAGCCGGGCCGGACGGTGACGCGGACGTCGCGCGCGGGCCAGCCCAGGGCCCGGATTCCCGGCTGGCCTTCGGCGGCGAGGGCGTCGAGGAGGGCAGGCCAGGCGGAGGCGGCGCTCGTGGCGATGGCGCTGCGGAGTCCGGCCGCGGGCCGGGCCACCCGGAAGAGCTCGGCCACCAGCGCCTCGCGCTTGCGCTGCAGCAGCGCCACGCCCTTGGCCACGCGCCCGAGCCGGCGGCGGTGGCGCAGCAGGTTCTGGCGCGTGGGCGCGCCCCCCCGCCCCGTGCTCACGGCGCCGCGACCGTGGCGCGGCCGGCCTGGCGCCGGGCCCACGTCGCGTCCTTGATCCGCAGCAGGTCGTCCCGCGGGAGCGACTCGAGGAGCTGCCACCCCGCCGCGATCGTCTCCTCGATCGTCCGCCGCCCGCCTGCCTGCGCGACGAACTCGCGCTCGAACCGCTCGGCGAGCCCGAGCGCCCGCCGGTCCGCCTCGCCGAGCCCCGCCTCGCCCACGATCGCCGCCATGAGCCGCGCCTCGCGCCCCTGCGTGTAGGAGGCGTAGAGCTGGTCCGCCCATTCGCGGTGCTCGGGCACCGTCCGTCCGGGGCCGATTCCCGCGTTCATGAGCCGCGAGAGCGAGGGCAGCACGTCGATCGGCGGGTCCACGCCGCGGCGGTGCAGCTCGCGGCTCAGCACCACCTGGCCCTCGGTGATGTAGCCGGTGAGGTCGGGGATCGGGTGGGTGATGTCGTCGTCCGGCATCGTGAGGATCGGGATCTGCGTGACCGAGCCGGGGCGTCCCTCGAGGATGCCGGCGCGCTCGAGGAGCGTGGCGAGGTCGGTGTACATGTAGCCGGGATAGCCGCGCCGCCCGGGGATCTCCTGCCGCGCGGTCGCCAGCTCGCGCAGCGTCTCGCAGTAGTTGGTGAGGTCGGCCATCACGACGAGGACGTGGAGCCCGGCGTCGAAGGCGAGGAACTCCGCGGCGGCGAGGGCCACGCGCGGGGCCAGGATGCGCTCGATGCTCGGGTCGCGCGTCTCGTTGAGGACGAGGAGGCTCCGCTCCATCACGCCGCTGGTGCGGAAGCGCTCGAGGAACCGCCGCGCCTCGCGTGCGGTGATCCCCATCGCGCAGAAGATGACCGCGAACGGCTCGCCGTGCGGCGCGCGCGCGCCCTCGACGATCCGGGCGGCGAGGTCGAGGCCGGGGAGGCCGGGCCCGGAGAAGACCGGGAGCTTCTGGCCGCGGACGAGGGTGTTCATGCCGTCGATCGCGGAGAGGCCGGTCTCGATGAAGTCGGCGGGCTTGCGGCGCCGGGCGGGGTTCATCGGTGCGCCGGTGATCGGCCGGAGGGCCTCGCCGACGGGCGCGGGGAGCCCGTCGGCCGGCGCGCCCATCCCGGTGAGCGCACGTCCGAGCAGCTCGCGGCCCACGGCCACCCGCGCGACGTCACCGGAGAGCGTGACCTCCGCGCGCGCGGGGGCGAGGCCCATCGTCTCCTCGAGCACCTGCACGACGGTCAGGGCCTCGCCGGCGTCGATCACCTGCCCGCGGCGCGGGCGCTCGCCCTCGAGCCGGATCTCCACCCACTCGCCGAGGGCGACGCGCCGGGTGTCCCGGAGGACGAGGAGCGGGCCGGTGGCGGCGCTCGCGCCGTGATAGGTGCGGGGCAGCGTGCTCATGCGGGACCTCCGGCGCCCACGCGCCCGAGCTGCGCGGCGACCTCGCCGGCGCGCTCGGCGAACGCCTCCGGCGGCACGCTCCGGAGCTCCGCCAGGGCGCGGCGGAGCGGGGCGAGGCCGAGGCGCTCGACCGGCGTGCCGGCGGCGAGCGAGGCGTGCGCCCTCCGGTGCAGGTCCAGGGCGAGCGCGGCGAGCCGGAAGGTCTTGGCGGCGGGCGAGGCGGCGTCGTTCGGGTCGTAGGCGCTCTGGCCGAGGACGATCTCGCGCAGGGTGCGCGCGGTCTCGAGGAGGAGCCGGTCGGCGTCCTGCAGCGCCTCGGGGCCGACGAGGCTCGCGATGTCGCGGAGTTCCTGGCCGCGCTGGAGGAGCTCGAGGGCCTCGCGGCGCACGGCGGGCCACGCCGGGTCGACCTCGCGCGCGAACCAGGGGTCGAGCTGGCCGGCGTAGAGCGAGTAGCTCGTCTCCCAGTCCACGGCGGGGAACTGGCGCTGGTTGGCGAGCGCCGGGTCGAGGGCCCAGAGCGCGCCGGTGACGCGGAGGGTGGCCTGCGTGACCGGCTCGGAGAGGTCGCCGCCCGGCGGCGAGATCGCGGCGATCACCGTGAGCGAGCCGGTGCGGGCGGGGGTGCCGACGGCGTCCACCCGGCCGGCGCGCTCGTAGAACTGGCCGAGGCGGCTCGCGAGGTACGTCGGGTAGCCCTCCTCCCCGGGCATTTCCGCGAGGCGCGCGGCGATCTCGCGGAGCGCCTCCGCCCAGCGCGAGAGGCTGTCGGCGAGGAGCGCCACCCGGTAGCCCATGTCGCGGTAGTACTCGGCGATCGTGATGCCGACGTACACCGACGCCTCGCGCGCCGCGACCGGCATGTTCGAGGTGTTGACGATCATCACCGTGCGGTCCATCACGGAGCGGCCCGTGCGCTGGTCCACGAGGCGCGGGAACTCGTGCAGCAGCTCCGACATCTCGTTCCCCCGCTCGCCGCATCCCACGTACACCACCACGTCCGCCTCGGCGTACTTCGCGAGGGACTGCTCGATCACCGTCTTCCCCGTGCCGAAGCCGCCCGGCACCGCGACGCTGCCCCCCTCCGCGACGGGGAAGAGCAGGTCGAAGACGCGCTGCCCAGTGACGAGCGGGCGGTCGTCGGGGAGGCGGCGGGCCACGGGCCGCGGCCGGCGCACCGGCCAGCGGTGCGCGAGGCGGAGCGGGGTGCCGTCCTGCAGGCGGCCGATGGTGTCGTCCACGCCCCACGTCCCGGGCGGCAGCTCGGCGACGATGCCCGCCGTCCCCGGCGGCACGAGGATGCGGTGCGCCACGCCCTCGCGCTCCACGACCGTGCCGAGCACGTCGCCCGGCCCGACCGCGTCCCCCGCGTGGACGAACGGCTGGAAGGACCAGCGCGCGGTCCGGTCGAGCGTCGGCGCGCTCGCGCCCGGCTCGATGAAGCTGCCGGAGCGCTCGGCGAGGAGCGGGAGCGGCCGGCCGACCCCGTCGAGGATGGAGCCGAGGAGGCCGGGCCCGAGCTCGATGGTGAGCGCCTCGCCGCTCCGCTCGACCGGCTCGCCGGCGGCGAGGTCGGTGGTCTCCTCGTAGACCTGCAGGGTCGCGCTGTCGCCGGCGAGGCGGATGACCTCGCCCAGGAGCCCGCGGCGGCCGACGCGCACGAGCTCGTAGAGCGCGGCCTCGCCCAGGGGGGCCGCTTCGGCGAGGGCGCCGGTGATCCGGGTGAGGCGGGCGGTCATTCGAGGCGTACCCGGTAGCCGATCGCCTGCCGCAGGAGTTCGGCGATGAAGGCCTCGGGGCCCGCGGCGGGCGCTTCCCACGCGGGGCCCGGGAACGGCACGACCATCGGGAGCGGCCGGCGCGCGAGCTCGCGCTGGAGCGACTCGCCCGCCGCGTCGTAGACCGGCTGCTCGACGAGCAGGACGCCGACGGCCGGATCGTCCAGCTCCCGGGCGAGGAGGCGCGCCCCCTCGGCGGCATCGTCCGCCTCGAGCACGGGCATCCCGGCGAGGCGGAACCCGGGCGCGGAAGCGGCGCGGCAGACCACGCGCACGGCGAGGCTCATGCGCCCGCCAGGAGCGCGGAGGTGCGCCGGTCGGGGGGGAGGCCGAGCGCGATGGACCACGCCGCCCGCGAGACGACGGCGAGCACCGCGCGGAGTCGCAGCAGGTAGTTGCGGAGCGGGGCCGGCCCGAGCGGCGCGGTCCGGAGCGCCGCATGCGTCCGCTGCAGCGCCTCGACCGCGAGGGCCTCGTCGAGGGCGGCCGGGTCGGCGGCGTGCCGGGCGAGGAGCTGCGCGAGCGGTCCCGGGCCCAGCGCGCGGCCGAGCAACGCCGCGGCGGCGGCCGCGTCGGGTGCTGCCATCGCGGCGGCGAACGCGGCGCGGGGGACGCGCCGCCCGCCCTCGAGGAACCACCGGCCGCCGTCGAGGTCGGACTCCCGGCCGGCGAGGAGGAGCGCGGTGCGCACGTTCTCGAGGTCGAGCGCCGCCTCCACGACGCGGCGCATGGCCCGTCCCGCATCGCGGCCGGCGGCACGGATGCGCGCCGCGTAGGCGGTGCCGAGCGCCAGCTCGAGGTGCAGCAGGTCGGGCTCCTCGGCCACCGCAGCCTCGAGGAGCGCCGGACCGCAGGGATGACGCCACGCCACGAGGAGCGCGGCGATGCCGCGGACGTCGGGCTGGGCGGCGAGCTCCTCGAGGAGGCGCTCGGGGAGCGCGGGCGTGGGGATGAGCCCCGCGAGCCGCGCCGCGGCCGGCGCCCCCGCGAGGACGCCGCGGAGCATCGCGCGCACGCTCCGCCGTTCCTCGTCCGCGAAGATGACGGTCCGGAGCGACTCGTTCCGCAGGCGCCGCGCGAGCGTGGCCAGCTCCCGGGCCGCCCAGCGCCGCACCGCGAGCTCGAGGGCTGGGGCGGTGCGCTCGTCGGCGGCGAGCGGGACGTGCGCCTGGTCGAGCAGGGCGACGAGCGCCGGGAGGTCGGGCGCCGCGAGCATCGCGCGCAACTGCTCGCGGGCCGGGAGGTGGCTCGCGAGGCCGCGGGCGCGGGCGTTCACCTCGCCGAAGTGGTCGCTCACGTCGCCTCCGCCAGTCCCGCCGCGACCAGCGCCTGGGCGAGCGCGGGCCAGCGGCGCTCGAGCAGCCGGCGCAGGGTCGCGTCCACGGTCACGCGGCCGTCGGCGGCGGTCACGGTGCAGCCCGGCCCGTGGCCCGCTGCGGGCTCGCGGCGCGCACCCGCGTTGCCGGCGAGCACGGGCGCGAGGATCGCGGCCGAGGCGTCGTCGCAGGCGACCACCGCGGGGCATCCCTCGAGGTAGCCGAGGGCGTCGCGGCCGAGCGCCGCGACGAGCGGGGCGAAGGCGGGCCCGGTGCCCTCCGCCCCGAGGATTGCTGCGGCGCGCTCCTGCACGCGCCGGAGCGCCGCGTCGCGCGCCGCGAGCAGCCGGGCGCGGGCGCCGTCGCGCGCGATCGCGACCGCCTCCTCGAGCTCGGCCGAGAGCGCGCGCTCCCGCGCGGCGAGCAGCGTCGCGCGCCGGGCGGCGAGCTGGGCGTCCGCCTCCGCGCGCAGGCGCGCCGCCTCGGCGCGGGCCGCGGCGAGGAGGGCGTCGCGGCGCGTCCCCGCGTCACGCGCGAGCGTGCGGAGCAGGGCGTCGAGCGCCATCGGGCGTCAGGCGCCGCCGCCGCGCAGCATGATGATGACCGCGACCACGAAGCCGAGGATGACCATCGTCTCGGGGATCGCGATCATGATGATCACGGTCGTGCTCAGCTCCGGCTTCTCGGCGAGGCTGGCGGCGGCCGCGGGGCCGATGCGTGACTGCGCCCAGGCGGTCGCGATCGCCGGGATGGCGATGGCGAGCGCGGCGCTCAGCGTGATCCAGAAGAGGGCCATACGGCCTCCTGGGCGGGGGGCGTCCCGCCGGTGGTCCAGTGCGCGAGGGGGCGGTACTGCGTCCCGCCCGGGCTGTAGAACGTCCCGAAGAACTCCACGTAGTGGAGCCGCAGCGCGTGGATCGTCGGGCTGAAGAGCCCGAGGGCGAAGTTGACGACGTGGAAGGCGAGCGCGAACAGGACGCCGACCAGGACGCTGCCCATGGCGCCGACCATCTGGTTCGCGACGACCGCGAGCATCACGGAGGCCGTGCCGAGGGCCATGATGCGCGCGTAGCTCAGGATGTGGCCGACGGTGGTGAAGAGCTCGATCGGGGCCACGATCCCCTCGAGGACCACGACCACCGGGAAGGCGATGCAGGCGATGCTCACCGTCGGCGCGAGGAGCGGCCGCGGGAGCTGGCCCGCGGCGGCGAGCAGCGCGGCGACGAGGAGCACGATGATCAGCGCGGAGAGCCCGCGGCCGATCGCGGTGCGGGGGTGCGCCTTCCGGGCGGCGATGGCGCCGAGGACGAGGCCCAGCACGATGTGCACGGCACCGAGGGCGAGGGCGAGGCCGAGGAAGCCGACGACCTCCTTCTCGCGGTCGAAGAGCAGGGGGTGGAGCCCGAACCAGCGGTGCCCGAGGTCGCCGAAGAACTCCCCGAAGGCGAGTCCGAAGAGGATGGCGAAGAGGGCGCAGGCGCCGCCCACCTCCGCGACGGCACGCAGCGTGGTCCCCGCACGCGAGCGCCAGTGCAGGAGCGCGGCGACGGCCGCGAGGACCGCGCCGTAGCCGGTGTCGCCGAGGATGAGCCCGAAGAACATGGGGAAGAAGACCGCGACGAACGGGGTCGGGTCCATGGTGCCGTAGCGCGGGAGCGGCACCATCGCCGTGAGGAGCTCGAAGGGGCGGAAGAGGCGCGGGTTGCGCAGGACGACCGGCGCGTCCTCGGCGCGCCAGTGCTCCTCGCTGACCAGCTCGAGCACCACCTCGCCGCCGAACCGCTGCTCGAGGGCGGCGCGGAGGCGCGGGGTGGCGGCGGCGGGGACCCACCCCTCGATGACGAAGGCGTGCCGGGTGACGGCGGACTGGCCCAGGGCCGCGAATCGCGCCAGCCGGTCGTGGGCCGCCATGCGGCCCTCGACGAGCGGGCCGAGGGCGTCGCGCCGGAGCGCGTCGCGCTCCCCCCGGGCGGCCGCGATCAGCCCCGGCAGTTCCTGGTCGCGCGCGAGCAGGCGCGGGATCGCCTCGGCGAGCGAGGTCCCGTAGCCGCGCGGCACGGGAATCTCCTGCAGGCGCGTCTCGGCGAGGAGGCGGTCGATCCGCGGTCCCTCGCCGGCGGGGACGAGGAGCAGCACCGCCACCTCGCCGCTCGGCAGCACCTGGGAGAGCAGCTCGAAGGACTCGCCGAGCAGTTCCGCGAGGGCGGCCCGGAGCCGCGGCACCGCGCCCGCCT
>JBAIWX010000072.1:0-12509 GCA_037916975.1 Gemmatimonadales bacterium
ACCTCGCCGAGGACCTCAAGCACGGCCGCAAGGTCGCCATCAAGGTCCTCCACCCCGAGCTTTCCGCGGTCCTCGGCGGCGAGCGCTTCCTCGCCGAGATCAAGCTCACCGCCCAGCTCCAGCACCCGCACATCCTCGGCCTCATCGACTCCGGCACCGCCGACGGGCTCCTCTACTACGTCATGCCCTTCATCGAGGGCGAGACACTGCGTGCCCGCCTCGCGCGCGAGAAGCAGCTCCCGGTGGACGACGCGGTGCGCCTCGCCCAGGAGGTCGCCTCCGCCCTCGAGTTCGCCCACAAGCGCGGCATCGTCCATCGCGACGTGAAGCCGGAGAACGTGCTGCTGCAGGATGGCCAGGCGCTCGTCGCCGACTTCGGCATCGCCCTCGCCGTGCAGCAGGCCGGCGGCCAGCGGATGACGCAGACCGGGCTCTCCCTCGGCACCCCGAGCTACATGAGCCCCGAGCAGGCGATGGGGGAGCGCGACATCGGCCCGCGGAGCGACGTCTACGCCCTCGGCGCCATGACCTACGAGATGCTCGCCGGCGAGCCGCCGTTCACCGGGCCCAGCTCGCAGGCCATCGTGGCGAAGGTGCTCACCGAGGCGCCGCCGTCGCTCCGGGCGAAGCGGCCCATGGTGCCGGCGGCGGTGGAAGCGGCGGTGCTCACCGCGCTCCAGAAGCTCCCCGCCGACCGCTGCGGCTCGGCCAGGGAGTTCGCCGAGGCGCTCGCCGGGACGGGGCGCATCGCCTATCCGCCCACCGCCGCGCTACCCGCGGCCCCGCGCCCCGCCGCGCGCCTCGGCCGCCTCCTCCCCTGGGCCGTCGCCGCCCTCGCCCTCGCCGCGGCGGGGTGGAGCTGGCGCCGCAGCGGGGGGACCGCGGCGGCGCCGCCCTCGACGCTCGCGCTGGTCACGCCGGTGCACGTGAGCAACCCGGCGGGCGGCTTCCGCTCCATCGCGATCTCCGCGGACGGGGAGCAGGTCGCGTACACCGGGGTCTCGGAGGCGGGCCAGCTCCAGGTGTACCTCCAGCGGCTCGACCAGCAGGCGCCGCTCAGGCTCGAGGGCACCGAGAACGGCGTGGACATGCTCTTCGCGCCGGACGGCCGGTCGCTGCTCTTCTCCAAGCCGGCCGGTGGGGCGCCCTCCCGCACCGCCCCTGACGGCAGCCGGCCCACGCCGGTGATCGGGCTCATCGCGTCCGCCTACGCCTCGTACGCCCCGGACGGCACCCTCTGGGCGTCCAGCGAGGCCGACGGCGTCGTGATCCACTTCGGCCTCGACGGGCGCCCGAAGCCGCTCGCCCTCCCGGGCGCGCGCGCGCGGCTCCTGATGCAGCAGGTGCTGCCCGACGGCCGGCACGCCCTCGTGGTGGACGTGACCTCGCGGGCGTCCGAGGGCGCGCTGGCCCTGCTCGACCTCGCCTCCGGCGACCACCGCCAGATCCTGGACCACCCGGTCGTCGAGGCACGCTACGCCGCGGGGTACCTCGTGCTGGTGCGGAACGACGGCCGCCTCTTCGCCGCCGCGTTCGACGCCCCGGCGGGCCGGATCACGGGGCCCGAGGTGGCGATCGCGGAAGGCGTCGGCCTCACCGGGGCCGGCATCGCCCAGTTCGCCGTCGCGCACAACGGCACCGTCGTGTACCTGCCGCAGGAGCCCAGCCAGCTCGTCCTCACCGACCGGCGCGGCGCCGCGACGCCGCTCCTCGAGGAACGGCACAACTACCACAGCCCGCACTTCTCGCCCGACGGCCGGCGCATCGCGCTCGACTTCGTCACCGCCGACGGCCGCGATGTCTGGATCCTCGACCGCGCCCAGGGCACCCTCACGCGGGCCACCTCGGCGCGCGACGGCCACGACCCGGTCTGGCTGCGGAGCGGGGCGGGGTTCCGGTTCACCTCGCTCAGGAGCGGCGCCTTCGGCATCTACGAGCAGCGCCTGGGCGGGACGAGCGACTCGGTCATCGCCAACGAGCAGCTGTCCTGGACCGGGGAACTCGTGGCGCCCGATGGGTCGTTCGTGACGACGGCCGTGGACGTGCGGCCCGGGTCGGGCAGCGACATCGTCATCGTCCGGCCCGGCGGGCGCCTCGAGCCGCTCCTCATGAGCGAGTTCGACGAAGGGTGGCCGGCCCTCTCGCCCGACGGCCGCTGGCTGGCCTACACGTCGAACCTCTCGGGCCAGTCGGAGGTGTACGTCCGGGCGCTCACGGGCGACGGGCCGACCGTCCAGGTGTCGCTCAAGGGCGGCTCGGAGCCGCTCTGGTCGCGCGACGGCCGCGAGCTCTTCTATCGCGCGGCGGGCGGGGGGCTCGGGCATTTCGTCGCCGCCCAGGTGCGGCCCGGCCCCGAGCTGCAGGTCGGGTCCCGCACCACGCTCTTCGCGGCCGACGACTACGAGCCCGCCACGCCCCACTCGAACTGGGACGTCTCTCCGGACGGAAGGACCTTCGTGCTCGTGCGCCGCACGGCGACGAACCGCATGGTCGTGATCCAGAACCTCCCCGAACTCGTCCGCCGCCGGACGATCAGCGCCCGCTGAACCTCGCGACCGCCGTCGCCGCGCGCCGGCGGCGCGCGGCCCCCGACCGACCCTCCACCAGGCCCGCACGCATGCGACCGGCTGTCCTGCGCCTCGCCCTCGCGCTCCTCGCCGCCCCGCTCGCCGCGCAGTCGGCGCCCGCGCCCCTCCCGCCGGCCCCCGACCGCGCCCTCGCGCGGGCGATCTACGCCGAGCTGGTCGGCATCAACACCGCGCACTCGACCGGCAGCACCACCGACGCCGCCCGCGCGATGGCGAAGCGCCTCCTCGACGCCGGCCTCCCCGCCGCCGACGTGCAGGTGCTCGAGCCGGTGCCGCGGAAGGGGAACCTCGTCGCGCGCTACCGCGGCAACGGCAGCGCGCCGCCGATGGTCCTCCTCGCCCACCTCGACGTGGTCGAGGCGCGCGACGACGACTGGTCCCTCCCGCCCTTCACCCTCACCGAGCGGGACGGGTGGTTCTACGGCCGCGGCACCGTGGACGACAAGGCGATGGCCGCGATCTGGGTCGCGACCCTCGTCCGCTACCGGCGCGAGGGCTTCGTCCCCGACCGCGACCTCGTCGTCGTCCTCACCGCCGACGAGGAGGGTGGCCCCGACAACGGCGCGGCGTGGCTCCTCGAGCACCACCCGGAGCTCGTCCGGGGCGCCTTCGTCCTCAACGAGGGGGGCGGCGGCCAGCGCCGCGACGGCACGCGCCTCGCCAACCGGGTGCAGGTGGCGGAGAAGACCTTCCAGTCGTTCACCCTCGAGGCGCGCGACCGGGGCGGCCACAGCTCGGTCCCGCGCCGCGACAACCCGATCTACCGCCTCTCGGCGGCGCTCGTCCGGGTGCAGCAGCTCGAGTTCCCGGTGCGCCTCAACGAGACGACGCGCGAGTTCTTCCGCCGCATGGCCCCGCTCGAGCCGGGGCCCCTCGGCGCCGCGATGGCGGCGCTCGTGCGGAACCCCGACGACCGCGAGGCGCTCGCCCGGCTCGACGCCGACCCGCCGGTGCACGCGCTCCTGCGCACCACCTGCGTCGCCACGGAGCTCACCGGGGGCCACGCCCCCAACGCGCTGCCGCAGCTCGCCCGCGCCACCGTCAACTGCCGCCTCGTCCCCGGCGACCGCCCCGCCGATGCGCAGGCGGCGCTCGTCGCCGCGATCACGGACACCGCCGTGACGGTCACCCCGGTGGTGGAACCGCACAGCCTCGTGACCGACCCCTCGCCGCTCGATCCCGCCGTCCTCGGCGCGATCGAGCGGCAGACCCAGGCGATGTGGCCCGGCATCCCCGTGGTGCCGTTCATGAGCACCGGCGCCACCGACGGCCTCTTCTACCGCGCGGCGGGGATCCCCGTGTACGGCGTGTCGGGCCTATTCGGCGACGTGGAGGACAACCGCGCCCACGGCCGCGACGAGCGGATGCGCGTGGATGCCTTCTTCGAGGGGCAGGAATTCCTGTACCGGCTGGTGAAGGACCTGGCGCGGCCGGTGCGGCCGTGAGGGAGGCGGGCGGGCGATCGCCGGGGCGGGCGGACCGGGCGGGCGGACCGGGCGGGCGAGCCGGGGCGCGGCTAGAACTGGATCTGCGCGCCGAGCTCGATGACGCGGTTGGGCGGGAGCTGGAAGAAGGCGGTCGCGGACTGGGCGTTGCGCGACATGATCGCGAAGAGCTTCTTGCGCCAGGTCGCCATCCGTCCCTCGGGGCCCGCCACGTGCGGGCCCTTCGCCTTCCGGTCCACGATGAGCGTCTCGCGCCCGAGGTAATAGCTCGTGTCCGCGGGGCGGAAACCGCCGTCGGCCTGGCCCCCGGCGCGGAGGCGCTCGCCGAGCTGCTGCAGCGCCTTCGGGACGTCGGGCGTCTCCATGAACCCGTACTGGGCCGTCACGAGGAAGAAGCCCTCGCCGAGCGGCTGGCAGGTGGTGCGCTCGGCGTCCTCCACCTGCGGCACCTCCTGCGTGTTGATGGACATGATCACCACCTTCTGGTGCAGCACCTTGTTGTGCTTGAGGTGGTGGAGCAGCACCGGCGGCGCGCCGTTCGGCACGGAGGTGAGGAAGACCGCCGTCCCCGGCACGCGCGGCGGCTGGCGGCGCGCGATGTCCGGCAGGAAGAGGTCGAAGGGCAGCGTGTTCTCCGCGACGATCGCGGAGAGGCGGCGCCGCCCGAGGTGCCAGGTGGTCATCAGCAGGTAGATCCCGCCGGCCACGGCGAGCGGGATCCACCCCCCGTGCTCCACCTTCACCAGGTTGGCGGCGAAGAAGGCGAGGTCCACCACCAGGAAGAGGCCGCAGAGCGCGCCCACCCGCCACATCGGCCAGTGCCAGCGGTCCCGCGCCACGGTGTAGAAGAGCAGCGTGGTGATGATCATCGTCCCCGTCACCGCGATGCCGTACGCCGCGGCGAGGTTGGACGACGAGCGCATCCCGAGCACCAGCGCGATGCACCCGAGCCAGAGCGCCTGGTTCACCTGCGGGATGTAGATCTGCCCCAGCTCCTTGGCCGAGGTGTGGATGATCGTCACCCGCGGCGAGTAACCCAGCTGCACCGCCTGCCGCGTGAGCGAGAACGCCCCCGAGATGAGCGCCTGCGACGCGACGATGGCCGCGGTCGTCGCCACGACGACCATCGGGTAGAGCGCCCACCCGGGGACGAGGGCGTAGAACGGGTTGTCGCGCACCGCAGGGGTCGGCTGCGCCAGGAGGAGCGCCGCCTGCCCGAAGTAGTTGAGGAGGAGCGCCGGCAGCGCCACCGAGAACCAGGCGAGCCGGATCGGCCGGCGGCCGAAGTGGCCCATGTCGGCGTAGAGCGCCTCGCCGCCGGTCACGACCAGCACCACCGAGCCCAGGATCAGGAAGCCGACGAGGCCGTCGGCCCGGAAGAAGCGCAGGGCGTGGACCGGGTTGATCGCCGCGATCACCTCCGGCGCCAGCGCGATGCCCCGCAGGCCGAGCAGCGCGATGCAGGTGAACCAGACGAGCATCACCGGCCCGAAGATGATGCCCACGCCCGCCGTCCCGCGCCGCTGCACGAGGAAGAGCGCCGTGAGGATCACCGCCGAGAGCGGCACCACCGCGGGGTCGAGCACGTGGGTCGCGACGCCCAGCCCCTCCACCGCGCCCAGCACCGAGATCGCCGGGGTGATGATCCCGTCGCCGTAGAGGAGCGCCGCGCCGAAGAGCGCCATCCCGATCAGGACGATGCGCCGCCCCGTCGGCTGCCCGCCGCCGTGCGGCCGCACCAGCGCCAGCAGGGCGAGGATCCCGCCCTCGCCGCGGTTGTCCGCCTTCATGACGAACGAGATGTACTTGAACGAGACCACGAAGGTCATCGCCCAGAAGACCAGCGAGAGCACGCCGAGCACGTTCTCGCGCGTCAGCGCGAGCCCGTGCTCGGGGGCGAAGCATTCCTTGAGCGCGTAGAGCGGGCTCGTGCCGATGTCGCCGTAGACGACGCCCAGCGCGCCCAGCGCGAGGAGCGCGAGGTCGCGCCCCGACCGCGCCTGGTGGCCGTGGCCGTCGTCGAGGGAGTGCGTCACTGGCCGGCGCGCGGCGTCACTTGGCCGCCGGGGCCGTGCCCGGCTGGGGCTTCGGCGCCGCCGCGGCGAGGGAGTCCACGACCTTCTTGAGGTCGTCGTAGTAGATGGCGCCCGGGTAGAGCCGCCCGCCGATCAGGAAGGTCGGCGTGGAGCCGAGCCCGACCTTCGTCCCCTCGTCGTAGCTCGCCTGGATCCGGCCGGCGTACTTCGCCGACTGCATGCAGGCGTCGTACCTCGCGGGGTCCCCGCCGATCGTCTTCACGAGGTCGCGGAAGAACGACGTCGCGCCGCCGTCCGACTGCTCCGCCCAGTCGAGCTGGCTCTCGTAGATGAGCCGGTGCATCTCCCAGTACTTCCCCTGCTCGTCGGCGCAGGCGGCCGCGTGCGCCGCGAGGCGCGAGTGCCGGTGCTGGCTCAGCGGGAAGTCGCGGTAGCGCCACCGCACCACCCCGCCGGCGATGAGCCGCTCCTTCACCGTGGGGAACTGCGTGACGTCGAACGACGCGCAGGCCGGGCACTGGAAGTCGCCGTACTCGGTGACCTCGACCGGCGCCGTCGGCTGGCCCAGCAGGTAGCCGCGGAAGCCTGCGGTGTCGGCCGTCTGGACCACCACGTTCGCGGGAATGCTCACCGGCTTGCCGCGCAGCACGAGCACGAGGGCGATCACGCCGGCCACGGCGATGCCGGCCAGCAGGGCGTAGAAGCGCTTCAGGCCGGGGGCCGAGGGGGCTGCCATGGCTCGTCGTTCTCCGGGTCGTCGTCGAGGAAGGAGGGTGCGCGGCGCGCCTCGTCCACCAGGCGACGGTGCTCCGCGATCTCGGGGGTGTCGTACGTGCAGCGGACTTCGTAGTGGAAGAGCTCGCTGCGCACGTCGCCGAGCAGGTGCTGGAGCCCGCCGTCGGGCGCGAGCAGGCGCCCGGAGGCGTCGAGCTCGAGGATGCGCCGCGCCAGCGCGCGGAGCATCTCCTTCAGCCGCTCGGCGCGCGCAGGATCGTAGGTCTGGTCGGAATCGCTCATGCGGTGTCGGGTCCGGTGCCGGAACGCGAGGGGGACTCAGGAACCGGCCTCCGGTGGCCGAATAATTTAAACGACGGCGCTTGCGACGCGCGAAGGGTGGGCGGGGCGTGCGCGGCGGGAGGCGCGGTGCGTCTCCCGCGAGGCGATGGCGTCACGAAAGTTGGGCGTTCGGCGTAGCGATCGCTACGCCGGAACCCCGCGCCGGTTTGCACCGAAAGGTGCGACCGCGTATACTTGTCTTCGAAAAGTTCACGACACCGCGGTCCCGACGACCGCAGACAAGGACGATCATGTCAAAGAAGAAGCCCCGCCGTCCCTCCGTCGCCTCCGCGTTCGATCAGGCGCGGGATGAGCTCTTCAGCCACATCCTGCGCTGCGGCGTCATCGAAGCCCTCCCCGAGCACCAGAAGGAGTGGTTCGACGACACCATGCAGTACATCGCGGAGCGCTACGAGGACCTGAGCGAGGGCGAGCTCACCCAGCTCCGCGAGCTGGGCGAGCGGTACTGCCAGCCCGTGCGGCGTATCGAGCCGGCGGGCTCCGGCGCTGCCTGATCCCCGACGGCGGGACGGGCTGCCTCGAAGACGCCCCGGCCGGACGGCCGGGGCGTTTTCATGTCGCCGATGAAGCGGAGTATCAAAAACTACTCCTGTACGACAACCAACGAAACCACAAACACTTGAACTGATCCGCATCAGCCCGGATCACCCTCGATCACCACCTCGTTCGTCACCCGGATGTCGGGTGCCAGCGAGGCCATGACCGAGCAGTACTTCTCCACCGAGAGCGCGATCGCCCGCTCGGCCTTCGCCCGGTCGAGCCCCGCCCCGGCCAGGTGCCACACGAGCGTCAGCGACTCGTAGCGCCGCGGTTCGGTCTCCCGCCGCACCCCGCGCGCGGCGATCCGCAGGTGCGTGAGCTCGACCCGCATCTTCCCGAGGATCAGCACCACGTCGCTGGCGCTGCAGCTCGCCGCCGCGAGCAGCAACTGGAGCATCGGCCCCGGTGCCGTCGCGTTGTCGGCATCGATGACCGTGGCCGGGCCGCCCGGCGCGCCGCCGTGGAAGCGCAGGTCCCCGTCCCAGGTGAGCTCGATCGCCTTCGTCTCCGCCACGCTCCCGCTCCTCTCCGCCGGTTCGCCATCGTCCGCCCCCGCGCGCGGGGCCCGGTCAATCGTAGCGCACTCGCTCCGCGCGGGAGTGCACGCTGTAGTCCCAGATCGCGTAGAGCCCGACGCCCGTCGTCATCCAGGCGAGCGGGTGCACCAGCGGCGAGCCGGCCAGGAAGGCGGCGAGGACCAGCACCTGCCCCACCGTCACCGCCTTGCCCCCCAGCCGCGCCGGGAGGCTCGCCGGCTTCCCCGAGAGCCCCACCACGACGAACGCCACCGCCGCCGCGAGGTCGCGGGCCAGCACCCCGGCGAGTTCCCACAGCGAGAGCACCCCGGAGAAGGCCACCACGCCGAAGGCGCAGAGCATGAAGAGCTTGTCGGCCACCGGGTCGAGCAGGGGCCCGAGGCGGGACGCCCCGAGCCGCCGCGCGATCCACCCGTCCAGCAGGTCGCTCGCCGCCGCCGCCGCCAGGATCGCGAGTCGCCATCCCGTCCCCGGCACGAACACGAACAGCGCCGCGAGCGGGAGCCGGAGCCCCGTCAGCACGTCCGCCAGCCCCCATTCGGGGCGCGCTTGCCCGCCCCCGGGGGCGGGACTAGCTTCGGTCACCCTGCCCGGCTCCACGCCACTCGTCCTCGCGATGCGCCTCGACCTGCTCCGCCGCACGGCCCTGTTCGCCGACCTCGACGACGCCCAGCTGGCGCGCGTCGCCGAGCTGTGCACGGAACAAACATACCCGTCGGGCACGACGGTCTTCAAAGAGGGGGAGCCCGGCAACCGGCTCTTCGTCGTGATGACGGGCGGGGTGCGCATCAGCCGGCAGGTGCCCGGCGCCGGCGAGGAGGCGCTCGCCGTGCTCGGGCCCGGCGCCTGCTTCGGCGAGATGGCGGTGTTCGACCGCTCGGAGCGCTCGACGGACGCCATCGCGTCGCAGGACACGACGCTCCTCAGCCTCTCGCGTCCCGACCTCGAGATGCTCCTCGAGTTCGACCGGGAGCTCGCCTACGTCGTGCTCCGCTCGGTGATCCGCATGCTCTCCGCCCGGCTCCGCTCCACCAACGAGAGCCTGCGCGCCTTCCTCGCGATGTCCATGTTCTGAGGCCCCATGGCCCTCGATACCGCGGTCATTCCCTGCGGCGGCCTGGGCCGCCGGCTCCGCCCGATCACGAACTGGGTGCCGAAGGAGATGCTCCCCGTCGGCCTCAAGCCGCTGCTCTGGTGGGCGCTCGACGAGGCCTCCGCCGCCGGGCTGCTCCGCGCGGTGCTGGTCACCAACCCGCACAAGCCGGTCGTCGAGGCGGCGGCCCGCCAGTACCAGGGCGCGCTCGAGCTCGAGTTCGTCCCGCAGCCCGCCTTTCGCGGCCTCGGCGACGCGATCTGCTGCGCGCGCGAGGCGGTGGCCGGCGCGCCGTTCGTGCTGCTGCAGCCCGACCAGCTCTTCGACGGGCCGAACGCCACCGCGCAGGTGATCGGCGCGCACCGCCGCACCGGGCTCGCGAGCGTGCTGCTCGCCGAGGTGCGCGCGGAGGACGCCCAGCACGTGGGCGCCTTCGGCCGCGCCACGACCGAGCCGCTCGAGGACGGGGTCGTCCGGGTGACGCAGCTCGAGCCGCGCGGCTCGAGCCTCAGCCGGTTCGACACCGCCGGCGCCGCGGCGGCACTCGCCCCCGTGGGCCGCGTCGTCCTCCCGGCCGACGTCTTCGCCGACTTCGACGAGGTGGCGGCGTCGCTCGCCCCGGGCGCGGAGCTCGACGACCGGCCCGTGCTCCAGCGCCTCGCCGCGCGCGGCCGCCTGGCCGGCGCCACCACGACGAGCCGCTGCTTCGACATCGGGGTGCCTGAGGGCTATCGCGACGCGGTCGCCCGCTGGCCGGCGCGCGTCGCGTGAGCGACGGCGGGGACTTCCGCGCCGAGTTGCGCACGCTCGAGGGGATCCCGCGGGCGCGGCTCGCGGATCCGGGCGCGATCGGCGGCGCGGTGGTGGCGGCCGCCGCCGCGATCGGCGTCGGCGCGGAGGGGCCGCCGCTCGTGCGCTCCACCCCGGGCGGCGTGGTGGTCGCGATCGTCACTGCCGAGGCGCACCTCGTGGTGCACACCGCCCCGGCGAGCGGCACCTGCCTCGTGGACGTCGTCGCGCGGGCGCCGCGCGACCCGGTGCGCGGCGCCGACGTGATCGCGCGCCGCCTCGCCACGCCGTGAGCCGGGCCTAGCGGCGCCCGAGGCCCGCGAGCCGGGGCCCGGCCACCGCCACCCCGAGCAGCACGAGCGCCGGCCCGCGCTCCCCCGCCAGCCAGAGCAGCACGCCACCACCAACCAGCAACGCTCGCACGATCCCCGTCCCCGGGGCCGCGGGCAGGCGCGGCGTCACCGGCAGCAGGTCGGGACGTGCCGCCAGCGCGCGGGTGGCCCGCTCCGCATCGCGCGCGGCGTCGGGGGAGAGCCGCACCTCGTCCCCGCGGGGCGGTGGTGCCGGCACGGGCGGGAGCGCGCCGAGCCAGCCGTCGAGGCGCGCCTGCGGGAGCGGCTCACCCGGCAGCAGGCGGGTGGCGTCGCGCAGCGCCGGCGCGACCGCGGCCACCTGCCCCGCGCTCGCGTCGAGCGCCGCGAGCAGGTAGGCGAGCACCGCCTCGCGCGGCGGCCCCGTGAGGCCCCGCACCGCGGCCTCCGGATGGCGCAGCATGCGGAGCACCTCGCCCCGGAGGAACCAGGCCTCCTCCCGGCTGGGCGGGCGCTGCCAGAAGCGGTCGGCGACGGCGAGTCCGTCGGCCGGCGAACCGGCCGCGAGCGCTTCGCGAAGCCAAGCGAGGAGGAGGTCGCGCGTGAGGGCGTCGGCGTGGTGGGCTCCCGGCCCCGTCACGCCGCGACCCGCCGCCGCCGTGGCCGGCGACGAGAGGGAGAGCGCGGAGAGGGACGGCACGGTCACGGGCACCCCGGGGAGGGCGCGTCCGTCACTCAGGGGATGGATGCGGACGGCCCCATCCCGAGCATCGGCGCAACGGATGCCGGGCTTGAGCTCAGCGCCCCGCGCCGGTGCCGCGCACGACCCCCTCGGCCCGGGGCGCCGAGAGGCTGCGCTCCACCTCCGCGCGGATCGCCTCGGCGGTGACGGCGCGGAACGGTGCCGCCGGGTCCTCGAGCTCGCCGAGCCCTTCGCCCGCGAGCCAGGCATCGAGGATCTCGCCGAGCACCGCCGCCCCCTGCTGCCGCTGCACCTCCGCCTGCCCCGCGAGGTAGCTCACGCCGAGCGCCAGCTCGTCCCCGCCGACGCGCTCGGCCGCGAAGCGCCCGAGCTCCTCAAGCATCGCGGCGCGCGCCTCCTCCTCGCGGTCGGGGCTGGTCGCGATGTAGGTGAGGAGTGCCCCCCCGTCGCGGCGCGCCCAGCCCGAGGCGAGCACGGTGTAGGCGAGCGACCGCTGGCTCCGGAGCTTCTCGAAGAGCCGGCCGCCGAGCCCGCCCGCGATCGCGGCCCACACCTCGAGCGCGTGGCGCGCCGGCTCGCCGCGGGCCGGCCCGGGGAAGGCCATCGCGAACGCGCTCTGCGCCTTCTCCCGCGTGGCCACGCGCTGCCACCCCTCGGCGGGCGCGGCCACGCGCTGGCGCGGCGGCGCGGGCACGGCTGCCGCCGCCGGGAGGTCGCCGAACGCCCCGGCCAGGAGCGCCGCCGCCTGGTCCTCGTCCACGTCGCCCACGCAGACGACGGCGGCGCGACGTCCCACGACGTGCGCCCGGTGCCACGCCCGGACGGCCGCCGGGTCGAGCGCCGCGAGCGACTCGGGCGTCCCGCCCGCGGGGCGCCCATAGCCGCGGTCGCCGAAGGCGACGCCGAGCGCGAGCTGGAAGGGGTAGCGGAACATGTCGTCCACCACCTGCCGCGCCTCGTCGAGCATGACGGCGCGCTCCGCCTCCACCTCCGGCTCGGCGAGCCGCGGCTCGAGGGCGGCGAGGCGGAGCAGCGCCGCCGCCGGACCCAGGTGCTCCGCGAGCACGCCCGCCGAGAGGCCGACCCAGTCGGTCGTGGCGCTGGTGCCGAGGGAGCCGCCGAGCCCCTCCGCCGCGAACGCGAGCGACGCGCCGTCGAGCGCGCCCGCGCCGCGCACCGCGCTCCGCACGACGAGCGCGCCCACGCCCGCATGCGCCGGGTCCTCCTGCGCCGAGCGCGGCACGAAGTACCCGAGCGTGACGACCGGCACGCCGGGCTTCCGGCGCACCAGCAGGTCCGCCCCCGCGAGCGGGACGTGCAGCACGCCCGCGGTGCGCGCGCCTCGTGCCGCGCGGGGGGCGACGACCGCGGGTGCCACGGCGGGCGGGGCC
>JBAIWX010000073.1:0-10973 GCA_037916975.1 Gemmatimonadales bacterium
GAGGGCCGCGCCGCCACCCACGCCGGCGAGCGCGCGCGCCACCGGCGCCGCGAGCGCCCCGGGCGCGAGGTCCGGCCGCCACTCGGCGAGGGCCGCCGCCGGGAACCGCGCGTCGGCCGGGGGCGCATTGCGCACGTTCACGCCGACGCCGATCACCACCCAGCCGAGGGAGGCGCCCTGCCAGCGCGCCTCGGCGAGCACGCCGCCGACCTTGCGGCCCTCGAGCAGGAGGTCGTTCGGCCACTTGAGCCGTGCCGGCGGCAGCCCGCCGAGCCCGTCCAGCCACGCGGCGAGTGCCAGGCCGGCGCGGAGGCTCAGGAGCGGCGCCCCCGCCCCGTGGCCGCGCCAGACCACGCTCAGCCAGAGGCCGCCCTCCGGCGACGCCCACGCGCGCCCGCGCGACCCGCGACCGCCGGTCTGCACCACGGCCACGACCGCCGATCCGTGCGGCGCCCCCGCCTCGGCGAGGCGATGCGCCTCGTCCATCGTCGAGGGGCAGGCGTCGAGGAGGAGCACGCCCGGTCCGGTCACCGGCGCGCGAGCAGGAGGAGCAGGACCCCGACGGCGATCCGGTACCACGCGAAGCCCCGGAAGGTGCTCCGCGCGACGAAGCTCAGGAAGGCCCGGATCACGACGAGCGCCGTCGCGAACGCGACGAGGAAGCCGACCGCGAACGTCGGCAGGTCGCCGGCACCCAGCACGCCGCGGCTCTTCCAGAGGTCGTAGCCGGTCGCCGCGACCATCACCGGCACGGCGAGGAAGAAGGAGAACTCGGCCGCCGCGCGGCGGGTCAGGCCCAGCGCGAAGCCGCCCATGATGGTGGCCCCGCTCCGCGAGACGCCGGGAAAGAGCGCGAGGATCTGCGCGAGGCCGATGCCGAGGGCCGTGGCGGGCGGCAGTTCCTCGACCGAGAGCACGCGCGCGGTCGGCGCCCAGCGTTCGACGGCCAGGATGGCGACGCCGCCCGCGACGAGGGCCCAGGCGACGGTCGTCGTGCCGAACAGGTGCGCCTTGATGAAGTCCCGGGCGAGGAACCCGACGACCGCCGCCGGCAGGAAGGCGATCGCGAGGTTGAGCGCGAAGCGGCGCCGCGCCGGGTCGCGCGGGAGGCCGAGGAGGGTGTCGCGGAAGAGGCCGCGATAGGCCCACACGACAGCGAGGATCGCGCCCAGCTGGATGAACACGTCGAACGTCTTGGCGCGCTCGTCGGTGAAGCCGAGCCACTCGCCGACCACGATCAGGTGCCCGGTCGAGGAGACGGGGATGAACTCGGTGGCGCCCTCGACGAGCCCCTGCACCACCGCGCTCACGAGCTCGTGGCCGGTCACGCCAGCACCTCGCGGTAGAGCGCCTCGTACTGCGGGACGATCGCCTCCGCCGAGTGCACCTGCGCGGTCGCGAGGGCGGCGGTGCGCATCGCGGCGAGGCGCTCCGGGCTCCGGAGCAGCTCCACCGCGCGGCGGCCCATCGCCTCGACCGAGCCGACCGGCTCGAGGATCCCGCTCACGCCGTCGTGGATCACCTCGGGCAGGCCGCCCGCGCTGGTCGCGACCACCACCGCGCCGCACGCCATCGCCTCCAGGGCGGCGAGCCCGAAGCTCTCCGACTGCGAGGGAAGGAGGAAGAGCTCGGCCCCCTGCAGCAGGCTGGCCACCGACTCGAGCCGGCCGAGGAAGCGCACGTCGCCCGCCACCTGGAGCTCCTCGGCCTCGCGCTCGGCGTCGGGCCGGTCGGGGCCGTCGCCCACCATCACGAGCGTCGCGGGCATCGCGCGGCGGATCCGCGCGAAGACGCGGATGACGTCCTTCACGCGCTTCACCTCGCGGAAGTTCGAGACGTGGATGATCCGCCGGTGCCCGTCGGGGGCGAGCCCCTCCCAGTGGCGCGACGGGTCGGGGTGGTACTCGCCGAGGTCCACGAAGTTCGGGATCGCGCGGACGTCGCAGCCCATGCACCCGAAGGCGCGGTAGGTCTCGTCGCGCAGGTAGGCGGAGACGGCGGTCACCATGTCCGACTGCTCGATCGAGAACTTGGTGATGGCGTAGAAGCTCGCCTCCTGCCCCACCAGCGTGATGTCGGTGCCGTGGAGCGTCGTGATCACCTTGATCGGCCGGCCCTCGCCGCGCAGCATCTCGCGCGCGAGGAAGGCGGTGGTGGCGTGCGGGATGGCGTAGTGCACGTGGAGGAGGTCGAGCTCCTCGCGCAGCGCCACCTCGTGCTGCTTCGACGCGAGCGCGAGGCTGTACGGGTAGTGCTCGAAGAGCGGGTAGCGGCCGATGCGCGTCTCCACCTCGTGGAAGTAGACGCGCTCGGTCCAGCCGCGGAGCCGGAACGGCGAGGCGTACGTGATGAAGTGCACCTCGTGGCCGCGCCGCGCGAGCTCGATGCCGAGCGCGGTGGCGAGGGCGCCGGAGCCGCCGTAGGTCGGGTAGCAGGTGATGCCGATCTTCATGCGCCGTCCGTGGTCTGGGCGCGGGCCCAGGCGGCCGCGACCTGCTCGGCGACCTCCTCGGGCGGGCGCGTGGCGTCGAGCGTGAGCACCTCGCCGGGCAGCTGGTGGCGGAACCAGGTCTCCTGCCGCTTGGCGTACTGCCGCGTCGCGACGACGATCGCCTCCGCCACCGCGGCCCGGTCCCCGCCCGCGGTGAGGTACTCGACCGCCTCGCGCACGCCGACGCCGTCGAGCCCCGGGCTGCCCGGCGCCGCCCCGTCGGCGAGCGCGGCGGCCGCCTCCTCGATGATCCCCTGCTGCACCATCTGGAGCGCGCGGTGGCGGATCCGCTGGTGCAGCACCTGACGCGGCACGGTGAGCCGCACGTACCACGGGCGGATGCCGCCGGCCCCCTGCGCCTCGGCCTGCCACGCGGAGAGCGGCCGCCCGGTGAGGAGCGCGATCTCGATCGCGCGCGCGGCCCGCTGCCGCCCGCCGCCCTGGAAGCCCGGGTCGAGCCGTCCCGCCCACCGCACCAGCTCCAGCGGCTCGAGCCCCGCGAGCCACGCGTCGAGCGCCGCCCGGCGCGCCGCGTCGAGCGGCGGCTCGGCGAAGAGCCCCTCCGCGAGCGCGCGGACGTAGAGTCCCGTGCCGCCGACGACCACGGGGAGGTGCCCGCGGGCGCGCACCTCCGCGATCCATCCCGCCGCGTCACGCGCGAACCGGCCGGCGCTGTAGCGCTCCCCGGGCCGGACGAGGTCGAGGCCGTGGTGCCGGACCGCGGCGCGCTCCTTCCGCGAGGGCTTCGCGGTGCCGACGTCGAGGCCGCGGTAGACCTGGCGCGAGTCGGCGGAGATCACCTCGAGCGGCCAGTGCCGGGCGAGCGCCACCGCCACGGCGGTCTTCCCCACCGCGGTGGGGCCGACGATGACCGGCGTCCTACCGCCGCCCAAAGCGCCGCTCCAGTTCCTCGCGCGGGAGCTGCACGATGGTGGCGCGTCCGTGCACGTCGTGCGGCGGCAGCGTCGTCGCGAAGAGCCGCACGAGGAGTTCGCGCATCTCCCGCTCGCCCAGCCGGTCGCCGGCCTTCACCGCGGCGCGGCAGGCGTACGTGGCGGCGAAGCGCTCGAGCCGGTTCGCCCAGCCGCCGAAGCGGCCCCGCGCCAGGTCCGCCACCAGCTCGCGGAAGCAGGCGACGGCGTCGAAGCGCGGGTGCGGCGCCGGCACGGTGTGGAGCACCACGCCGCGCCCGCCGAACCCCTCGGCCTCGAAGCCGACCCGTGCGAGCGCCGCCCGGTGCGCCTCGACGGCGTCGAGCTCCTCGTCGGTGAGCTCGAGGGTCGCCGGCACCAGCAGCCGCTGCGCCGGCGCGCCGCTCCCCGACAGCTGCGCCATCGCCGCCTCGTAGAGCACGCGCTCGTGCGCGGAGTGCTGGTCCACGATCACCAGCGCGTCGCCCGCGGCGAAGCAGATGTACGTGTCGAAGAGCGGCCAGAGTGGCGCCTCGAACGGCCCGTGCGGGTCGGTGGGCGCCGGCGGCTGGTGCGTCGCGGCCGGGTCGCCGAGGGGCGCGAACAGGTCGGGTGCCAGCGCCTCGGCCGGTACCGGGGCCGGCCCGGCGGACGGCAGCGGCGCCGCGAGCCACGGCACCGTGCCCGGGGCGGTGCCGAACGCCGCCGAGGCAGCGAGGTCGCCCAGCGCGTGGCGCACGGCGTCCTCGACCGTGCGCTCGAGCCCGACGCGGTCGCGGAAGCGGACCTCGAGCTTCGCAGGGTGGACGTTGACGTCCACCTCGTCGGGCCGGACCTCGAGCGCGAGCAGGACCGACGGCCGGTCGCCGGGGTGGATCGCCGAGCGGTAGCCCGCCTCGGCGGCGCGCACGAGGAAGTTGTCGCGGAAGGGGCGCCCGTTCACGAAGAGCTGCGTCCGGCGCCCGGTGGGCCTCGCGTCGGCCGGCCGCTGCACGAAGCCGTGCACCCGGAAGCCGCCGGCGGCGTGCTCCACGGGGAGGAGCGACTCGGCGAGCTCCCGGCCCCAGAGGGCGCGCACGCGCTCGACGAGCGACTGCCCCGCGGGGGCGTGCACCCGCGTGACCTGGTCGGCGACGAGCTCGAAGCCCACCTGCGGGTGCGCGAGGGCGAGGGTGACCACGGCGTCGTGGCAGGCGCGCGTCTCGCTGGCGGTGGAGCGGAGGAACTTCCGGCGGGCGGGCGTATTGAAGAAGAGCGCCCGCACCGTGACCGTCGTCCCGCGCCGGCGCGTGCACGGCGCCACGCGGTCCACGCGCCCGCCGGCGACCGTCACCTCCGTCCCCTCGCCGTCGCCCTCCGCCGTCTGCAGCGTGAAGCGCGACACCGACGCGATGGCGGGCAGCGCCTCCCCGCGGAAGCCGAAGGTGCGGATCCCGACCAGGTCGGCGGCCGAGGCGAGCTTGCTCGTCGCGTGGCGGTCGAGGGCGAGGACGGCGTCGTCGCGGCCCATGCCGCTGCCGTCGTCGCTCACCTGCACGAGCGTCTTGCCGCCCTGCTCGATCTCCACGCGGACGTGCGTGGCCCCGGCGTCGAGCGCGTTCTCGACGAGTTCCTTCACGACCGACGCCGGCCGCTCCACCACCTCGCCGGCCGCGATCTGGTCGGCGACGGCGTCGGGGAGGATGGCGATGCGGCGGGGGCCGCCCTGGGTGCGGAGGTCGGGAGGGGTCATGAGCGTCGGGGCGCGCCGCCCGCCCGGGGCACGCGCCGCGGCAAATCTAGTCGTGCACCCGGGCGATCGCCGCGTCGGGCACCCACCCGAGCTCGCCCGGCCCCGCCTCGACCAGGGTCCAGCCGCGGAACCGGCGCCAGGCGACCAGGGTGCTGCCCGGCGGGAGCGTGCGGCCGGGCGCTGCCCGGCCCGTCGGCGCGCCGCGCAGCGGCGTTTCCTGCACCGCGACCGCCACCGGGCGCCCGTACCACGCGCGCAGGCCGGCGCCGGCGCCGACGAGCCCGGCGGCGACCACCAGCAACCCGATGGAGGCGGCGCGCGGCAGCCGCCGCGCGAGGACCAGGGCCCAGCCCAGGACCCAGACCGCGAGCCCCGCCAGCAGCAGCTCCTCCGGCGTGACGGGCGGGGTGAGGCGCCGCCACCGGCTCGCCGGGTCGGGAGGCGGGACGAGGTCGAGCGCACGGCGGACGGCGTCCTCCCTGGGCGCGAGCCGCAGCGCGGTGAGCCACGCCGCGGCGGCGGCGCCGTCCTCGCCGAGCCGGTAGCGCGTCGCGCCGAGCGCATACCAGGCGGCCGGGTCCGCGGGCGCGGTCGTCACGCGGGCGGTGAACGCCTCTGCCGCCGCGCGGAGCGCGCCGTGGGCGTACAGGGTCTCGGCGGGCGCCGCGCCCTGCGCACGCAGGGGCGCCGCGAGGAGCGAGGCGAGCAGGAGGAGCGCGGCGCCGGCCCCGCGACCGCGGACCACCCCCACCACCCGCGCGAGGACCCGCTCGACGTCGGCCCGCGCGGGCACCTCCGCGCCCGGCGGCCCGAACCGCGCGCGCAGCACCGACTCGCGGAGCGCTGCAATCTCGCGCGCGCCGGCGTCGTCCACGCCCGCCGCCCGGAGCGCAGGGACGAGGCGCTCCGGCGCCGCCGCCTCGTCGGCGGGGACCAGCTGGGCGAGCGCCCGCTCCAGCTCCGCGAGCGGGTCGCCGGGCGCCGCACGGCGCGCGGCCCCGGGCCCGCGCCGCCACGGCCGCCGCCGGAGCAGGGCGCCGGCGAGCGGCGGCAGGAGCGCCACGAGGGCCCAGGCCCACCACCGCATCCCGGCGACGAGCCGGTGCGCGAGGCCCGTGCCGCCCGGCGAGAGGAGCGGCGGCGGGAGCGGGCGCGCGGCCGAGGCCTCGCCGGCCGGGGCGACGGCGAGGGTGAGCGCGGGCACCTCCGCCACGCGATAGGCGCCGGCCCCGGTGTCGAACCACGGATACCGCACCGCCGGGATCCGCAGCACGCCCGCCTCTGCCGGCACCAGCACGTACTTGAAGCGCTTCGCACCGCCGAGCCGCCCCGCCACCGGCTCCACCTGTTCCACGCTCCCGTCGGGATAGCTCCGCGCCTCCGCGGGCCACGCCACCGACGGCTCCGGCCAGAGCGCGAGGTTCCCCTCGCCGGAAATCGTGAGCTCCACCGCGACCGCCTCGCCGGCGCGGAGCGTCGGCGGCAGCAGCCGCCGCTCGAGCCGCAGGTCGCGCCCGGTGGCCCCCGCGAAGCCCGCGGGCACGCCGGCCTGCGGCAGCGCCGCCACGGCGATCTCGCGCGGCTCGCTCCGGACGGTGAGGCGCTCCTCCTGCGAGAAGAACTGCATCGCGACGGGCACCGAGTACCGCAGCTCGGCGGCCGGGACGTTCACGCGCCCCGCGACGATCGGGAAGACGATCTGGTGGGCGATGAACATGTCGTACCACGACCCGCCCACGCGGCGGCTCGCCGCGATGCCGGGCGGGGCCGCCTGCGGGTACGACCAGACGCCGTCGAGCACCGGCGGCTGCAGCACCGGCTGCCGGCGGAGCTGCTGGCGGAGGTCGCGCGGGAACCACGCCGCCGTCACGACGTCCACCTGCTCGCCGACGCGCACCGAGTCCTGCGACACCAGGACCGCGAGCGTCACCTTCCCCGGCTTCGGGGGCGGCGCGCGCGCCACCAGGTCGCGCACGCGCGGGTTGAGCGCCAGCAGCCCCGCCGCGGGGCTCTCGGTCACCTCGACCTCCGGCCCGTCGGCGGTGACCACGGTGGTCCCCTGCGTGGCGCGCACCGGGCCGAGCTGCCAGGTGCCGGCCCGCACCGCGCGCAGCCGCAGCTCGTACGTGAGCTCCCGCACCGGGTCCGCCCCGATGCCGACCTGCGTGCGCTCGCCGCGCGACAGGAGCGTGAACCCGTCGAGCGCCGGCAGCTCCACCCGCACCGCCGCGAGACCGTGGCTCGTCGCCACGACCGTCAGGACGACCTCGTCACCGACATTGACGCGGTCCCGGTCCACGCTGACCTGCAGCACCGGGTCCTGCGCCTGCAGCAGCGCGAGCAGCAGGAGCGCGGTCACCAGTCCTTCCCCCGCCGCGGCCCACCGGCGCGGCGCTGCCGCTCCTGCTGCGTCGCGAGCTCCTCGCGCTCCATCGAGCTCAGGATCTGCTCCGCCTGGCTGCGGCTCAGCCCGCCGCTCCGCGGCTCCGGCTTGGCCGGCTGCGGCCGGGGTGGCGTCGGCCCCGCCCCGCCCCCGCCGCCCGACGGCGGCGGGGTGAGCCGCTCCGCCAGCTCGAGGTTCCACTTCGCGCGGCGCGATCCCGGCTCGAGCAGGAGCGCCTCCTTGAGGCGACCGACCGCCTCCTCGAGCCGTGCCTGCCGGCCGGCGGTGTCGGCACGCGCCTGCTGGAGCGCGGCGACGCCCAGGTTGTAGAGCGCGCGGTACCGCACGCCGGGGTCCACGCTCTTCGCCGCCTCGCCGAGCGCGGCCCGCGCCTGCTCGTAGTCCTTCGCCGAGAGCGCCGCGGTGCCCGCATTGAAGAGCGCCGTGTCACGCGCCTCCCCCTTCGCCGCGGCGAGCCACGCGGCCCGCGCAGCCGCCGCGTCGCCCGTGGCCCAGGCCCGCTCCCCCGCCGCCGGGCGCTGCGCCTCGGCGCTGCCGGCCGCCAGCATGAGCGCGAGCACCGCGAGCGCCCCGTTCCGCTGCCGCAGCGAGAGCACGCCGAGGACCAGCGCGGCCACGAGCGCCGGGACCCACGCCAGCGGCTCCCGATCGGCCGTCTGCCGCTCGGCGGCGGCGCTCCGGCGCAGCGTCGAGACCACGGCGCGCACCGCGCCCGCCTGGTCGGGCAGTTCCGAGGCGACCAGGGCGCCGTCGCCCGCCTCGGCGATCGCGCGCAGCGTCGAGTCGCTGCGCGCGGTGAGCACCGGCTGGCGGTCGTCGTCCAGCTTGTACTCGACCAGGGCGCCGTTCTGGTCGCGGATCGGGATCTTGACCGGCGCAGGCCCGCCCTCGGCGACGAGGATGAGCCGGATCCCCGCGCGCCGGAGCGCCGTGGCGGCCGCCCGCACGTCCGGGAGCGAGTCGTGCGCCTCGCCGTCGGTGAACACGACGAGCACGCGGTCGGAGCCCTCCTTCGCCGTCGCGAGCAGTTCCGCGCCCTGCCGGAGCACCGCCCCGAGGCTCGTGCCCCCCTCGGAGGCGAGGTCGGGATCGAGCGCGTCGAGGAACATGCGCACCGCGCCGCCGTCCACCGTGAGCGGCGCCAGGATGTAGCTCCGCCCCGCGAAGGCGACGAGGCCGACCCGGTCGCCCGGCAGGTCGTCCACCAGCCGCCGCGCCTCCCGCACGGCGCGCTTGAGCCGGCTCGGCGCCACGTCCTCGGCGAGCATGGAGCGGCTCACGTCCACCGCGAGCATCAGGTCGAGCGCCACCGCCTGCGTGGTCACGCTGCGCGGCCCGCCCCGCGGCCCCGCCAGCGCCAGGGCCGCCGCGCACCCGCAGGCGCCGAACGCCCATGGCCACCCGCGCCCGCGCGCCGCCGCCCGCGCGCCGAGGGTGGCGGACCACGCGCCGGCGAGCGCGACCCGGCGCCGCCGCGCGAGGAGCGCGAGCAGCGCGAGGGCCAGCCCCACGAGGGGCGCCAGCAGCGCGAGGAAGGGATGGTCGAAGATCACGGCACCCGCACCACGAGGGTCCCGCCGAGGAGGAGCTCGAGGGCGAGCGCGCCGAGGCCCAGGAAGAGGAACGGCCGCGTCAGCTCGTCGAAGCGCTGGTAGCGCGTGATCGTCACCGGGGTCCGCTCGAGCTGGTCGATCTGCCGGAAGATCCGCGCGAGCGCCTCCGAGTCCTTCGCCCGGAAGTAGCGGCCGCCCGTCTGCTGCGCGATGTCCTGCAGCAGCACCTCGTCGATCTGGACGGGGAGCACCTCGTAGCGGAGCCCCCCCGCCCCGCGCCCCGTCGGGATCGGCGCCTCGCCCTCGGTGCCGACGCCGATCGTGTAGACGCGGACCCCGAAGGTGGCCGCCGTCTGCGCCGCCGTGCGCGGGTCGATGCGTCCCCGGTTGTTCTCGCCGTCGGTGAGGAGGAGCACCACCTTCGACTTCCCCTCGGCGCGGCGCAGCCGGTTCACCGCCGTCGCGAGCCCCGAGCCGATCGCGGTGCCGTCCTCGAGGGCGCCGATGCGGAGGTTCCGCACCGCCTGCTCCACGACCGGATAGTCGAGCGTCACGGGGACCTGGGTCAGCGCCTCGGCGGCGAAGGCGACGAGGCCGATCCGGTCGGCGCCCCGCCCCTCGATGAACCGGATCGCCTGGTCCTTCGCGACCTCGAGGCGGTTGGACGGGGCGAAGTCCTCCGCGAGCATCGAGCTCGAGATGTCGATCGCGATCACGATCGCGATCCCCTCCTTCTTCTCCTCCACCTCGCTCCCGCCCAGCCGCGGCCCGGCCGCCGCCACCACCCACGCACCGAGCGTGACGCCGCGGAGCAACGCGGGGAGCCGCGCCCACCAGCGCGGCGCGCCGGCCCCCGCGAGGAGCCCGAGGTCGCCGTAGGCCACCGCCGGGCCCCGGCGCCGCCGCAGCCACCACCACGCCGGGAGCGCCAGCAGGAGGAGCAGCAGGAGCGGGCGCGTGAAGCTCATGCGGCCCGCCCCGCGCGGAGCCGCCCGGCGAGGGCCAGCGCGCCCTCGGCGAGCCGCATCGGGTCCGGCACCGCCCCGGGCGTGAAGCGGGCCTCGTCGAGGGCGCGCAGCACCGCCGCCACCTCGTCGCAGGGCCAGTCGGGACGGGCGGCGCGGAGCGCCGCGACGCATTCGTCGGTGGGCAGCGCCGCCCCCGCCGCCGGCGCTCCCGCGGCGATCGCGTCGCGCAGCCGCGTCGCCGCGAGGGCGAGCACGGTGCGCGCCTCGCCGGCCGCCGCCCACCGCGCGAGCGGCGGCTCCGCGACGGGCGGCGCCGCCCCGGCGGCCAGCACGCGCCCGGGACGGCGCCACCAGCGGTGGAGCGGGAGGAGGAGGAGCGCCCCGAGCGCGAGCAGCAGCGCGAGCGCGCGCCCGTTCTCCTCGCCGCGCGGCACTACGTCCGCGGCGGGCTGCACGGCCAGCGTGCTCTCGGGCTGGCCCGCGGGGAGGACGCTCGCGACCGCGAGCGTGACGGGCAGCGGCCCCAGCGAGTCCACGCCGCCGCCCGCCAGGAGGAGGATCGGCCCCGGGAGCTCCAGCCGGTGCTCCCCCGCCCGCCACGCGACGACCGGGTAGGCGATCTCGACCGAGTCGCCCAGGGGGGTCACGCGCGCGGGCCCGAGCGCCTCCACGTCGCCCTCGGGATTCCAGAGCGCGGGACGCACCGCCCCACCGGGCGGGACGGCCACGTGCCGGGCGAGCCAGACGGTGTCGCCCACGGTGGGCGCCGCCTGCTGCAGCGCGAGCCACAGGAGGAGCGCCATCACCCCCGCCGGAGCCGCCGCGCGCGCTGGGCGAAGACGCGCCGCAGCACCGGCGCGTAGTCCTGCCCGGCCAGCAGCGCCACGTGGTCCACCCCCGCCGCCGCGAGCGCC
>JBAIWX010000074.1:0-1810 GCA_037916975.1 Gemmatimonadales bacterium
CGCGGAAGGGACCGCTCGAGGATCCTGCCGCCCAGTCGTGCCCCCCGTCGCTCGTCGCGGACGTAATCACCTCCGGGCTCGCGGCGGCCGCGCCGTCCGGGGCGCGCCGCGGGGCCGTCACCGAAGTGATGCGGGCCGCCGGCAATCACGCGGTCCAGCGGCTCGTCCGCCGCGCCCCCGACCTTGGCGCCCCGAGCAAGCCCGCCGACGAGAGGGAACAGCAGGCCTACGACGCCGTGAAGGGTCGCGTCGGGCAGCAGGTGGTGAAGGTGTGGTTCTCCTCCGCGCGGAAGCCCGCCGAAGCCCAGGTCACCGAGTGGTTCCAGGTCGGCGAGATCGTCCACCGCGCCAGCGCGGACACCTCCGCCTACGCATTCCAGAGCCAGGGGGCCGCGCAGGCCTACGCCGCGCTGCTCAAGGGCGGCACTGGGAACGTCGTCCTCCAGCAGGACGGCCTCTTCTTCGTCGCCCGCCTGGCCGCGGGCTCCCACCGGTTGCAGACCCTGAACGAGGACTTCTTCAAGGAAGGTCATGGCGTCGGTGACATTCTCCTGGGCGGATGGGTGGGCGTCGCGAACTCCGTGAACACCGGCTGGTTCAAGAGCCGGGACTGGGTGTACCGGGTGGAGCCCAAGGCCCCCGTCGTCGCCGTGACGAGCATGGACGGCCAGACCTTCCCGCTCAACTCCGACCTCGAGCCCGAGGTCTCCCATACCGCCAAGCAGGACGACCCCAAGGTCGCGGCACCCGCCGCGGCGGGCGACATGCGGGCGATGGCGGGCCTCGGGAAGGACGGCGCGGCGCCAGCCGAGGGTGACACGGCGGCGCTCACGCCGGAGCAGCAGGACACCTTCGTCCGCTCCTATCTCCGGTCGCGCGCCTACGAGTCGCTGCAGAAGAACGAGGAGGTGGTGGGACAGCTCACCACCGACTTCACGCCCGGCGCGGGCGGCCCCTCCCCCAAGGCGACGAAACTCATCGCCCTCAGCCGCGAACTCGGGAAGGACTACGAGGGGCTCTGCGGGCACGAGCAGGCGCTCGCGAAGACCATCGACGAGGTCCGGACCCTCAAGTACAACGCACAGGACACCGCCGGGGCGCCGCCCATCACGATCGACGGCGTGCACCACACCTACGCGGAGTGGCTGCAGGAGCTCGAGGCGGTGCAGAAGGACGTGCGCGACCGCAAGCAGGCGATCCTCGCCGCCTCGCCCCTCCTCGCCACGATGGTCGGCGCCGAGCGGGACTCCGGGCCCCCCGCCAAGGATGCGCCGACCGACCCGTACGCGCCCAGCCAGCTCCTCAAGTCGGGCAAGGACGAGGAAATCCGCGGCGAGTTCGCGAAGAAGCTGGACGCGATCCGCGCGGCGATCCGCTGGACCCGCTCGGAGGTGGCGGGCGGCGACATGGACTTCGTGCTCAAGATGGGCCCGCTCTGCGAGCGCGTGGCGGCCGAGCTCAAGAGCAGCACGCGGAACCCGGGCCTGGCGGCCCGGTTCCAGCAGCTCCGCGCGGAGCACGCCGCGGAGGACGCCATCCGCGACTTCCTCGGCACCGCGATCAGCCTGGGGGCGCTCTTCCTTCCCGGCGGCCAGGTCATCTCGGCCGCGATCGGCTTCGCCCAGGCCGCGACCGGCATGGCCGGCGCGATGAACCAGCTCGCCGCCAGCGAGGCCGCGGTGGACCCGACCGAGGCGCTCACGGACCGCGTCGAGGCGCAGCAGCAGGCGATGCTCGCGACGGTGTCGCTCGCCATCTCCGCCGTGGACCTCGCGGGAGCGGTCAAGACCGGCGTCGCCAAGCCGGGGGC
>JBAIWX010000075.1:0-6032 GCA_037916975.1 Gemmatimonadales bacterium
ACGCCGGGATAGCCGACCGCGCGGGCCTCGAAGTCGCGCATCGCGGCGTCGAGGCCCTGCGGGTCCGAGCCGCGCGGGAAGCCGAGGCGGACGTTGAGGGTGGTGCGCTGCCCGTACCAGAGCGAGAGCGAGCTCCTCGGCACCTTCGTGGCGAACCCCCAGCCGACCACGCCGAGCCCGGCCAGCGCGACGGCGACGGTGCCCCAGCGCCAGCGGAGCAGGAACGCCACCGCGCGCCGGTACCACCGCGCGAGGCGCGCATGGTGGCCAGTCGGGACGGCGTGGCCCGCGCCGACCGCGGGGATCATGACGACGGAGCTCACCACGCTCCACGCGAGCGCCAGGCCGAAGGCGGCGGCGAAGGGCATGAACGCGGCGCGCGCGTTTCCCTGCAGGTAGACGAAGGGGAGGAGGACGATCGCCGTGGTGAGCGTGGCGCCCAGCACCGCGGGGAGGATCCGCGCCCCCGCCCGCGCGCGGCCCTCGGGCGTGTCGGGCGCGGTGCGGAGGCGCTCCACCACCACGACGCCGTTCTGCACCAGGATGCCGATGCCCATGCCGAGGCCGGCCAGGGTGAGCAGGTTCGCGGGAATGTCGAGGAGGTAGAGGCCGAGCGCGGTGCCGGCGATGGCCACCGCGGCGCTCCCCATCACGAGGGCGGTGGCGCGCGCGCTCCGGAGGGTGACCGCCAGCACCACGAGCACCGCGAGGAAGGCGATCGCGCCCCGGAGGACGAGGTCCCGGAGCTGGCGTGCCAGGTCCACGCTCTCGTCCGACTCGACGCGGAGATGGACCCCGGCGGGGAGGCCCGGCGCGAGCGCGTCCATCGCGGCGCGGACCGCCGCCGCGGTCTGGATGGCGTCGGCGCCGGGCAGCCGCGCGATGGCGAGCGAGACCGCCGGCTCGCCGTTGATGCGATAGAAGCGGCCGGCGGCGTCCTCCTCCCGGCGGATCGTCGCGAGCTCGCCCAAGCGGAAGGTCCGCCCGCCCGGCCCCGGCACGGGGAGCGCCGCGAGCGCCGCGACGGCCCCCGGCTCGTCGCGGAGGGTGACGCGCCGCTCCGTGGCCCCCACCTGCTCGGTGCCGAGCGCCCGCACCACGCGCGCCCCGGCGATCGCCTCCGCGAGGCGGCCGGGATCGAGGCCGAGCTGGCGGAGCCGGCGCGCGTCGTAGGAGACGCTCACGCCGAACTCCGCCTCGCCGAACTGGTTCACCCCCGCCACGCCGGGCACGGCGCTCACGCGCGGGATCACCTGCCTCCGCACGAGGTCGCTCAGCGTCCCCGCGGTGTACGGCCCCGACACGCTGTACTCGAGGAGCGGCAGCTCCTCGAGGTCCTCGGGGACGTCGTTGCTCACCGCGGGCTGGCGCACGCCGGGCGGGAAGTCGGGGCGGAGCACCTCGAGCCGCTCCAGCACGCCGAGCCGGGCGAGGCGCACGTCGGTGCCGGGCTCGAGCTCGATCGTGAGGCTGGCGAGCCCGTCGAGCGATTCGCTCCGCGTCTTCTTCACCCCGCGCACCGCCTGCACCGCCGACTCGATCGGCGCGGTGAGGTAGGTCTCCACCAGCTCGGCGCTCGCGCCCGGCCAGTTCGCCTGCACCTGGAGGCGCGGCAGCTCGACCGTGGTCTTCGTCGCGAGCGGGAGCCGGGTGAAGGCGACGCCCCCCGCGAGGAGGAGCGCCACGCCGAACGCCCAGACGACCGCGGGGCGCGACGCGGCCCAGCGGATCACGCCGCGCCCCCGTCATCCGGCGCGCCGTGCGCCGCCGCGAGCGCGCCCCCCGGCACGGCGCGCGCCGCCCGGCGGAGCTTCCGCCCCTCGGTCACGTAGTACGCGGTGGGGAGGAGGAAGAAGGTGACGAGGAGCGCCGTCACGCTCCCGCCGATGATCCCCGCGGCGAGCGGCTGGTAGAGCTCGCCGCCGCTCCCGAGCCCGAGCACGAGCGGGATCACGCCGACGATGGTGGTGAGCGAGGTCATCGCGATGGCGCGCAGGCGCTGCGCCCCGCCGGCCAGGATCGCCTCGCGGAGGGGGAGCCCCTCCTCGCGGAAGCGGCGGATGGCGTCGAGCTTCACCACCGCGTCGTTGTCGGCGATGCCGATCATCACCACCATCCCGATGAGCGAGACGGCGTTGAGGCTCTGGCCGGTGAGCCAGAGGACGATCACCCCGCCGGCACCGGCGAGCGGCACGGTGAGCATGACGAGGAGCGGGACGCTGAACGAGCCGAACTCGCCGGCGAGCACGAGGTAGACGAGCGCCACCGAGAGGAGGGCCACGATCCCGAGCTCGCGCGTGGTGCGCCGCTGCTCCTCGTCGGCGCCGGCGATGCGCCAGGTGACGCCCGGCGGCTGCGGGAGCGCGGCGAGCGCGCGTTCCACCGCCGCCGCCGCGCGCGCCGTGCCCCCCTGCTCCGCCACCCCCTCCACCACGCTCACCGGGCGCTGCGCCGAGCGGACGACCTCGATCGGCGCGCGGGTCTCCCGCACCCGCACGAGCTCGCCGAGCGGGACGCCGTTCACGCTGGTCGCGAGGGCGGTCGCGAGGTCCTCGTTCCGCATCCCGGCGTAGCGGACGCGGATCGGCGTGCGCCGGTCCGTCAGGCGGAGGTCGCTCGCCTCGACGCCGCCCAGCGCCCCCGAGAGCGCCGCGGCGATCGCGTCCACGCCCACCCCGTGCCGCGCCATCCGCTCCCGCTCGAGCCCCACCTCCACCACCGGCTGCGTCCCGCGGTAGGCCTCGCGCACGTCGGTGAGCCCCGGGAGGGCGCGGAGCGCCGCGCGCGCGGTGTCGGCCCAGCGTTCGGCGTCGGCGAGGGTCGGCGCGCTCACCTCGACCCGCACCGTGCGGCCCTCGCGGCCGATCAGGCTCCCGAACTCCGTCTGCCCCGCGAGGTCGAGCGCGAGCGCCCCCGCGGCGAGGTCGGGCACCGCGGCGCGGAGCCGGTCGGCGAAGCGCGCGGCCGGCTCCCCCTCGGGGACGGGGATGATGACCTGCGCGGTGGCGCTGCTCCCCGGTTCCGCGCCGGCCAGCACCTCCTCGTCGGTGGCGCTCCCGACCCGGGCGTACACCGGCGCCGCGCCGAGCGCCGTGGCGGCCTGCTCGACCCGTCCCACCTGCCGCGCCGTCTCCTCGATCGCCGTTCCCTCGGGGAGGCGGAGCGCGGCGACGACCGTGCCCTCGTCCACCTGCGGGAGGATCTCGCGCGGGAGGCGCGTCGTCATCCAGGCCGTCACCGCGACGAGGGCCAGCGCGACGCCGAACACGGTGCGCGGGTGGTCGAGGCTCCATCCCATCCCGTGCTCGTACAGCGCCGCGAGGCGGTGGCCCCAGCGGATCGAGCGCGAGCCGTGGTCCCGCTCGCGTGCCCGCGCGGCGCCGGCCGCCGCGGCGGCCCGGCGGGAGAGCATCATCACCGGCATCAGCGTGAGCGCCAGCACGAGCGACGCGGCGAGCGAGAGCGCCACGCTGAGCGAGAGGTCGCGGAAGAGCGCCCCGGCGAGGCCGCGCACGAAGACGATCGGCCCGAAGACGAGCACCGTCGTGAGCGTGCCCGCGACGAGGGGGCCCGCGACCTCGTCCGCCGCGCGCTCGGCGGCGAGCGCGGGGGCGACGCCGCCGTCCCGGAGGCGCGCCGCCGCCTCGGCGACGACGATCGCGTTGTCCACGAGGAGCCCCACGCCGAGGGCGAGCCCGCCCAGCGAGAGGATGTTGATCGTCACGCCGAGGAGTTGCAGGAGCACGAGCGCCACGAGCACCGAGAGCGGGACGATGAGCCCGATCGCGAGGGAGGCGCGCAGGTCGCGCAGGAAGACGAGGATCACGAGCAGCGACAGCACCCCGCCGGCGATGATCTCCTGCGCCAGGTTGGAGAGGGCGTCGGTCACGAACCGCGCCTGCTCCGCCACCACCGCCACCTTCAGGTCGGGGAAGTCGGCCCGCAGGTCGTCGAGCGCCCGGCGGATGTCGCGGGTGACGGCGACGGTGTTGGCGCCGGCGTCCTTGTAGACCACAAGCCCCACCGCGGGCTTCCCGTCGAGCTCGGTGAGCGTCACCGGGTCGGCGATGCCGGCCCGCACCGTCGCCACGTCGCGGAGGCGGACGCCGCTCCCGGCGCGGCCCACGGGGATGTCGCCCAGCTCGTCGGCGCGCGTGAGCTCGGTGAGGGCCCGGACGGCGAAGCGGAACTGCCCGCGCCGCACCGTGCCGCCGGCGCCGCTCGCGTTGGCGCTCCGGATGGCGGTCGCGACGTCCTCCGGGGTGAGGCCGAGCGCGCGGAGGCGGTCGGCATCGGCGTCCACGCGGATCTCGTCCTTCGGCGCGCCGACCACCGCCACGCTCGCGACGCCGTCGAGCTGCTCGAGCCGCCGCGCGTGGACGTCCTCGGCGGCGCGCGCGATGCTCCGGAGGTCGCCGGGCCCGGTGAGGGCGAGGATCGCGATCGGCCGCTCGCCGGGGTCGCTCGTGAGGAGCGTCGGCCGCTCGGCGCGCTCGGGGAGCTGGCTTCGCGCGTTGTCGAGCCGCTCGCGCACCGCGAGCACCGTCGCCGCCATGTCGGTGCCCCAGGCGAAGCGCGCGGTCGTCGTCACCTCGCCGTTCCGGCTCACCGAGCGGAGGTCCACGAGGCCGGGCGTCGCGGCGATCGCCTCCTCGACCGGCTCGGCGACGAACCGGCTCACCTCGGTGGCCGCGGCCCCCGGGTAGAGGGTGCGGATGGTGAGGACGGGGAGCGAGACGTCGGGGAGGAGCGAGACCGGGAGCCGGCCCAGGGAGACGGCGCCCAGCAGCACCACGGCGAGCGTGGCGGCGATGGTGGTGACGGGGCGCCGGAGCGCCTGGCCGGCGAGCGACACCGGCTACTTCCGCGCGTCGGCCGAGAGGACGCGGACCGGCGCGTCGTGGGTGAGGGTCAGGTGCCCCTCGACGAGCACGGTGTCGCCGGGCTGCACGGGGAGCTGGCCGGTCGCGGAGTCGGGGAGGATCTCCGTCTCCGCGCCGTTGCTCCGGCCCGGCGTCACGTACGTCCACTGGGCGCGGCCGCCCCGCGCCACGAAGACGAGCGGGCGCCCGTCGCGCTCGATGATCGCGGACGCGGGGACGAGGGTGCGGCCGGGGAGACGGTCGGCCTCGAGGCGCACGTCGGCGTACATCCCGGGGCGGAGGAGCCCGCCCGCGCCGCTCACGCGCACGACGGCGCGGCCCGCGCGCGCGGCGGAGTCCACGAGCGGGAGCACCGCGACGATGCGTCCCGGCACCGGCCGGTCGGGCGCCGCCGCGGTCGTGACCATCGCCTGGCCGCCGACCCGCACGAGGGCGAGGTCGTGCTCGAGCACCTGCGCCTCGACGCGGAGGTGCTGCAGGTCCACGACGGTGGCGACGTCCTGGTTGGGCGCGAGGCGCTCCCCCGCGGCGACGCTCACCTGGTCCACGACGCCGTCGAACGGGGCGGTGATGGTGCCGCGCTCGCGGTCGAGCCGGGCGCGCTCGAGGCGCGCCTGCGCGGCGGCGAGGCCCGAGCGGGCGATGGCGTTCTGGCGGCGCTCCTCCGTGGGCGGCTTCCCGGTGAGGAGCGACTCGGGGACGATCGCGTCGAGGTACTGCACCCGCGCCTGCGCGACGGCGGCCTCCGCCTCCTGCACGGCGAGGTCGAGGGGGCGGGGGTCGAGGCGCACGAGCGGCTCGCCGCGCCGCACCGGCTGGCCCTGCGTCACCAGCACCTCGAGCACGGTGCCGGCGGCCTCGGACTTGAGGCGGGCGACCGCGTCGGAGCGGACCTGGCCGGTGGCGACGACGCTCAGGACGAGGTCGCCCTTCCGCACCGGGCGGCCGGCGACGGGGAGCGAGACCTTCCCGTCGGCGCGCGGGGATTCCTCGGCGGCGGCGGTGCCGCCAGCGGTGCCGTCGGTCGCGGTGCCCTTGCCCTTGCAGGCGGCGAGGGTGCAGCCGGCGGCGAGGGCCGCGACGAGGGGCGCGCGCCAGGGCGCGATCGCTCGGCTCATGATGGACGTCCCCGGGGGAGAGCAGGTTGCC
>JBAIWX010000076.1:0-13314 GCA_037916975.1 Gemmatimonadales bacterium
GGGCGCCATCGAGGCGTCGCGCGCCAACGCCGAGCGGGCGGGGGTGGCGGGGGACGTCGAGTTCCGCCGCGCGCCGATCGGCGCGCTCGCGCCGCCGCCGGGCGCGGGGTGGCTCGTCACCAACCCGCCGTGGGGGGCGCGCGTCGGCGAGGCGGACCGGCTCCGCGACCTCTACGCCACCTTCGGCCGGGTGGTGCGCGAGCGCCTCGCGGGATGGCAGGTGGCGCTCCTCGCCTCCGACCGGCGGCTCCCGGGACACGCGGGGCTCGCGTGGCGCGACGGCTTCGCGACGACGAGCGGGGGGATCCGGGTGCGGCTCCTGCTCGCGCCGGGCGGGTGACGGCCCGGCGACGCGCGTGAGGGATCCTTCAGCGTCCCCTCACCATCCCCTCAGCGCCGGCGGGGCATCCTCTTCATGACCTCCGCTGGAGCGTGTCCATGTCCCTCCTCGCCGAGCCGCGCCGGGTCGCGGAGCACGAGTTCCCCATCGGCGCGCCGCGCGCCGAGCAGCTGGAGTACCTCCTCGCCTTCGCGGTGCTCGCCCCCTCCTCGCGCAACACGCAGCCGTGGCGCTTCGTCATCGCGGGCGACGACGTCGAGCTGCGGGCCGAGCCGGGCCGCTGGTCGAGCCACGCCGATCCGGGCCGCCGCGAGTTCTTCCTGAGCCTGGGCTGCGCGCTCGAGAACCTCGCGATCGCCGCCGAGCGCTTCGGCTTCACCGCCGACGTGGCGCTCTTCCCCGAGCCCGCCGACCTCACCTGGGTCGCCACGGTGCGCATCGCGCCGACGATGGCGCTGCCGGTGCCGTGGACGCCGTCGCTCCGCGCCATCCTCGAGCGCCACACCGCGCACGCCGCGTTCGCGCCGCGCGAGGTGACGGTGGACGACATCTGGGCGCTCCGGCAGGCGGTCACCGGCGACGACGTGCGGCTCGACCTCGTGACCGAGGCGTCGTGGCGCCGGGCGCTCGCGGCGATGCTCGAGCAGGCCGACCGCGAGCTGCTGCACGACGCCGGCGTGCGCGCCGACCTCGCCGCGCAGCTCGCGACCGGCGCGCTCGGCCCGGGTGGCGCGCTCGGCCTGCTCGCGGGCCTTGCGGTGAAGCACCTCGACCTGGGGCCGCTCGTGGCGCCGAGGGACGAGGCGCTCGTGACGGGCGCACCGCTCGTCGGGATGTTGAGCGTCCGGGAGGAGGATCCCGCGACGTGGGTGCGGGTGGGGCGGCTCTTCGAGCGGCTCTGGCTCACCGCGACCGACCGCGGGCTGGGCTTCCAGCCGGTGACCGCGGTGATCGAGGTACCCGCGCTCCGCCGCGAGCTCGGGCGGCTCCTGCCGCAGGAGGGGTGGCTGCCGGTCGAGGGGTTCCGCATCGGGCACGAGACGTCACCGCCGGGCCAGCGCTCGCCACGGCGCGCGGTCGAGGTGACGCGGGATACCTGAGCCCAGCCGGGCCGGGGAGCAGGGCGGCGGGGGCGCTCCGGCGGGGCGCCCCCGCGCGTGTCCGGGGGCCGCCCCGGGCACGGTTAGCTTTCCCGCCGCATGTCCCTGCTGAAAGACGCCCTCCGGGGCTCCGACTTCGACTTCACCGCGGGGCCGCTGGGCCGCGCGGTGCTGCTGCTCGCCATCCCGATGGTGCTCGAGACGGTGCTGGAGTCGCTCTTCGCGGTGGTGGACATCTTCTGGGTGTCGCGGCTGGGCCCCGCGGCGGTGGCGGCGGTGGGGCTCACCGAGTCGCTCCTCTCGGTGATCTACGCGCTGGCGATGGGCCTCGGCATCGGCGTGACGGCGCTCGTCGCGCGGCGGATGGGGGAGCAGCGCCCCGAGGCGGCGGCGCGCGCCACGGCGCAGGCGCTCCTCCTCGGGACCGTGGCCGCGCTCGTGCTGGGCACGGCGGGGGCGGTGCTCGCGCCCAGGCTCCTCGCGCTCATGGGGGCGGAGCCCGCGGTGGTCGCGACCGGCGCCGGCTACACGCGCGTGATGCTGGGCGGCGAGGCGACCGTCATCCTGCTCTTCCTGATGAACGCCGCCTTCCGCGGCGCCGGCGACGCGGCGATCGCGATGCGCGTGCTGTGGACCGCGAACGCGGTCAACCTCGTGCTCGACCCGATCCTCATCTTCGGGCTCGGGCCGATCCCCGCGCTCGGCGTGACGGGTGCGGCGGTGGCGACCACGACGGGCCGCGGGATCGGCGTCCTGGTGCAGCTCTGGGCGCTCTGGCGCGGCCGCGGCCGCCTCGCGCCCGCGCGCGCCGACCTCACCCCCGATCCCGCGACGATGGGGGCGCTCGTGCGCCTCTCCGCGACGGGAACGCTCCAGATGTGCGTCGGCATGCTGAGCTGGATCGTGCTGGTGCGGATCCTGGCGGGGTTCGGGAGCGTGGCGCTCGCCGGGTACACGATCGCGATCCGGCTCGTGATCTTCGCGCTCTTCCCCTCATGGGGGCTGAGCAACGCCGCGGCGACGCTCGTCGGGCAGGCCCTCGGCGCGCGGCGCCCGGAACGCGCCGTCGCCGCGGTGCGGATGGCGGGGCGCTACAACTTCTGGTTCCTGTTCGCGGTGGGCGTGCTGTTCGTCGCGGGGGCGCCGTGGCTCGTGGCGCGCTTCACCGCCGACGCCGCGGTGGCGGCGCAGGCGGTGGCGTGCCTCCGCGTGGTCGGGCTGGGCTTCCCGATCTACGCCTGGGGGATGGTGCTCACGCAGGCCTTCAACGGCGCCGGCGACACCTGGACCCCCACGTGGCTCAACCTGCTCTGCTTCTGGATCCTCGAGCTGCCGCTCGCGTGGGCACTCGCGCACCCGGCGGGGATCGGGCCGCTCGGCGTGTACGCCGCGATCCCGGTCGCGTTCAGCACGCTCGCCGTGGCGAGCTGGGCGCTCTTCCGCCGCGGCCGCTGGCAGCAGGCGGCGGTGTAGCGCCGCCGGCCCGCCTCGCCGGGCGCGCGCCCGCGCCCGGCCCGTCCTTCCTCAATCGGCCCGCACCCAGCTCGGCGACTCCTCCTGTGCGGCGCCCGTCGTGAGCCGCACGGGCCCGGTGCCGTCCTTCCGCACCAGCCAGAGGTCGAGCGTTCCCGACCGGTCCGACGCGAACGCGATCCACTTCCCGTCGGGGGACCAGCGCGGCTGCAGGTTCGTGCCGGTGAGCCCCAGCTCCCATTCGGTGCCCGTCGCGAGCTCGTGCACGACGAGGTCGGTCGTCGCCCCCTTCGTGCGCGCGAAGACGATGAGCTTCCCGTCCGGCGACCAGTCGGGCTCGGACGCCGAGCCGCCGCCCGAGGTGAGGAAGCTGAAGGTGCGCGTGTCGAGGTCGAGGAGCCAGAGCGCGCGGCCGCCGCCGGCATTCGTGCTGAACACCACCGTCGCCCCGTCCGGCGCCCAGGCCACGTCGGACTCGGTGCTCGGGTTCTCCGACTGGTCGGGCGTGAGCTGGTCGAGCCCCGTGCCGTCGCCGTTGACGAGGAAGAGGTTGAGGCTCGCGGTGCGCGCGCTCACGAACGCGACGCGGCTCCCCGCGGCGTCCCAGCGCGGCGCCTGGTCGGGCGCCGGGTGCGGGGCGAGCGCCACCGGCGCACCGCCGGCGAGCGGCGCGCGGATGATGTCGGTCACGGTCGGGTCCGCGGCGTCGTGGCGCACCGCCACGAGGGTGACGCCGTCGGGCGCGACGTCGGGCTGCCCGGCGTTCACGCCGGGGAGCACGTCGCTGACCTGGCCGGTGGCGAGGTCGAGCCGGCGGAGCCGGCGCACGAGGCCGGTGCGCTCCTCGTACACGAGGTCCCACGAGGTCACGGCCTCGGGGGGCGGCTCGCCGGGACCGGCGGGCGGCGGCGCGGAGGCGCCGTCGCCGCAGGCGGCGAGGAGCAGGGCCGCGAGCGCGGCCAGGTTGCGGGCGCGATGCATGCGATCGTCCTCGGTCAGTTGGCCACGGCCGCGGCGCCGCCCCTCGGCGCGCGCAGGTACGCCCAGAGTGCCGCGATCTCGTCGTCGGTCATGTCGCGCGCGAGTCGCCAGGGCATGAAGTCGTTGATCTTGCTGCCGTCGGGCCGCGTGCCGGTGCGGAGCGCGCGCGTGAAGTCGGCGAGCGACCACTGCCCGATGCGGCCCTGCATCGTGAGGTTCGCCGCGGGCGGGAAGGTGGGCGGTGTGCCGGGGACGGGCCCGCCGAGGAGCTTCTCGCCGTGGCAGCCGTGGCAGCCGCCGGTCCACGCGAGGTAGCGGCCGTACGAGACCGGCGAGGTGCGGTCGAGGTCCCTCGAGCCCACCGCCTCGTGCGCGACCACCTCGGCGTTCAGGACCGGGAGCTTGCCGGTGGCGAGGAGCGCCCGGCCCACCGGCGCGAGGAACGACGGCGGCATCGTGCGGTCCACCGGCGGCACCGACTGCAGGTACGAGACGATGGCGGCGAGGTCCTCGTCGGTGAAGAACTGGTAGTCGGCGCTCGGCATCATGATGAGCGGCCGTCCCGAGGCGTGGACGCCGTGGCGGATGGCGCGATCCCAGTCGGCGGGGCCGAGGGTCCGGCCGCGGCCGCCCACGCCGCGGGTGAGGTTGGGTCCCGCGACCCGCCCGAGCAGCGGGTCCTCGGCGAAGACCTTGCCCGCGAAGTCGTCGCCGTGGCAGTCCACGCACTTCCCGATCGCGGTGGCGAGGTGCCGGCCGCGCGCGAGGGTCGCCGAGTCGCTGGTGACCTTCACGGCGACGGCGGGGACGTCGAAGCCGCGGCGCAGGCGGTACTCGCTCATCCCGTAGAGGACGAGCGCGACCAGGAGCACGAGCGCGGCGAGGCCGCCGACGATGCGGCCGAGCCAGCGGAGCGGGGTGCGGGACATGGGGACCTCCTCGGGGATGCGGTCAGTTCGCCGCGCGCACCAGCACGCGCGTCGCGGTGGCGTGGAGCGCCGGGGCGTCGGGCGCCTTGTCGGCGGCGAAGGTGCCGGTGATGCGCACGGTGAGCGGGGTCTCGGGGTCGCCGAGGTTGAGCCCCACCGCGTCGAGCTCGAAGGTCCCCTCGACCCGCGCGTCGGTGCTCTTCGTGACGCGCACGGTGCCGCCGGTCGTGTAGTAGAGGAACGCCGGCGTCTGGTCGGGGAGCGTGACCGAGAGGGAGCCGTAGAACTTGGCGGGGTCGGGCTCGCCCTGGTCCACGGCGCCGACCTGGTACGTCCCGACGGCGGGGCGGGCGTTGTTCACCCGGCCGAGGATCATGAACGTCCCCTCGCTCGGGGTGTCGAGCAGGATCGCGAAGCCGGGATCCGCCGGGTCGTTGGTGCTGCCGAAGCTCGCGGCGCCGGTGAGGTCGTGGGCCTTGTCGCCGCGGACGGTCGTGACGTGGCTGGCCGCGCTGCCGGGGCCGGTGCCGCCGTCGCCGCAGGCGGCGAGGAGGAGCGTCGAGAAGAGGGCGAGCGTCATCAGGGAGTAGCGCATCGGATCGGTCTCCGTCGGTATCGGTGTCGTGACGCCGGGCGGCCGCCGTTGTAGGCCGCACCCGACGCGCCTAGAATAGGGGCGGTCTTCACGCCGGCATCACGCAGGGATCACCCGGTCCAACATGTTGTCACTCAAGACGTTCGGCGGCCTTGCCGTGCAGCGTCCCGGCGGGGCGCCGGGCGGCGCCGCGACCCAGCGGCGGCGCCTCGCGCTCCTCGCCGTCCTCGCCGCGGCGGGGGAGCGGGGGGTGAGCCGCGAGCGCCTGGTGGCGCTGTTCTGGCCGGATTCCGAGCCGGAACGGGGGCGGGCGGCGCTGGCGCAGGCGCTCTACGCCCTGCGGAAGGACCTGGGAGTCGAGGAGCTGGTCGTGGGGACCGCCGACCTCCGCCTCGCCCCGGGCGCGCTGGCGAGCGACGTCGCCACCTTCGAGGCGGCCTGCGCGGCGGGGGACCACGAGGGGGCGGTGGCGGCGTACGCGGGGCCGTTCCTCGAGGGCGTGGAACTCCCCGAGCTGGACGGCTTCGAGCGGTGGCGGGACGAGGAGCGCCAGCGGCTCGCGCGGGAGTGCGCGCGGGCGCTCGAGCGGCTCATCGAGCGCGACCAGGCCGCCGGCGACCGCATGCACGCGATCCACTGGGCGCGCCGGCTCTGCGCGCTCGAGCCGCTGAGCGGGCGCGCGGCCCTCCGCCTGATGCGCGCCCTGGCCGACGCGGGGGACCGGAGCGGGGCCCTCGCCCACGCGCGGGTGCACGAGACGCTGGTGCGCGCCGAGCTCGAGGTGCCGCCCGACGGGGCGGTGCTCGCCTACGCCGCGGAGCTCCGCACGGCGCTCGAGCAGGCGCCGGCGTCCCCGGCCGTCGCCGCGGCGCCCGCGAGCCCGTTGGAGCCGGTGGCCGTGGCGCCCGTGCCCCTCGCGCTTCCCGCCCCGTCACCCCCCGCCACCGATGCCGACCGACCCTGGTGGCAGGCGCTCGACACGCCCTATCGCGGCGTGCCCGCGGCGCGGCGCCCGGTCGCGCGCCGGCTCCCGCGCCTCGCGTGGGCGGCGATCGGCGTCGCGTGCGGCGCGGTGCTCGCGGTGGCGGGGGCGATGCTCCTGCTCCGGCGCCCGCCGGCCGCGGCCCCCGCGGCCCCGCGCGTGGTGGCGGTGGGGCGGATCGCCGACCTGCGCGGCGACGGCCAGGGGGCGGCGCTGCCGATCGAGGAGATGCTCGCCGCGGGCCTCGCGCGCATCCCGGGGCTGCAGGTGGTGAGTTCCGCGCGCATGCACGAACTCGCGCGGCCCGAGCAGGGCGACAGCGCGGGTGCCGCGCTCCGGGCGGCGCGCGAGGCGGGGGCGACGGAGCTGGTGGGCGGGTCGCTCGTGCGGAAGCCCGACGGCACGCTGCGGCTCGACCTGACGCGTACCGACCTCGCGAGCGGGCGCGTGGCGAGCGCGGCGAGCGTCGAGGGGACCGACCCCTTCGCCCTGGTGGAACGCGGCACCACGGCGCTCGGCGGGGGCGACGCGGTGCGGCCCGGCGCGCTCGCGAGCGCCACGACCGGGTCGCTCGTCGCGTTCCGCCTCTACGAGGAAGGGCTCCGGAGCTGGTATGCCGGCGACCGGGCGGCGGCGCGGCGGCTCTTCGACGCCGCGATCGCGGAGGACTCGACCTTCGCGATGGCCCGCTACTATGCGGCCGAGGCGGCGCTCCCCGACTTCGACGAGTGGGTGCGCCACATGCGCGTGGCGCTTGCGCTCTCCGACCGCGTCGGCGACCGCGACCGGCTCACGATCCGCCTCGCGTGGGCGGGGGCGATGGAGGACCCGGCGCAGCTCGCGCTCGCCGAGTCGCTCGCGACGCGCTGGCCCGGCGAGCCGGAGCCGCACCTGCAGTACGCGGGCGCGCTGCTCCGCGCGGGGCGCTTCGTCGCTGCCGACGCCGAGTACCGGCGGGCGTACGAGGTGGAGCCGGTGCCCTACCGGCGGAGCGCCACCGGGCGCTGCTACGGCTGCGAGGCGATGTACGGGCGCGGCGACGCGCTCCGCATCGCCGACTCGCTCGAGGCCGCCGAGCGGGTGCTCCGCCGCTGGACCCGCGAGGACGCGGGGAACCCGCAGGCGTGGCACCGGCTGGGCGATGTCCTCATGTATCAGGGCCGCACCGCCGAGGCGCTCGCCGCCGACAGCACCGGCAACGTCCGGGACTCGAGCGCCGCGGACGGCGGGATCCGCTGGCTGATCCTGCTCTACGCCGGGCGCTTCGCGGAGCCCGACCGGCGGCTCGCGGAGGAAGTGCGCTCCGGCGACCCCGCCGCGCGGCACCACGGGCTCTGGTGGAGTGCGATCAGCTTCCGGAACCAGGGGCGGCTCCGCGAGGGGCTCGCCGCGGCGCAGGCGTTCCGCCGGCTCGCGCCGGCGCGGAAGCCCAAGGACGCGCTCGACGTGGCCGCGCAGGCCGAGGGCGCGGCCCGGCTCGACCTCGGGGAGTACCGCACCGCGGCGGCGATCTTCGACTCGGTGTCACGGCTCGACCTGGGCAACGTCCCCGCGTCGCGGCGCGCTCGGCACCGGGCCTGGTCGCTCACGCTCGCGGCGACGGCGCTCGCCCTCGCCGGCGACACGACGAGCCTCGCCTGGCGCGCCGACACCATCGAGGCGCTCGGCCGGCTCAGCGCCTTCGGGCGCGACCAGCGGCTGCATCATCACGTGCGCGGGCTCCTCTTCCAGGCGCGCGGCCGGCACGAGGAGGCGGTCGAGGCGTTCCGCCGCTCCCTCTTCGCGCCGACCAGCTTCCCCCGCACCTCCCTCGCGCTCGCCCGCTCCCTCTCGGCCCTGGGCCGGGACCGGGAGGCGGTGGCGGCGCTCCAGCCCCTCTTCCACGCCCCCCTCGAATCCGGCGGCCTCTACTCCACGTATGCGGAGGCGCACGAGGCGATCGCCGCGACCTTCGACCGGCTCGGGAGCACCGACAGCGCGCGCGTCCACTACCTCGAGGTGGCGCGCCGCTGGTCGCAGGCCGACCCGGTCCTGCAGCCGCGCCGCGCGGCCGCCGTCGCCTGGCTGGACCGCCACGGCGGGCTCGCCGGCAGCGCCTCGTCCGAGTAGCACCCGACGCAAGCGCCCGCCCCGCAACGGGTTGGGCGGTCGTGATTCCGGCGTGATCGGCCCGTGAGCCGGCGCGCGCAGATTGTCGTCGTCCCCATACCCGGAGCTGCCCCATGCCCCGCGCCGCCCGCCGTCTCTTCTTCCTCGCCGTGGCCCTCGCGGGCGCCGGCGCCCTCGCCACCCCGGCCCACGCGCAGTTCGGCGGGCTCGGCAAGAAGATCAAGAAGGCCGCCGAGAACGCCGCAACCGGGAAGGCGGCGGCGACCGCCGGCGTCCCGGCCCCCGCCGGCGCGGCGGGCGACAACGGCATCGTGGACATCACCCCCGATCGGGTGAGCCTCTTCCTCGCGCAGGCGAAGGAGCGCGCCGCGTGGGCCGAGGCGCGGGAGAAGCACGCGGCGCTCAACCGGGCCTACCTCGACCGGCGGAAGCCGTTCGAGCAGTGCACGCAGCGGCTCAGCACGACGATGGGCGCCCCGCGCGTGATCCCCGAGAGCGAGCAGGACAAGGCGGAGAAGTACTCGGACGCCATCACGCACTACAACGAGCTGCTGCTCAAGGCGTCGCAGGCGGGCAACGGGGCGGCGCAGGGCGCCTACTCCGACTCGATGCAGGCGAACCAGTTCTACCTGCTCCGCCTCAGCTACCCGAAGCTCGTCGAGTGCGGCGACTACCCCTACCCGCCGGCGGGCTACTACCAGGCGGAGTCGCAGGGCGACGCGCCCGGCGGCGTCTCGCCGGAGATCCAGCAGGCGTTCACGCCGCGGCAGTACGGCATCTTCCGTGAGCGGATCGGCCTCTACGTGATGGCGAAGGGGAACCTCAAGGCGACGAGCGGCCCGCGGAACTCGCCGTCGCAGTTCAGCGGCGACGAGCTCGGCGCGCTCGACGGCCGGAAGCAGGACCTCATGAAGCTCGAGTCGTACTTCAAGTCCATCCAGTGGACGTCGTGGGGCGACGTGGGCGAGTGGTGAGCCGCGTGCGCCCCGCCGTCCTCGCCGCGTCGCTCGCGGCGCTCGCCATGGGCGCGGGCCGCGTCCCGCGCGCGGGGACCGTCCCCGCGCGCTTCGCGGCGGCCGACGCGTCGCTCGCCGGGCGCGTCGCGTGGTCGCGGGTGGCGGACGGCGTGGAGGCGGGGACCCTCGTGCTCGACGTGCCGGGCGAGGCGTGGCGGGTGCGGGTCGCGCTCGCGCGGCTCGACCCGGCGCGCGTCGCGTTCGCGCTCGACGCCGCGGTGCACGAAGGCGCGTTCGGCGCGTGGACGCTCGACCGCGCGCCGGCCGCGGCGGTGGCGGCGCTCAACGCGGGGCAGTTCACCGACCGCGGGCCATGGGGGTGGGTGGTGCACCGCGGCCACGAGCACCAGGCGCCGGGGACGGGTCCGCTCGCCCCGGCCTTCGTCGTGGACGCGGACGGGCGCGTGGCGCTCGTCCCTCCCGACTCGGTGGCGGCGGTGCGCGCGGCGGGGCGGGCGGTGGAGGCGTTCCAGTCGTACCCGGCGCTGTTGCTGGGCGACGGCGAGGTGCCGGCGCCGCTCCGCGCCGACGGGCTCGGCGTGGACCGCGCGCACCGCGACCGGCGGCTCGCGCTCGGCGTGACGCGCGACGGCGCGGTGCTCGTGGCGCTCACGAGCGTCGAGGGGATGGGGCCGGCGCTCGCGGGGCTGCCGCTCGGGCCGACCGTGCCGGAGATGGCAGCGCTGATGGGCGGCCTCGGCGCCCGCCGCGCGATGCTGCTCGACGGCGGGCTCTCGGGCCAGCTGCTGGTGCGGGGGGCCGACGGGGCGCGGCGCGCAGAGGGATGGCGCGCCGTGCCGCTCGGGCTGGTGGCGCGGCCGCGCTGACGGCCGCGCCGGTTGCGTCAGGCTACTTCGCGGGGCTCACGTCCACCTTCTCCACGTGGACGTTCAGCATGTGGTTGATGCGGACGCCCACGGTGCCGTCGAGCGGGAGCCCCGCGCGCGGCTGCGTCGCCACCTTCGTCCCGTTCACCAGGAATTCCACGTCCTTCGCGCCGGCGACGATCGCGAGCGTGTTCGCGGCGCTCTTCTTCTCGGCGTCGTAGTGCACGACGGCGGAGGTCGCCGTCCACGGCACGACGTCGGTGGTCTTCGCGCCGTCCCGCCGCTTCACCAGGTACTTCCCCTCGTCGTTGACCAGGAAGTAGAGGTACGACTGGTCGGGGCCGTCGAGCTTCGTGCCGCCGACGACGAGGCCGAACGCCTCGGCGTGGCCGGAGATCGGCTTGAAGAGGTGGATCGTCGTCTCGGCCCGGTAGTTCCCCTTCGCCTGGAGGGCGGGGTTGTAGAGGAGGACGGCGGGCCCGGTGGTCACGTGGAAGCCGGGCTTCATCTCGACGAACGAGAGCTTCGCGGAGTCGGCGGAGGGGCTGTCGAAGCGGACCTTCCAGCCGGCGGGGCGCTGGCCCTGCTGGGCCGCGAGCGGGGCGGCGACGAGGGCGAGGCAGAGCGCGAGCGGGGGGCGGCGCATGCGGGGTGTCTCCGTGGCTGGGGGGTAACGGTCCGGGCCCGAGGAAACGATACTTAGGTTGGCAGACGGGGGAAGCCCCGGCCGGGCCCCCACCCAAATCCTCCCTACGCGGAACAGGATGCCGGACGTTTCGCCGACCGATGCCCAGCGCCCCGCGACCGGGCGCCGCAGTCCCGAGCGCGGGCTGCGGGCGTCCGGGGCGTTCCGGGCGGCCGGCCTCGCGGGCGACCTGCGGCCCGCGGCGCCCCCCGTGCCACGGCAGCCGACGCCGCCCGGGGCGTGGCTCACCGCCGTCGGTGCCAGCGGCCTGGCCATCTGGCTGATGGCGACGTGGGGCCCGTTCTTCGCGAAGAACGCCTTCGTCCCAGCGGCGCTCGCCATCGTCCTCACGCTCATCTGGGGCCGGTGGGGTCCCAACCTCCTCGCGATCGCCCTCACGGTCCCCGCCACGCTCTGGTACCTCGTGGAGCCGATCGGGAGCTTCGCCGTGTCCGACGGGGGCGCGCTCGTGCGGCTCGCGATCACGCTGGGGATGATCCTCTTCGGCGCCTACATCGCGTGGAAGCTCCGCCGCACCGAGTCCGAGGCGCGCGCGCGCGAGGAGTGGCTCCTGCAGAGCGAGCAGCGCTACCGGATGCTGCTCGAGCAGGCGTCGGACGCGATCGTCGTGGCGGAGCCGGCGACCGGCACGGTGCTCCTCGCCAACTCGCGGATGCACGAGCTCCTGGGCTACGGGCGCGACGAGATGGTCGGGCGGTCGGGGGCGATCTTCTTCGACGCCGAGGAGCTGCGGGCGGCGCCGATCCGGTGGGCCGAGGTGGAGCGGGCGAAGGTGCTCGTGACGGAACGCACGCTCGTGCGGAAGGACGGGAGCCGGTTCCACGCGGAGCTCGCGAGCCGCCTCACCGACGACGGGCTGGTGCAGACGATCGTGCGGGACATCAGCGAGCGCCGCGCGGCGGAGCGCCAGCTCCGGGCGGAGCGCGACCTCCTCGACGGCATCCTCGAGACGAGCACGGCGGCGATCGTGGTGATCGAGCCCGCGGGGCGGATCCTCTTCGCGAACCGCCGTGCCGAGGAGATCCTGGGGCTCTCGCGCGCGCAGATCACCGAGCGCGACTACTCGGCGCCCGAGTGGCGCCACACCGCCTACGACGGCGGCCCCTGGCCCGACGAGCAGCAGCCGTTCCGCCGGGTGATCAGCACGGGGGAGCCGGTCTTCGACGTGCGCCACGCGATCGAGTGGCCCGACGGGACGCGGCGCTACCTCTCGGTGAACGGGATCCCGCTCCGCTCGGCGGACGGGGGGATCCGCGCGGTCGTCTTCACCGTGGACGACCTGACGGAGGAGGTGCTCGCGCAGCGCGCGCTGCAGGCGAGCCAGGAGCGCCTCGAGCAGGTCACGGCGGCGATGCCCGGCGTCGTCTTCCAGCTCCGCTGGGAGCCCGAGGGCGGCTACCGGTGGACCTACGTGAGCCGCCGCGCGGCGGAGATCCTGGGGCGCACGCCCGACCAGCTCCTCGCGCAGGGCGAGCCCGACTGGCGGCGCGTGCACCCGGACGACCTCCCGGCGGTCCGGGACACGATGCAGGCCGCGCTCGCGCAGTTCGCCGCGTGGAGCCTCGAGTTCCGCACCGAGCGCGCCCCCGGCGAGTGGCGCTGGCTGCGCGGCTCGGCGATCCCGCAGCGGGACCCCGGCGGTGCGGTGACCTGGAACGGGATCTTCCTCGACGTCACCGACCAGAAGCGGCTGGAGGAGAACTTCCTCCAGGCGCAGAAGATGGAGAGCCTCGGCCGGCTCGCCGGCGGCGTCGCGCACGACTTCAACAACATCCTCACCGTCATCCGGGGCAACGCGGAGATGCTCCTCGCCGCGCTGGGCGAGGGGGACCTGCGGCGCGAGGAGGCACAGGAGGTGGTGCGCGCCGCCGAGCGCGCCTCGGCGCTCACGCGCCAGCTGCTCCTCCTCAGCCGCAAGCAGGTCGTGGCCCCGGCCGAGGTGGCGCTGAACGCGCTCGTGGGCGGGATCGAGCGGATGCTCCACCGCGTCCTCGGCGAGGACGTCACGCTCGTGACGCGGCTCGACCCGGCCGTCGGCGCGGTGCGCGCCGACCTGAGCCAGCTCGAGCAGGTGCTGCTCAACCTCGCGGTGAACGCGCGCGCCGCGATGCCCGAGGGCGGGACGCTCCCCATCCGCACGGAGCGCGTGGCGCGCGCCGGGGGGGAGGCGGCGGCGATCATCGTGACCGACACCGGCGTGGGGATGGACGCCACCACCGCGGCGCACATCTTCGAGCCCTTCTTCACCACCAAGCC
>JBAIWX010000077.1:0-6474 GCA_037916975.1 Gemmatimonadales bacterium
ATGCCGAACCCCTACCCGGCGTCGTTCGCCACGCTGCCGGACGACAGCCTCGACTTCCTGCCGCTCTTCCAGCAGGCGCTCGCCGCGCGGCAGCTCGACTACGTGCTCGTCGCGCAGCGGTGGGAGACGGACCTCCTGCTCCCGCTCGCGCCGCCGGAGCTGGTGCAGCTCCTCGGGTTCCTGCCCTACGTCCACTTCCGTGACTCCGACGTGATGCTGGTGCGACGCGGGACGGGCGTCGCGAACGTCGTGTCGCAGCTCTACCAGGCCCGCTTCGCCATCGACCTCGGCGCGGGACCGGTGGAGATCACGCGCGGCTGGATCGCCGCGGACCTCAACGTGCGCGGCCGCACGGTGCGGATGGTGCTCACGCACCCCGAGTCCGACGTGACCGGTGGCACCGCGCTGCGGGACCTGCAGGTGCAGGAGCTGTTCGGCACCTTCGCGGGCGTGACGCTGCCGATCGTGGTGACGGGCGACCTCAACTTCCGCCCGTACGACGCGCCGTACGCCCAGTTCCTGGAGGCGGGCTTCAAGGACGCCTGGAAGCAGCGCGTCGGGGCACCGCTGCCCGAGTTCACCAGCTCGCCGGACGACGACCTCGCGGACCCGAACCGCCAGCTCACCGACCGGCTCGACTACGTCTTCGTGCGGCCCGACGCCGCGCACCAACTGGGACCGGTGCAGTTCACGCTCTTCGGGGACCAGCTCTCCGAGCGGACCGTGAGCGGGCTGTGGGTCTCCGACCACGCCGGGCTCCTGGTCGGGTTCGTCCTGGTGCCGCGCAAGTAGCGCCGCCGTCGGCGGATGCGCAGCGGCCTCGTCCCGGCTTCCCGGGGCGGGGCCGCTTGCCCCCGGGGCCCCTGACGGGATCCTGACGCGCCGCCCGGAACCCTTGAGCCCGCCCGGACCGGACGCGCCCTAGCTTCTCCGACGAACCGCGGGAAGGACCGCCGGACCGATGCTCGACCTCGCCATGCTCGCCGTGCTCGCGCTGCTGCTCGGGCTCACCTACGGCCTCGTCCGGCTCTGTGAACGGCTCTGAGGCATCCATGCTCGTCCTCCACATCCTCGCGGCCCTCCTCGCCCTGGGCCTCCTCGGCTACCTCGGTGTCGCGCTCCTCGCGCCGGAGGCGCTCGAATGACCCCGCTCGCCTGGACGGTCCTCGGTGCCCTGCTGCTCCTGCTCACGCTGCTGGGCGTTCCGCTCGGCCGCTACATCGCCCGCGTGTACGACGGCGAGGCCGCGGTGGCGCACCGGATCCTCGGGCCCATGGAGCGCGTCACCTACCGGCTGATGGGCGTGGACCCCGCCCGCGAGATGGCCTGGCGCGAGTACGCGGTGGTCGTGCTCGGCATCAGCGCCGTGAGCCTCGCCGCGGCCTACGCGATCCAGCGCCTGCAGGGCCTGCTCCCGTTCAACCCCGCCGGCGTCGCCGGCGTCCCCCCCGCGCTCGCCCTCAACACCGCCGTGAGCTTCGTGACCAACACGAACTGGCAGGCGTACGGCGGCGAGACGACGATGAGCTACCTGACGCAGATGCTGGCGCTCACCGTCCAGAACTTCGTCTCCGCGGCGGTCGGCATGGCGGTGCTCGCTGCGTTCGTCCGCGGGCTCCACCGGAGGAGCGCGGGGACGATCGGCAACGCCTGGGTGGACGTGACGCGGAGCCTCCTCTACGTGCTGCTCCCCCTCTCCGCCGTCTTCGCGCTCGTGCTCGTGTCGCAGGGGGTCGTGCAGACGGTGCAGCCCTACCGCGCGGTCGAGCTCGTGCAACCGCTCCACGGCGACTCGGCCACCGTCACCACCCAGACCCTGGCGCTCGGCCCCGCCGCCTCGCAGGTGGCGATCAAGCAGCTGGGCACGAACGGCGGCGGCTTCTTCAACGCCAACTCCGCGCACCCCTTCGAGAACCCGACGCCGGCCACGAACCTGCTCGAGACGCTCGCCATCCTCCTCATCCCGGGCGCGCTCTGCTTCACCTTCGGTCGGATGGTCCGCGACGAGCGCCAGGGGTGGGCGGTCTACGCGGCGATGACGCTCCTCTTCGTGGCGCTCACGATCCCGGCGATCCGCGCGGAGCAGGCGGGGAACCCGGCGCTCACGGCGAGCGGCGCGGACCAGCACGCCTCCGCCCTCCAGCCCGGCGGCAACCTCGAGGGGAAGGAGGTCCGCTTCGGCATCGTCGCCTCCGCCATCTGGGCCACCGCCACGACCGCCGCCTCCAACGGCTCGGTCAACACGATGCACGACTCGTTGACCCCGGCGGGCGGGCTCTGGGCGCTCTGGCTCATCCAGCTGGGCGAGGTGGTGTTCGGCGGGGTGGGCTCGGGGCTCTACGGGATGCTCGTCTTCGCCATCCTCGCGGTCTTCCTCGCGGGGCTCATGGTGGGCCGCACGCCCGAGTACCTGGGGAAGAAGCTCGAGGCGCGCGAGATCAAGCTCGCGGCGCTCGTGGTGCTGCTCCCGAACGCGCTGCTCCTCATCGGCACCGCGATCGCGGTGATCCTGCCCGCGGCGCGAGCATCCATCCTCAACCCCGGGGCGCACGGGCTCACGGAGGTGCTCTACGCCTTCTCCTCGGCGGCCAACAACAACGGAAGCGCCTTCGGCGGGCTCTCGGCGAACACCCCGTTCTACAACCTCGCCCTCGCGGTCGCGATGTTCGTGGGCCGGTTCTGGCTCATGGTGCCGGTGCTCGCGATCGCCGGCTCGCTCGCGGCCAAGCGCCACGTCCCCGAGGGGCCCGGCACGCTTCCCACGCACACGCCGCTCTTCGTGGCGCTCCTCGCCGGCACCGTGCTCCTGGTCGGCGCGCTCACCCACCTGCCGGCGCTCGCCCTCGGGCCGATCGTCGAGCAGCTCACCCTCACCGGCCACTGACGATGACGCGCGAGACCGAGTCCCCGGCCCTCTTCGACCGTCCCCTCGTCCGCCGGGCGGTGCGCGACGCGTTCGTGAAGCTCCATCCGCGCCACCAACTCCGGAACCCGGTGATGTTCGTCGTGCTGGCGGGGAGCGCCTTCACCACGCTCCTCGCGGGCGCCGCCTTCGCCGGGGTGGGCCAGGAGAGCCCCTGGTTCATCCTCCACGTGAGCCTCTGGCTCTGGTTCACCCTCCTCTTCAGCAACTTCGCCGAGGCGCTCGCGGAGGGGCGCGGCAAGGCGCAGGCCGACGCCCTTCGACGCACGCGCGTGGCCCTCCGGGCCCACCGGCTCCACGACCCGGGCAACAAGCTCGACTACGAGGACGTGGCGGCGAGCGACCTGCGGAAGGGCGACGCGGTGCTCGCCTGGGCCGGCCAGCTCATCCCCGCCGACGGGGAGGTCATCGAGGGCGTCGCGTCGGTGGACGAGAGTGCGGTGACCGGCGAGAGTGCGCCGGTGATCCGCGAATCGGGCGGGGACCGGAGCGCGGTCACCGGCGGGACGAAGGTGCTCTCCGACTGGCTCGTGATCCGCGTCGCGGTGAACCCGGGGGAGAGCTTCCTCGACCGGATGATCGGCCTCATCGAGGCGGCGCGCCGCAAGAAGACCCCGAACGAGATCGCGCTCGGGATCCTCCTCGCCGCGCTCACGATCGTCTTCCTGCTCACGGTGGCGACGCTCCTCCCGATGTCCATGTACAGCGTCGCGGCGGCCGGGCGCGGCGCCACCGTCACCCTCACGGTGCTCGTGGCGCTCCTCGTCTGCCTCATCCCGACCACGATCGGCGGGCTCCTCTCCGCGATCGGCATCGCCGGGATGGACCGCATGGTCCGGAAGAACGTGATCGCGATGTCCGGTCGGGCGGTCGAGGCGGCGGGCGACGTGGACGTGCTCCTCCTCGACAAGACGGGCACGATCACCCTCGGCAACCGCCAGGCGACGGCCTTCCTCCCCGCCGAGGGAGTCACCGAGCAGGAGCTGGCGGACGCCGCCCAGCTCGCCTCCCTCGCCGACGAGACGCCTGAGGGACGGAGCATCGTGGTGCTCGCCAAGGAGAAGTTCGCCCTCCGCGAGCGCGACGTCGGGTCGCTGGGCGCCGCCTTCATCCCCTTCTCCGCCGAGACCAGGATGAGCGGCGTGGACCTGGACGGGCGGCGGATCCGGAAGGGCGCGGGGGACGCGATCGCGGCGTGGGTGCGGTCGTGCGGCGGCACCGTCCCCGCGGCGGTGGAGCAGGCGGTGACCGGGATCGCGAAGACCGGTGGCACCCCGCTCGTCGTGGCCGACGGCGGCCGCGCCCTGGGCGTGATCCACCTCAAGGACATCGTGAAGGGCGGGATCAAGGAGCGCTTCGGCGAGCTCCGCGCCATGGGAATCCGCACCGTGATGATCACGGGCGACAACCCGCTCACCGCCGCGGCCATCGCCGCCGAGGCCGGCGTGGACGACTACCTGGCGCAGGCCACCCCGGAGCAGAAGCTGTCGCTCATCCGCCAGTACCAGGGGGAGGGACGCCTCGTCGCGATGACCGGCGACGGCACGAACGACGCCCCCGCGCTCGCGCAGGCCGACGTCGCGGTCGCGATGAACTCGGGGACGCAGGCGGCGAAGGAGGCGGGGAACATGGTGGACCTCGACAGCAACCCGACCAAGCTGATCGAGGTGGTGGAGACGGGGAAGCAGATGCTCATCACCCGCGGCGCCCTCACCACGTTCAGCACCGCGAACGACGTCGCCAAGTACTTCGCGATCATCCCCGCGGCGTTCGCGACGACCTATCCCGCGCTCGGCGCCCTGAACGTGATGCGGCTCGCCACGCCGGAGAGCGCGGTGCTCTCGGCGGTGATCTTCAACGCGCTCATCATCGTGCTGCTGATCCCCCTCGCGCTCAAGGGCGTCCGGTACCGCCCGCTCGGCGCGGCGGCGCTCCTCCGGCGGAACCTGCTCGTCTACGGGCTCGGCGGGATCGTGGTCCCCTTCATCGGCATCAAGCTCGTGGACCTGGCGCTCGTCGCGCTGGGCCTCGCCTAGGAGGGCCGCATGCGCGCCCTGCTCCGGCCGTCGCTCGTCTTCCTCGCGGCCTGGACGCTCGTGACCGGAGTGCTCTACCCCGCCGCGATCACCGGCCTCGCCCTGCTCGTCTTCCCCTTCCGGGCGAACGGGAGCGTGCTGGTCGTGGACGGGAGGGCACGCGGCTCCGAGCTCATCGGCCAGCCGTTCTCCGCCCCGCGCTACCTCTGGCCGCGTCCCTCCGCCACGAGCCCCGTCCCGTACGACGCCTCCGCCTCCACCGGGTCGAACCTGGGGCCGAGCAATCCCGCGCTGGTGGACGCGGTGACGGGGCGGATCGCGGCGCTCCGGGCCGCGGACCCGACCGCGGCCGGGCCGGTCCCCGCCGACCTCGTGACCACGTCGGCCAGCGGGCTCGACCCCCACGTCTCGCCCGCCGCGGCGGCGTGGCAGGTGCAGCGCATCGCGCGGGCACGGGGCGTCGCACCGGCGGAGGTGGAGCGGATCATCGCCCGGTACACCGAGCCCCGGTGGCTGGGCCTCTTCGGTGAGCCGCGGGTGAACGTGCTGCAGGTGAACCTGGCGCTCGACCGGACCGCGCCGCCCGCGCGATGACGCCGTCCCGCGGTCCCCGAGCCGGCCCTTGTCGTTTCGGGCGCGGCGCGCAGCTTCCACGTACGCCCTGCACGCCGAGGCCGTCCGCGTGACCGCCGACATCCGCCCCGATCCCGACGCCCTCCTCGCGCAGGTCGCGCTGGAGGAGCGCCGGGCGCGCCGGGGGCGGCTCAAGGTGTTCGTCGGTGCGTCGCCCGGGGTGGGCAAGACCTTCACGATGCTCGAGCACGCCCGCGCCCGCCTCGCGGAGGGGATGGACGTGCTCGTCGGCGTCGTCGAGACGCACGGGCGCCGCGAGACGGCGGCGCTCACCGAGGGGCTCCCCATCCTGCCCCGTGCCAGGGTCACCTATCGCGGCACCACGCTCGAGGAGTTCGACCTCGACGCCGCCCTCGCGCGGCACCCGTCGCTCATTCTCGTGGACGAGCTCGCCCACACCAACGCCCCCGGCTCGCGCCACGCCCGGCGCTGGCAGGACGTGGAGGAGCTGCTCGCGGCGGGCATCGACGTCTGCACCACGCTCAACGTCCAGCACCTCGAGAGCCTGAACGACGTCGTGGCGCAGATCACCGGCGTCCTCGTCCGCGAGACGGTGCCCGACGCCGTGCTCGACGAGGCGGACGAGATCGAGCTCGTGGACGTGACGCCGGAGGTGCTGGAGCAGCGGCTCCGCGAGGGGAAGGTGTACGTCCCCGAACAGGCGCAGCGCGCGCTCGACCGCTTCTTCCGGCGGGGGAACCTGATCGCGCTCCGCGAGCTCGCGCTCCGCCGCACCGCCGAGCGGGTGGACCGGGAGATGCGCGGCTACCGCGCCACCGCCGGCATCGCCGAGCCGTGGGCGGCGTCGGAGCGGCTGCTGGTGGCGGTGTCGCCGTCGGACCGGACCTTCCGCCTCGTGCGCGCGGCACGGCGGCTCGCGGG
>JBAIWX010000078.1:0-1609 GCA_037916975.1 Gemmatimonadales bacterium
AAGCGCCTCGAGGAGACGCCGAAGGGCCCGCGCCTCATCCTGTCGCGCGCCGACCCGCTCTTCGTCAAGGCGCTCTTCAAGCTCGAGGTCCCCGAGATCCAGCAGCAGATCGTCGAGATCCGCGCGATCGCCCGCGAGTGCGGGAGCCGCACGAAGGTCGCCGTGATCTCGCGCGACGACGCGATCGACCCGGTCGGCGCGTGCGTGGGCCTCAAGGGCTCGCGGGTGCAGGCGGTCGTGAACGAGCTGGGCGGGGAGCGGATCGATATCGTGCCGTGGTCGCCCGACCCGGAGCGGTTCGCTCGGCTCGCGCTCGCGCCGGCGCGCGTGGCGAAGGTGTTCGCCGTCGCGGAGAACAAGACGATCCAGGCGGTGGTGGACGAGGACCAGCTCTCCCTCGCCATCGGGCGCAACGGCCAGAACGTGCGCCTCGCCTCCGAGCTCACCGGCTGGAAGATCGACCTCTACTCGAGCCGCGAGTGGCTCGAGCGCGGCGGCGAGGGCCCGCTCTTCGCCCCGCTGCCGCCGGAGGAGGAGGCGGTGAGCCACGTCCCGCTCAGCGAGCTGCAGCTCGCGCCCGAGCTCATCGCGCTGCTCGAGGGGGCCGGCTACTCGACCCTGAGCGACCTGCTCGACCTCGAGCGCGAGGACGCCGGCCGGATCCCCGGCATGACGCCCGAGCTGCTGGAGCAGCTCATGGCGTTCCTGCAGGAGATCACCGCCGAGGACGCGCCGGAGGAGCCGCCCGCGGCGTGAGCCAGGGCCTCCTCGGCCTGCTCGGGCTCGGCCAGCGGGCCGGGGCGCTGGTGCTCGGGGTGGACGGGGTGCGGGCGGCGCTCCAGCGCGGGCGCTGCGCCTGCGTGGTGGTCGCGCGGGACGCGAGCCCGCGGGCGCTCGAGAAGGTCGTCCGGCTCGCCGCCGCGCGCGGCGTGCCGCAGGTGGCCGGTCCCGACGCGGCGGCCCTCGGCGCGCGGCTGGGGCGGCCGGCGGTGATGGTGGTGGGGGTGCAGGACCGCGCGCTCGCCGACGGCATTCGGCGGGCGGCGGACGGTCAGTAACGGAGGCTTTGAGTGGTCAAGACGCGAGTGCACGACCTGGCGGCCGAGTTCGGCGTTCCCCCGGAGCAGCTCCTGGGGATGCTCAAGGACATGGGAATCTTCGTCCGCAGCCACATGTCCGCCCTCGAGGGCGACCAGGTGGCGGCGGTCCGCGTGCGCTGGGAGCGCGAGAAGCGCAAGGCGCACGAGGAGGAGAAGCCGAAGAAGACCCGCCGCAAGGCGGCCTCGGCGGCGCCCGCGGCCGAGCCCGCCCCGGCAGCGCCCGAGGCGGGGAAGCCCGCCAAGCGCCGGCGGACCGCTGCGGAGGTGGCGCAGGCCGAGGCGCAGCAGGAGGCGGAGCGCCAGGCCGAGGAGGCGCGCCGGCTGGCGTTCGAGCTCGAGCGCCCCGCGGCGCCCGAGCCGGAGCCGATCTCCGCGGCCACCATCGAGGAGCGCGCGCGCGCCCTCTTCAAGGAACTTCCCCCCGAGCCGGTCGCGGCGGAGCCGGAAGCCGAGGTCCCGGCGGAGCCGGAGGCCCCGCCCGCACCCGCGCCGCGGCTCTCGCCGGCCTT
>JBAIWX010000079.1:0-28025 GCA_037916975.1 Gemmatimonadales bacterium
TCGCGCCGCTCTGCACGGTGATGGACGGGGCGGCGGTGTCGATCGCGAGGATGCGGTTGAAGCGCCGCATGTTGAGGGCGACGCCGCCGGGGGAGTAGGTGTGCCCGCCCTGGCTGTGGCGGCTGCCGGAGATGGAGACCTTGAGCCCCCTGGCCCGCGCGTCGGCGAGCACCGCCTGCAGCTCGGCGACGTCCGCCGCCTGCGCCGCGCGCGCGACGCGGGTGGGGGTCAGGCGGGCGAAATCGTCGGCGATGAGGGGGTCGTCCCGGCGGAAGAGGTCCTCGTAGGACCAGGCGAAGCTGCCGGCGTAGAGGGCGAGCGCGGCGACCGCCAGTACCAGCAGGAGGAGGACCGGCCGCGTGGCGCCCGATCGCGGAGGGTGCGGCATCAGAACATCCACCCCGCGCGCGCGCTGATGTTGCCCCCGTCCGGCCCGCGCGCGTAGGCGAGGGTGAAGATGTTCCCCCGCAGCACCCGCACCGCCACGCCGAGCCCGCCCCCGACCATGTAGTGATCCGTCGTCAGCCGGAGCCGCTCCCCCTCGAACACCCGCCCCGCGTCCACGAACCCGAGCAGCCCCACCGAGCCGTACTCGCCCACGTCGAGGAGCGCCTGGCGCACCTCGAGCGTCCCCACCAGCACCCCCGTGCCGAGGAGCCGGCCGTTGTCGAGCGCACGGTGGGAGTCCTCGCCCCCGAGCACCTGCACCGGCGTCTCCCACGCCGGCACCGCGATCCGCGCGTTGAGCGTCGCGTCCCCCCGGAGGTCGGAGGCGAGCGCCCGCACCGCGACGACGGTGCCGGACGTGACCGGCAGGTAGCCGCGCGCCACGCCGTACCAGCGCGAGTAGCCCGTCCGGCCCGTGCCGCCCTGCACCCCCGCCTCGAGCAGCAGCCCGCGCCGGGTGTCGAACTCGGTGTCGCGCGTGTCGAGGACGAGCGCCGCGCGCGCGTTCAGGTCGTCCTCGTCGAGCCGCGCGCCGTAGGCGTCCTCGAAGAGCGAGGGGGCGGGGAGCGCCGTGAAGTACGCGCGGAGCGCCTGCACGCCCACCGAGAGCGCGAGCGGTCCCGCGAGCCGCCGCGTGACCTCCGCCTCCGCCCCGTAGCGCACCCGCCGCATCCGGTAGAGGTACGGCTGCGTCGAGTCGGCGAGGTCGTGGTCGAGCGTGGTGGTGTTGCCGAGCCCGAAGAAGCCGTAGCGCGTCTCGCGCGTCGCGTACGCCTGCGCGCGGCCCCGCCACCCCTCGCCCAGCCGCGGCGCCTGCCAGAGGAGCCCGACGCTCCGGCTCCCGCGGAACGTGGTCCACGCGGTGACCGTGAGGCTCTGCCGGTACAGCACGCGGTCGCCGTACTCCGCGGGGAGCCAGTGCCGCCAGCGGAGCCCGACCGCGGGCCCGTCGTTCGGGGCGCCGCCGGGCACGGGGACCCAGCTCGTGAGCCACCGGCTCCCCTCGCGCGCGAGCGGCGTCGCCGCGGTGTCCTGCTGCGCCGCGAGCGGTGCCGCGGCGAGGAGCGCGAGGAGGAGGACGGTCGGGCGTCGCGTCACTTCGACTTCTCGTAGAGGTGGGCCGAGTCCACGAAGCGCGCCGCGGTGCCGTCGTGCACCGCGTAGCGCGACGGGTAGAGCGCCGCGCCCCCGAACTCCCCGCGCTTGTTGACGGCGTAGAAGTTGAGCTGGAACTTCGGCTTCCCGTCGGGGCCGAGGAGGCGGTCCGGGGTCATCGCGACGACGCGCTTGAGCGTCTCGAGGCAGGCGTCGGTCGGCGCCATCCCGCGGCGCATGTGCTCCACCGTCAGGAAGCCGCCGCAGACCATGATGTTCGACTCGCCGCGGCCGGTCGAGCCGGCGGCGCCGACGCTGTTGTCGGTGTACTGCCCCGCGCCCACGATCGGCGAGTCCCCGGCGCGCCCGGGGATCTTCCAGGCGAGCCCGCTCGTGGTCGTCACCGAGGAGATCTCCCCCTTCGCGTTCACCGCGTCGAGGTTGATCGTGCCGGTGGGCCGCGCCACCAGCGGCTCGGTGTCGGGGACGTCGAGCCAGTCGTCCTCGTGGCCCCGGTTGGCGCGCCAGACGAGCCACTTCTGCCGCGACGCCGGCGTGAGGAGGTCCTCCTCCTTGAAGCCGTAGGAGAGCGCGAAGCGCTTCGCCCCCTCGCCCACCAGCATGATGTGGTTCGTGTACTTGAGGATGAGCTTCGCCACCTCGCTCGGCGTCTTGATCCCCTCGAGCGCCGCCACCGCGCCGGCCCGCCTCGTGGGCCCGTGCATGCAGGAGGCGTCGAGCTGCACGACCCCTTCCTCGTTCGGCAACCCGCCGTAGCCGACCGAGTCGTCGTTCGGGTCGAGCTCCTGGATCTTGACCCCCTCCACCGCCGCGTCGAGCGTGTCGGCGCCCTGCAGCATCAGCTCCACCGCCTTCGTGACGGGGGCCAGGCTGTTCGCCGAGCTGATGGCCACGGTCCGCGCGACGGGCGCGCGGTGGACGAACGGGGCGCCGGCGAGGGCGGGGCGGGGCAGCGCGGCCAGGGCGGCGGCGGTGCCGGTCGTCGCGAGGAAGTCGCGGCGGCTCAGCTGGTCGGTCACGGGGGGTCTCCGGGTCGGGTCCCGGCGCGGCGGGCTGCCGCGGCGGTGCCCGGGATTTAGGCGCGCCGGCGGCTGCGCGCAACGGGTCGCGCCGCTTGCCCCGCCTTTCGCGCCGGGCGTAATCTTCGCACCGCGCCGCCGCCCGGGCACGCCGGGCCCGTCCGCGCCGCCACGCCGGAGACCGCATGACCGCTTCCTCGCGTCCCGCCGGGATGCCGCGCCCCCTGCGGCGGCCCCGGCTCGACCCCGCGATCTTCAACCTCCCCGTCGAGCGGATGCGGGCCGGGTACTACTCCGACAAGTACTTCGTCCGCGCGCGCGAGATCCTCCGCGCCGACCACTACCACCCCCGCGTCACGATGCAGGTGTTCGGGAAGGCGCACGCCTTCCTCGGCGGCCTCGACGAGGCGATCGCCATCCTCAAGCTCTGCGCCGACGACTGGCGCGCGCTCGAGGTGCACGCCCTCCACGACGGCGACGAGGTGGAGCCCTGGGAGACGGTGATGCTGATCGAGGGGCCGTACGACGCCTTCGCCCACCTCGAGACGCTCTACCTGGGCGTGCTCGCGCGCCGCACCCGCGTCGCCACCAACACGCGGCGCGTCGTGGAGGCGGCCTGGCCCAAGGAGGTCATGTTCTTCCCCGCGCGCCACGACCACTGGCTCGTGCAGACCGGCGACGGCTACGCCGCGCACATCGCCGGCGCCATCGGCGTCTCCACCGACGCGCAGGCCTCGTGGTGGGGCAGCGAGGGGATCGGCACCGTGCCGCACGCCATCATCGCGGCCTACGGCGGCGACACCGTCCTCGCCACGCGGAAGTTCGCGCAGTACATGCCGCCCGGCACCCGCCTCGTGACCCTCGTGGACTTCGAGAACGACTGCGTCGGCACTTCGCTCCGCGTCGCTGACGCCCTCGGCGAGGCGCTCTACGGCGTGCGCCTCGACACGAGCGAGATGCTCGTGGACCGCGCCCTCTGGCCGGAGATGGGCCGCTACCGCCCCACCGGCGTCAATCCGCGGCTCGTCGAGAAGGTGCGCGCCGCCCTCGACGCCGCCGGCCACCGGCACGTGAAGATCGTCGTCTCCGGCGGGTTCACCGTCGAGAAGATCCGCGAGTTCGAGGCGCTCGGCGTGCCGGTGGACGCCTACGGCGTCGGGAGCTCGCTCTTCCAGGGCCGCTTCGACTTCACCGCCGACGTGGTGCGCCACGAGGGCGCCCCCTGCGCCAAGGTGGGGCGCGAGTACCGCCCGAGCCCGCGCCTCGAGCGCGTGACCTGAGGGGCGGCGCATGGCGGGCACCATCTTCTGGGACGTGGACACGCAGCACGACTTCATGCGCGCCGAGGGGAAGCTCTACGTTCCCGGCGCCGAGGCGCTGCTGGCGAACCTCGCGATGCTGACCCTCGCCGCGCACGGGCGCGGGATCCGCATCGTCGCGAGCGCCGACGACCACGTCCCGGGCCACCGCGAGCTCTCGGACACCCCCGACTTCCTCGAGACCTTCCCGCCGCACTGCATGCGCGGCACGCCCGGCCAGGCCAAGGTGCCCGAGACGGCGCTCCGCGACCCGCTCGTCCTCGAGCCCGAGCCGCACGACCCGGCGGGCCTCGCCGAGCGCCTCCGCGGCCACGGCGGCCACGTCCTCCTGCACAAGCACTGGTTCGACGTCTTCACGAACCCGAACGTGCCCGTGGTGCTCGACGTCCTCGACCCCGACGACATCGTGCTCTACGGCGTCGCGACCGACGTCTGCAACCGCTACGCGATCGAGGGCCTCCTCGCCCGGCGCCCCGGGGCGCGCATCTGGCTCGTCACCGACGCGCAGGCCCCGATCCACGCCGACCGCGCCGACGCCCTCCTCGGCACCTGGGCGCGCCGCGGCGTCCGCATGGTCACCACCGCCGACGTGGTCGAGGGCCGCGTGCCGTGACCGCGGTCGCGCTCCGCGCGTTCCTGCCCGGCCCCTGCGCCGTCCGGCCCGCCCTCCGCGACGCCCCGCCCCTCGCGCCCCTCGGCGCCGGCGACCCGTCCCTCCCCGCCGCGTTCGCGCGGCTGCAGCCCGGCCTCCGGGCCCTCTTCGGCACCGCGCGCGACGTGGTGGTGGACGGCCTCCCAGGCAGCGCCCTGCTCGAGGCGGCGATCCGCTCCGGGGTCAGGAAGCGCGTGCTGGTGGTCTCGGGCGGGCACTTCGGCGGGCGCCTCGCGCGCGCCGCGACGAGCTGCGGGCGCGAGGTGGTCGAGCTCAACGTCGCCGCGGGGCGCCCGCTCGACGCCGCGCTCGCGCGGCGGTTCCTCGACGGCCCCCCGGTGGATGCGGTGCTCGTGTCGCACGCCGAGAGCGGCACCGGCCTGCTCGCGCCGGTGGCCGAGCTCTGCGCCGTGTGGCGCGAGCGGCACGACTGCCTCGTCCTGCTCGACGCCGTCGCCACCTTCGGCGGCGCGCCGCTCGCCGTGGACGCGTGGGGCGTGGACTTCGCGTACGGGACCTCGCACCTCGCCCTGGGCCTCCCGCCCGGCCTCTCGTTCGCCGTGCTGGGGCCGCGCTTCCTCGAGCGCGCGCTGCACCTCGCCGACCGCGGCTGGGCGCTCGACCTGCTGCGGCACCAGGAGGCGGCGCGCCGCGGCCGCACCCTCCACACCCCGCCCGCGCCGCTCCTCGGCATGCTCGACGCGCAGCTCGCCGCGATCGCCGCGGCCGGCGGCGCCGAGGCGCGCTGGGCCCGGCACGCGGCGCTCGCGGCGCGGGTCGCGGAGTGGGTCGCGGCGCGGCCGCCCCTCGCGCTCGTGGCGCCCGAGGGCCACCGGGCGCCGACGCTCTCGGTCGTGCGGCTCCCCGAGGGGCGACGTGCCATGGAGGTGGTGGCCGCGATGACTGCGCGCGGCTTCGCCGTGGCCGCCGCCTTCGGCGACCTCGCCGACCGCGCCCTCGCCATCGGCCACATGGGCGACCTCACGCTCCCCGAGCTCGACGCGATGCTCGCGGCGCTCGACGAGGTGCTCGCGCCCCGCTGATCGCCGCCTGCCCGGAACGCACGAGCGCCCGGACCTCGAGGGAGGCCCGGGCGCTCTCGCGTCGGGGGCGCCGCGTCAGCGCGATTGCTGCTGCTGCTCGCGCTTGAGCTTGTCGGCGATCTCGCGGCGCGTGCGCTCGAGCGCCGCCTGCCGCCGCGCGGCATCCGCCGCGATGTCCACGCTCACGTCGGTCTTGAGGATGGACGGGTCGCCGATCCCCGTCACCACCGGCGGGACCGGGAGCGCCGCCGAGGGGATGGAGTCCGCCGCCGCCTGCGCTGCCTGCGCCCGTTCCCGCTGCGCGCCGGCCGCGATCGCCTCGCGCACCTGCTGCGCCACGCGCTCCGCGCTCTGGCGCCGTTCCGCCTGCGCGGCGCCGGCGTCCGGCGGCGGCGGGGCGGGCGGGACCTGCGCCGCGGCCGTCTCCACCACCGACGGGGCGGAGATGCTCTCGCGCGCCGGCGCGGGCGTCGCGGCCGCGGGCGCCGCCGCGACCTTCGACGGTGCGCCCACCCCGTCGGCGCCCTGGCGCCCGCGCAGGAGCATCACGGCGACGGCGACGAGCGCGATCGCGGCGAGGCCCGCGCCCACGAGGAGCCCGCGCCGGCTCGAGGGAGCCGCCGCCGGCGCGGTCTCGGCGAGGGGCGTGAACTCGGTCTCCGGCGGCGGGATCTCGAGACCCTTCGGGGTCACGGGAACCGTGCGGTCCGGGTTGATGATGTCGAGCGCGGCGGCCGACGGCGCACCGAACTCGACCGGCGCCGGTGCCTTCTCGATCACGAGCGGTGCCGGCGGCGCGGCGACCGTCACGGCCGCGCTCTCGCGCAGCTCGGGCGGGGCGAAGCGCAGGTGCGCCGGCTCGACCGGCGCGGGCATCGGCGCGGGAGCCGCCACTTCCGGGAGCGCCGGGGCGCTCGCGCGTGGCGCCTCCGGGGTCGTTGCCACCGGCGCAGCGGGCTCCGGCGGCGGCGCGGTGCGCACGATCTCGAGCGCAGGTGCCGCCGGGGGAATCACGATCGGCTCCGGCTCGGGCAGCGCGGCGGCCGGCTCCACGGCAGGCGGCGGGGCCGGCGGCAGCTCGAGCGGCAGGTCGGCCACCACGATCGCATCCGCGCGCAGCATCGCCGGCTCGGCGGGCGCCGCGGCCGTCGGGGCGGGCGCCGCGTCCCGGACGACGGCCGCCGGTGCCTCCATGGTGGCCGTGGCACCGATCGCCGGCTGCTTGCCTGACGCCGACACCGAGGGCCGCGTGCCCGACCGTGTCACGGCCGGCCGGGGTGCGGCGACCGGGCCGGACGGCGACTGCGTGGGCGCGGCGACCGCCGGACGGGCGCCGGAGTTGGCGAGCGCGGGTCCCGCGCCCGAAGGCGGCACCGCCGGACGTGCACCGGAATTCGTGATCGCGGGACGCGAGCCGGAAGCGCCGACCGCCGGGCGCGGCCCGGATGCGCTCACCGCCGGCCTGGGCGCCGACTGGCCGGCAGCGGGCGCCGGCGCGGCGGGACGGGCCGCCGGCTTCGCCGCCGCGGCGCGGCGGAAGCCGGGGCTCTGCGCCTTGTCCTTCGCCAGCTTGTAGTGCGGGTGCATGGCGATCGGGAGCCACCGGTCGGCCCGGGCGTGGAAGATCTCGGCCGTCTCCGTGACGACCCCGTCGGCCACCGCCGCCGAGAACTCGTCGATGCTCCCGTACTCCGCTTCTCGGCCGCCCGCGAGCTTGATCCGATACATGGTTCCCGCCCCGTTCCGGGGGGATCGGTGACTGCCCAGGAATGATGCTCCGGTGGCGCTACTGCAGGGGGCGGGCCGTACTGCAGGGATTGTCAGGCGCGATGTAACGCGGCGTTGCGCTGTATCGTAAACCGTTGATCCACAACGGCTGGAATCTGGTCGGTCCACGGCGTGTCCGGTGGAGTGCAAATAACTGCACCGATCAGATGGGCTGTCGAGAACGTGAGTTCCCGTTTTCCCGGTTCGAAATGTGGCGTTCTGCGAGGTTCAGGGGTCTCCGATGTTCCCCCGCCGCACCACCTCGGCGCGGAGCTCCACCCACCCGTCCACCTGGTAGTAGGCCAGCCGCAGCCGGTGCCTCCCCGCCGGGATCGGCACCTCGTCCACGACCGACTCGTGCGGCGCCCAGCGGTCCACCACGAGCGAGTCGTCCACCCAGAGGCGGAGCGCGTCGTCGCTGATCGTCCGGAGCGCGTAGTCGCCCGGCGGGAGCGTGACCTCGCCGTCCGCCGCCAGCAGCCAGCGCTCCGAGGGCAGCGCCTTCACCGCCGGCCGGTACCACATCCAGTCGAGCCGCGCGACGGTCGTGTCGAGGAGCGGAGTGCCTGCGAACGCGCGCGCGAGCGCCGTGCTGTCCCGTCGGGGGTCGGCGGTCGAGTCCCACGCCGCGGCGCGCACGCGCCAGCGCAGGTCGGGCGCGAAGTGCGCGTAGCCGAACGGCACCGCGCTCCCGGCGGGAAACGAGTCGCCGGCGGCGGTGACGACCGCCGCGCCCGCGTACTCGAGCGTGACCGCCCAGTCGTCCCGCGCGCCCTCGGCCGGCGTCACCATGAGCGTGTCGCCCGTCGCGCCCGCCGAGTCGGAGAGCGACGCGACGCCGCGCGTCGAGCGGACGCGCCAGCGCCCCGCGGGACCGAGCACGCGGAGCGCGAGCGGCGCGGCGTCGCTCCGACCGGCGGGCCAGAGCTTCGGCGCGCGCCAGTCGTAGGGGCCCCACTCGTCCACGATGATCCGGTCCCGCCCGCGTGCGGCGGTGTCCGGGAGCCGCGCGTCCCACGCGCCGCGGATGCGCGGCACGAGCGGCGCCCGCTGGCGCGGGGCCGTGCGCACGGCCTCGGGCGCCCGGCGCACCGGGTTGTCCTCCCAGCGCCAGCCGCTCGTGTCCCCGCTCGCCACGACGAGGGTGTCCACGCCGGCGAACGCGTTCCGCCGCACCGTCGCGCGCTGGGTCCCGATGACGCGGAGCCCGACGCGGTGGTGCGCGAAGCGGTTGTCCTCGATCAGGTAGTCCCGGCTCCGCGTGTCCCGGTGCTTCGGGTAGCCCCAGTCGCCCGGCTCGATGCGGTTCCACCAGAGCCGGATCGCCGTCGAGTCGCCGTCGAAGGCGTTCCGCGCGATCCGGTTGTCCTGGCCGTGCTCGATGGCGATCGCGATGCGGTTCCCGCCGAAGCGGTTGTCGGTGACCTCGGAGCCCCAGCTGTAGCCGCCCCAGAGCCCGTGCGTCGCGCCGACCACGACGTTCCCGACGAACCGGTTCCGGCTGAACGTCGCCTCCATCCCGTTCGTCGGCGCGTACGAGAAGTCGTTCGCGTAGAACAGGTTGTCGTTGGAGCCGCCGGTGCCCGAGTCCATCGTCTGCTGCCCGGCCCAGAGGAAGAGCCCGTCGCCCGAGTGCGTCATCGAGTTGTACGCGACGACGTTGCGCGAGCTCTGCTCGAAGAGGAGCAGCGCCGCCGAGTCCTGGCCGCGCGCGTAGAAGCCGTGGGAGTAGCCGCGCACGCACCAGTCGGCGCGGTTGTGGAGGATGCGGTTCCCGCTCGACCGGTAGAGCCCGATGCCGAGCCCCGAGTTGAAGGAGAAGTCGTTGTTCCAGGCGGTGAGGCCGCTCGTCCGCACGAGCAGGAGCCCGTTCATCCCCTGCCGCGCGCGGGTGCCGTGCACCGTGCCGCCCTGCACGTCGGCCAGGTAGAACGCCGCGCCGTAGCGGAGCCACTCGTCGCGCTCGTCGTGGTGGAAGGAGAGCCAGTCGGCGAGGCTCTCGTGCTCGACGCCGCTGTAGAGGCGCGGCTTCCAGCCGTGGCTCGCGTCGATCCCCTCGAGCGCGAGCCGCCGCGTGCCGCGCGCGAGGAGCCCCACCTTGTAGCCGCGGAGCGTCCCGCCCCGCACGGTGACGTCGGCGCCGCCGTCCACGAACAGCGCGGTCCCGTGCGCCAGGTCGGGGTCGGCGTGCGGGTCGGTGCCCTCGAGCACCACGCCGTCCAGCACGACGGTGATGCCGTGGCCGCGGATCGTGATGAGCGGGGTCGAGTCGGGGGCGGGCAGCCGCCAGGTGCCGGGGGCGAGCCGCACCGAGCGCGTGATGACGAGCCCGGCGGCGGGCGTGACCGTGGGGAGCGGCGCCTGCGCCGCCGCGCCTGCGGCGCGGAAGGCCGCGAGCGCGCCGAGGAGGAGCGCGGCGCGCCGCACCGCGCGCCGGCTCAGGCGGCGGCCGCCGCCTCGGCCACGCTGCGCTTGATCCGGCCGAGGATCGCGGTCAGGCCCTGCGTGCGCATCATGCCGAGGGTCTCGCCGAGCGCGAGCTGGTCGAGGAGGTCGCCCGGCACCTTCGCCACCTCCGCGGCGTCGGCGCCGTCGAGCGCCTTGAGGAGGAGCGCCACGAAGCCGCGCACCGTCGGCGACTCGCGGGGCACGTCCGCGTGGAGCCGTACCTTGCCGCCCTCGACGCCCACCCAGAGGTAGACCGGGGTCTGGCACTCGGGGACGCGGTTCTCCCCGGCGGCCTTCGCCGCCTCGAGTTCGGGGGGCAGGGGCGGGAGCTTGCGGGAGTAGTCGAGCAGCGCTTCGAGCCGCGTGTTGCGGTCGGCGCTGCGGAAGCGCTGGATGATCGTGTCGAGCGACGGCATGGTGGCGGAAATCTAAGGCGGCGGCACGCCCCGGACGGAACACGCCCCCGGCTCCCGAGTCGGGGAACCGGGGGCGCGCGGGTGCGGGCGGACCCGCTAGCGGCGCCGGCCGCCGCCCCCGCCGAAGGAGTGTCCGCCGCCGAAGCTCCGGCCGCCGCCGCCCCACCCGCGGCTGCCGCCGAAGCTGGGCGCGCGGCCACCGCCGAAGCTCGGGGCCCGGCTCCCGCCGAAGCCCCGGCTGGGCGGGCTCCACGACCGGTTCGGGCCCACGCTCCGGCCCGACCCGCCCCACGAGCGCTCGGCGCGCGGGACGGAGCGGAACGAGGGGGCCGCGCCGGTTCGCCCACGGTAGGCCGGCTCGCTCCACGACCGCCGGCCCTCGAGCGCGGGCGCCCCGTTCCGCGGGGCGCGCTGGCCATTCCACGCGCGGAAGGTGGACCGATCCGGGACCCCGGCCAGCTGGCCGTGCGGCGCCCCGCCCCACGTGCGGCCCGGGAAGGGGCGGCCCTGGCGGCCGACGTAGCCCGGCGTGCTGCGCCAGTCGCGATACGGCGCCCGGTACCAGCCCCAGCCGCCCCACCACGGGCTCAGGCCCCACGCCGACACGCCCCACGGCCGCCAGCCGTAGCCGTACCACGGATCCCACGCATAGCCGAACCAGGGACTCCATCCGGCCCATCCGTAGCCCCAGGCCGGGCCCCAGCCCCACCAGGGATCCCATCCCCACGCCCAGCCGCCGGCCCAGCCGTAGCCGCAGCTCCAGCAGCTCGCCGAGCCGACCACGACCGTCCCGCGCCCGGCGTAGCCTCCCTCGTACACGACGTACGCCCGCGCGTCGAAGTCGTAGTTCCGGCCGAGCAGCTGGTCGGCGAGGTCGCGCAGCGCGGACTCGGCGTCGGCATCGTCGGGGAGGCGGAGCCGCCGGTAGTCCCAGTGGTCGTTGACGGCGAACTCGCCCGCGTTCACCGGGCGGTCGCCGACGGCGGCGAAGATGGTGCCGCTCCCGCCCTCCTCGTCGGCGACGAACGCCTCGCGGTCGCCGCGGCCGCGGAGCTCGTAGGTGCGGCCGCCGTCCACGCGGTCGTCGTCGCCGGGGTCGAGCGGGAAGAGGACGCGGACGCGTCCCGTCGGGTCGGCCTGCAGCACGAGCAGGTGGCCGTCGCGGTTGGCGCGCACCTTCACGTGCACGCCGTCGCCCGGGTAGTAGCGGCCGTCGTCGCTGAGCGAGATCGTCACCGGCGGGCGCAGGGCGACCGGGGCGGTCGCGGGCACGGCGGCGAGCGAGAGGAGGAGGGCGAGCATCGGGAACCTCGATCGTGCGGGCGGCGCACCGGCGCGCCGTCCCTCGACAATGGGGACGACCGGGGGAGGCCGTCAAGCACCGCGCCGCGCCCGGTGCCGCCGCGCCAGAATGTCCGGGGTGCCACGGTGACCCGGCCCGTGCGCCAGGGCGCACCCGCGCGGGCCGCCGCGTCAGAACTCGACCATCACCCCCAGGCTCGGCAGCACGCCGAGGGACTCGTCGAACTCCTCGATCCGGGTGCGGGCGTTCCAGTACGTGCCGCTCACGTTCTTCCGCCCGTACACGTTCTGGACGTCGAGGTAGGCGTCGAGCTGGAGGCCGCGGAACGCCCAGCGGCGGTCCACGCGCACGTCGAGCGCGTGGAAGGTGGGGAGGCGGAGGGTGTTGTAGCGCGCGGCGTCGCGCGTGCCCGCGAGCGGCCCGCTCGCGACGAAGGGGGTGTAGGGGAGCCCCGACGCCACGCGGAACTTCCCGCTCAGCTCCCAGCGGCCGTCCACGCGCCAGCCGCCGAGCACCGTGGCGATGACGCGCGTGTCGAAGGCGCCGGCGCGCGCCGTGCCGTCGGGGCCGTCGAAGGTGGTGCGGCTCACGCTGAGCGAGGCGAGGCCGAACGTCCGCGACCCCGCGGGCTTCTTCTGCACGAACGCCTCGGCGCCCCACCCGCGGCCGCGCGCCGTGCTCGCGAGCGGCTCGAGGCCCGCGGGGATGTCGCTCGTCACGTCGTCGAAGCCCGAGGGCTGCAGCACCTGGCCGGGCCGGAAGAGCCGCGCGGGGTAGTCGCGGTACCGCTTGTGGTACGCCTCCACCTGCACCTTGAGGTCGGGCCGCACGAGCCGCTCGTAGCCCACCACGACCTGGTCGGCGAGGAACGGCCGGAGCCGCGCGGCGTTCCCCGGGTCGCCGGCGAGCCAGACGAAGCTCGGCGCCTGCGCGTAGCGCCCCGCGCTCGCGGTGAGGAGGCCGCGCCGGCCGACCGGGACGCTCGCCCCCACGCGCGGCGCCACGCGCACCGCGTTCCCGAGGAAGCGGTACCAGTCGGCCCGCACGCCGGCGCTGAGGCGGACCGGGCCGGCGTCGAAGCCGAGCGAGGCGTAGGTCGCGTTCCGGAAGGCGCGGAAGCCGGTGTCGGCGGCGAGGGGCGCGGGGTCGCCCAGCGAGTCGCGGCGGAGCGCGCCGTCGAGCGCGACGTCGTAGCGGAGGCGGGTCGCCCAGCGCGCGGTGTTCCCGACGAGGAGCGTGGCGCCGCGGCCCAGCTCGAGCGAGAGGTCGGTCCGGAGCGCGTTGTCGCCCTCCGTGCTCCGGTTCCGGTACACGACGGTCGCGGGGACGAGCGAGTCGCCCTGGGTCACGTCGAAGCGCGTCCACGTGCGGCCCAGCGTCGCCTGCAGGAGCCCCGCGGGCAGCGACCACTTCCAGGTGAGCCCGGCGAAGTAGCTCGACTGGTCCGGCGCCGCGAGGCGGCTGTTGTCGAGCCGGTTGTCGGGGGAGTCGTTGTTGAGCGTGATGCGGTCGAGCGCGCCGACGGCGAGGAAGGCGAGCTGGTGCCGCGCGCCCAGGCGGCGCGTCACCTTCACGTTCGCGTCCCAGTACTCGGGGATGAACGCGAACCCCGCCGCCTTGAAGATCAGGTCGAGGTAGCTCCGCCGGACGCTCGCGAGGAAGGTCCCGCCGCCGCCGACCGGGCCCTCCGCGCTCGCGCCGAAGCCGGTCGCGCTCAGCGTCGCCGAGCCCGCGAGGCGCTCGGCGTTCCCCTCGCGGAGCGCGATGCTCGTCACGCTCGAGGTGCGGTCGCCGTACTGGGGCCCGAAGCCGCCGGAGGCGAAGCTCGCCTCGCGGACGAAGTCGATGGTGAGGAGCGACACCGGCCCGCCGGTCGAGCCCTGCGAGCCGAAGTGGTTGAGGTTGGGGACCTCGATCCCGTCCACCAGGAAGAGGTTCTCGAACGGCGCGCCGCCCCGCACCACGAGGTCGTTGCGGCCGCCGGTCGTCACGCCGATGCCCGGGAGGAGGGCGAGCGCGCGGACCACGTCCTCCTGCACGCCGGGGGCGCGCCGCACCTCCTCGCGGCCGAGGCCCTGCGTGCTCGTGGTGGCCTCGACCTCGCTCCGGAAGTAGCTGCCCTGCGTGGCGAGCGCCTCGAGCTCCACGGCGCGCGGGGCGAGCCGCACTTCCACCTCGAGGGGCTTCCCGCTCCCGACGAGGAGCTCGCTCAGGACGCGGGGGGCGTAGCCGATCGCCGTCACTCGGAGCTGCGCCGGGCCCACCGGCACGCTGTCGAGCACGAAGCGGCCGCCGGGACCGGTGGTGGTGCGGCGGCCGCTGCCGACCACCTCCACCGTCGCGTCGCTCACCGCCGCCTCGCTCGCGGCGCTGGCCACGCGCCCGGTGACGACGCCGGTGCGTCCCCCCGCCTGCGCGAGGCAGGGGACGGCGACGAGGAGCAGGAGGGCGACGAGGCCGGGGATCGGGTGCATGGTCGCGGCTCCTACCCCGCGCCGGCCGCGGCGTTTCCCGGCCCGCTCAGTCGCCCGCCTCGCGCGCGAGGAGCGCCGCCTTGCGCGCCACGCCCCAGCGATAGCCGCCCATCCCGCCGTCGCCGCGCACCACGCGGTGGCAGGGCACGAGGACCGCGACCGGGTTCGTCGCGACGGCCCGCGCCACGGCGCGCGCCGCGCTCGGGCGGCCGATCGCCCGCGCCACGTCCGCGTAGGTCCGCGTCTCGCCCGCGGGGATCCCGGCGAGCGTCGCCCAGACCCGGCGCTGGAAGTCGGTGCCGTGGAGGTCGAGAGCCGGGGCCGCGCCGCGGCCCTCGACGGCGCGCGCCGCCGCCCTGGCCGCCGCGAAGGGCGGCACCTCGACGAGGCTCGCCCGGGGGAACTCCTCCGCGAACTGGCGCGCCGCCTCCGCACGGCTCCCGGCGGGGAGCACCGCGCAGATGCCCTGTGCGCTCCGCGCCACGAGCAGCGTGCCGAGCGACGAGGGGAGCGTGCACCACTCGAGCGTCATCCCGGCGCCGCCCCGGGCGTAGCGCCCCGGCGTCATGCCGAGGTGCCGCGCCGCGCCCGCGTAGGCGCGGTTGAGCGAGCCGTAGCCCGCCTCGAACGCCGCGCGGGACACCCCCTGGCCCGCGCGGAGCCCCGCCCGGAAGCGCCCCGCGCGGAGCCGCTCCGCATAGGCGCGCGGGCTCTCGCCGTAGGCCTGGGTGAAGGCCCGCTGCAGGTGCGCGCGGCCGGCGCCCAGCGCCGTCGCGAGGTCCGCGAGGGTGACCCGCTCCCCCGGGTGCGCGTCGAGGTACGCCCGCACCCGCTCGGCGAGCGTGGCCGGCGCCGCCGCGGTGGGCCGGCACCGCCGGCAGGGCCGGAAGCCGGCGGCCGCCGCCTCGTGCGGCGTCGCGTAGAACGCCACGCGGTCGGGGCGGGGGCGCCGGGAGGGGCAGGAGGGCCGGCAGAAGATCCCGGTGCTCCGGACGGCATAGACGAAGCGCCCGTCGGCGGCCCGGTCCCGGGTGCGGACGGCCTCCCAGCGCGGGTCGGCGGCCGGGCCGGACCGGCGTGGCGGGCGGGCCGCAACTCGTTGTGTACGAAGCTCGTGCATCATGGCTCCACGATACTGCCGGGCGGCCCCAGCGGGCTACCCGGATCGTGCGGTCAATACGAGACGGAGCGGCTCGCCTCAAGTCGGCCCGCGACAAGACGATAACTCAACCCGAAGTGTCCGCCCCACGCCGCTCGCCGGCGCAGGGAGACCGTCACGAACCGCGCACCGAACCCCGGGCCCGCATGGCCGATCGCACCGCCGCCTTCCTCGCCCCGCAGCACGGGTCCGCCGCCGACGACGCGCTCGGCGCGGCGCTGCGGCGTGCCACGCTCGGCGAGTACGACGTGCTCGGGCTCCTCGGGCGCGGCGGCATGGCGGCGGTGTACCTCGCGCACGACATCGCGCTCGACCGGAAGGTCGCGATCAAGGTGCTCGCGCCGGGCTACGCGCCGAACCCGTCGCTCGGCGAGCGCTTCCTGCGCGAGGCGCGCATCGCGGCGTCGCTCACGCACCCGAGCATCGTGCCGATCCACGCGGTGCGCCGGAGCGGCGAGCTGCTCTGGTTCGTCATGCAGTTCGTGGACGGCCGCGCGCTGGACGCGGTGATCGAGGAGCACGGCGCCCTCCCGCTCGAGGCGGTCGCCGCGGTGGTGCACCAGGTGGGCGGCGCGCTCGCCTTCGCGCACCGCAAGGGGGCGATCCACCGCGACATCAAGCCGGCCAACATCCTGCTCGACGTCGAGGGCCAGGCGCTCGTCACCGACTTCGGCATCGCCAAGATGGGCGACGCGCCGGGGCTCACCCAGACCGGGGCCACGGTGGGGACCCCGTCGCACATGAGCCCGGAGCAGTGCAAGGGGGGCGAGGTCACCGCCGCGTCGGACCAGTACTCGTTCGCGATGGTCCTCTACGAGATGCTCGCCGGCGAGACCGCCTTCGCGGGCGACACCTCGCTCAGCCTCTTCTATTCCCACGTGCACGAGCCGCCGCCGCCCCTGCAGTCGCGCCGGCCCGACTGCCCGCCGGCGCTCGCGGTCGCGATCCACCGGATGCTGTCGAAGGAGCCCCGGGACCGCTTCGCCGACCTCGGCGAGGCGGTGGCGGCGATGCAGCTCGCGTACGAGCCCGAGGCGCAGCGCGCCGCGCTCGCGGCGCTCGCGGCGGGGCACGCCCCCGCCGGCCGCGTCTCGCGCACCCCGCAGAGCCCGATCCCGCTCGCGCGCGACGCCGGCCAGGCCGCGACCACGGTCGTCTCGGCGCGGCCCCGCTCGCTCGTCGTGTCGCCCGCGCAGTGCACCTGCACCGTCGGCGACGCGGTGCAGCTCGCCGCCACCGCGCGCGACGGCAACGGCAACCTGCTCACGAGCGGGGCCGTCACCTGGGCCACCAGCGACGGCGCCGTGGCGGTGGTCTCGCCCGCGGGGCTCGTGACGGCGGTCGCCGGGGGCGAGGCGGTGATCACCGCCGTGCTCGACGGCCTCGCCGCCACCGCGCGGATCGTGGTGAACGTGGCGCGCCGGCGCGAGACGCCGATGCCGCGCGCGCAGGGGCCGCTCGCGCTCCTCCCCGCCGGCGGGACGATGGCGATCGGCCAGACCGCCCGGCTGCAGGCGGTGCGGCGCGCGAGCGCGGGTGGCGACGCGGTGCCGGTCGAGGAGCCGGTCGAGTGGCGCTCGGACGCGCCGGCGGTGGTGCGCGTCACCCCCGAGGGCGAGGTCGTCGCCGACGGCCTCGGCCAGGCGACGGTGACCGCACGCCTCGGCGCCGAGGAGGTCGCCGTCCGCTTCACGGTCACGCGCGTCGAGGTCGCGCGGGTGCAGCTCACGCCCTCGAGCGTGAGCGTGCGCGTCGGCGACGACGTGCACCTCCACGCCTGGACCCTCGACCGCCTCGGCGCCCGGCTCGCCGGCCGCCTCATCGGCTGGCAGTCCAGCGATCCCGCCGTCGCCGTCGTGGACGGGAGCGGCCACCTCGTCGCCGTGGGCCCGGGCACCGCGGAGGTCACCGCCGCCTGCGGCGCCGCCTCGGCCCGGACGATCGTGCGCGTGCTCCCGGCGGTCGTGGCGAACGTGGTGGTGAACCCGCTCACCGCGCTCCTCCGGGTCGGGGAGACCTTCCCCGTGCAGGTGAGCGTGCTCAACGAGGCGGGCCGCGAGCTCCGCGGGATCGAGGTCGCCTGGGTGACGAGCGACCCCGCGATCGTCACCGTGGACGGCGAGGGCGTGCTGCAGGCGCAGCGCGAGGGCACCGCGCGCGTCGCCGCCGTCGTGGGGACGCGGCGCGCCATCGTCCGCATCGAGGTCCGCCGCCCCCGCCGCTGAGGCACCGTCCCGGGGGCGCGCGGGTATCTTCCCGTCATGCGCGCCCTGCCCGGTCCCCTCGTCCCGCCCGCCTGGCTCGCCCGCCACCTCGGCGCCGCCGGCCTCGTCGTCCTCGATGCCTCGTGGTACCTCCCCGCGGCCCAGCGCGACGCGCGCGCCGAGTTCCTCGCCGCGCACCTGCCCGGCGCCCGCTTCTTCGACCTCGACGCCGCCTGCGATCCCGTCGCGCCGCTCCCGCACACCGTCCCCGCCGCCGCGCACTTCCAGGCGGTGGCGCGCGGGCTCGGGGTGCGCGCCGACGACGTGATCGTCGCCTACGACGGGTCGGGCACGAACCTGGGCGCCGCGCGCTGCCGCTGGATGTTCCGCGCCTTCGGCCACCAGGCGGTGGCGGTGCTCGACGGCGGCCTCGGCGCGTGGCGCGCGGCGGGCCTCCCGCTCGAGGCGGGCGAGCCGGCCCCGCCACCGCTCGGCGACTTCGTCGCCGAGTTCCGGCCGGCGATGGTGCGCGACGCGGAGCAGGTGCGCGCGCGCCTCGCGCGCGGCGAGGCGCAGCTCGTGGACGTGCGGTCGGCGGAGCGGTTCCGCGGCGAGGTGCCGGAGCCGCGCGCCGGCGTGCGGCCCGGGCACGTCCCGGGCGCGCGCAACGTCCCGTACGCCTCGCTCGTCGCGCCCGACGGCACGCTCCTCCCGCCCGACCGGCTCCGTGCCGTGCTGGAGGGGGCGGGGGTGGATCCCGCGAGGCCGGTCATCGCGAGCTGCGGCTCCGGGGTGAGCGCCTGCGCGCTCCTCCTCGCGCTCGAGACGCTGGGCGTGACCGACGCGGCGCTCTACGACGGCTCGTGGACGGAGTGGGGCGGGCGGGCCGACACGCCCGTGGAGACGGGGCCGGCGCGATGAATGCGCGCGGCCTGGTGCGCGGCCGGTCGCGTCCGGCGGCACGGCTCCTCGCGGGAGCGCTCGCCGCCGCGCTCGGGCTCCTCGCCGCGCCGGCGCTCCGCGCCCAGGGGGCGGCGCCCGCCGGGCGGGCGCAGGAGCCCGCGCCCGCCCCGACCGACTCCTACCCGGCCGCGCCGGTGCGCGAGGGGACGCTCGCCTTCGACGGCAAGGCGTCGCTCGGCGACTTCACCGGCACCACGCACACGGTGTCGGGCGCGATGGCGGCGAGCGCGACGCTCGCCGGGGTGCGCGGATGGGTCGAGGCGCCGGTGGCGACGCTGGAGACGGGGAACGGGCGGCGGGACCGCGACCTCAACAAGTCCATGGAGTCGGCGCAGTACCCGACGATCCGCTTCGACCTCCGCGAGGTGCGGCCCGGCGCCGCGCAGGGCGACTCGACGCTCGTCACCCTCGTCGGCACGCTCACCCTGCACGGCGTGGCGCAGGCGGTGGAGCTGCCCGCCCGCGTCGCGCGCGCGGCCGGCGCGGTGCGGGTGCGGACCGACTTCCCGGTGAACCTCAAGGACTACCGCATCGGCGGGCTGTCGAAGATGTTCGGCGTCCTCCGCATGAACGAGCACATCGTCGTGCACGTGGACGTGACCTTCGCCCCGCCCGGCTGACGCCGCCGCCTCACGCCGGCGCGCGGCGCTCCGCCGCGCGCGCCTCCTCCTCCAGCGGGTGTGCCGCGTACCCGTGCCGGAGCCACAGCGCGCCGTAGCGCGCCGTCATCCCCAGCCAGCCGTAGCGCGCGAACTGCACCGCGTGCGCCGCCTCGTGCGCGAGGAGCGCCGCGCGCCGCGGCGCGCCCGCGCGGAGGTAGATCGTCCGCCCGAGCGTCACCCCCGCGAAGCCGGGGAGGAGCGGCACCCGCGCCGCCTCGACGAGGCGGAGCCGGTCGAGGAGGGCGGGGGGCACCCACGCGGCGAGCGGGGCGCGCTCCGCCGCGGTGAGCGGTCGCGCCCGGCCGGCGTTGAGGCAGCGCGCCGCGCCGTCGAGCAGCGCCGCCACGAGCGGGCCCGCCACGCCGCCCATCACGCCGGACGCCACCGCGCCCAGGCGCATCAGCGCCCCGCGGCCTGCGCCTCGAGCGCCTGCACGAAGCGGAGCAGGTCGCTCGTCCGCTCGAAGACGCGCACCGCGGGATCCCGGAGCGCCCGGTCGCGCGGCTCGAGCTTGAGGTCGAGGTGCGGCCGGCGGCCGCGGAGGTGGAAGGCCTCGCGCGGGGCGCCGACCTTCTGCCGGAAGGCGTCGAGCTCGGCGAGGTCGTTCGTCGTCGAGAGCACGTGGGACCACCCCGGCGCCAGGGCGTTCTCGCGGTCCATCACGATCATCGCGCGACGGTCCGTGCGAGGAAGGCGACGGTGGCGCGCACCACGCCCGGGTCGCGCATCACCGACCGGTGGCCGAGGCCCGCGGTCTCGAGGAACTCCCCCTGCCGCGCGGCGCGCGCGAGGGCCCGGCCCTCCGAGACGGGCACGTCGTGGTCGTCGCGGTCGTGGATGACGAGGAGCGGGGCCGCCAGCCGCGGGACGAGCGCCTCCACGTGGATGTCGGGCCACGCCACGCCGAGGCGCGCGGAGAGGTTGGCCATCATCGTGTCGCGCACCCGGTCGCTGAGCCGCAGGTGCCGCGCGAAGCGGTGCGAGAAGCTTCCCGGGTCGGCCGGCGTCGAGATGAGCACCGCCGGCGCCGCGGCGAGCCCGCGCGCCTGCGCCACCACGATCGCCCCGCCGCCCAGCGAGTGGCCCACGTACCCCGCCACCGGCCCGACCGCCCCCGCCACCGTCGTGAGCGCCGCCGCGAACTCGGGGAGCGACGCGAGCGTCCCCGGCGTGTGCCCGTGCGCCGGCCCGTCGTGCGCCACGACCCGGAATCCCGCCTCGACGAGTGCCGGCACGAACAGCCGGAAGCGTCCCGCGCGGCTGCCCCAGCCGTGCGCGAGCATGACCGTGGGTCCCGCGCCCCACTCCCACGCCGCGATCCGGAGCGTGCCGTGCGGCACGTCGAAGCGCCGGCCCGTCGCGAGGAACTGCTCCTCCGCCGCGCGCACCTCGTGCCGCGGCGGCCGGCAGAACACCGCCTCGGCCCACCGGGCCGCGGTGCCGGGCGCCACCGCGCCCGCGACGCGGAACACCGCGCGCAGCACGCGCACGCGGTGGTCCACGTGGCGGAGCGGGTTCTCGTGCAGGTGGCGCGGGTCCGCCCCGCCCGCGCGGCGCCGCGGCGTCATCCCGCCACCGGCCCCAGCAGGAGGGCCACCGCCACGATGACCACCACCGCGAGGAGGTCGAGCGCCAGGCCGGCGCGGAGCATCTGCCGCGCGGTGACCCGCCCCGAGCCGTAGGCGATGGCGTTCGGCGGCGTCGCGATCGGGAGCGCGTAGCCCGCCGACGCGCTGAGCGCCGCCACCAGCATGAGCCGGTGCGGCGGGAGCCCCACCGCGGTCGCGAGCCCCGCCGTGACGGGCATCGCCATCGCCGCCACGGCGGTGTTGGAGGCGAGCTCGCTGAGCACGACCGTCGCCACGGCGACCGCGCCGTAGATCGCGAGCGGGGGCAGCCCCGCGAGCCCGCGGAGCCCCTCGCCGAACCACGCCGTCACCTGCGTCTGCTCCATCGCCGCCGCGAGCGAGAGCCCGCCCCCGAAGAGGAGCAGCACGTCCCAGGGGATCGCCTTCGCCTCGTGCCAGGTGAGGAGCGGGCGGCGCGTTCCCGTCGCGGGGTCGTACGCCGTGAGCGCGAAGAGCAGGATCGCCGCGGCGAGGCCGATGGACGCATCGGTGACGCCGGGCAGCACGTCCGCGAGCCCCGGCACGCGGAGCGCGCCGAGCTGCTTGTGCTCCCGCAGGAGCCAGAGGAAGGCGGTGAGCACGAAGATGCCGAGCACGAGCGCCGCCCCGCCGCGCAGCGGACCCTGCGCCTCGCGCCGTGCCGCGAGCGCCGCCCGCGCCTCGGCATCGAGCGTCACCTCGCCGCGGTGGAGGCCGTACACGAGGAGCGCCCACGCCGCGGGCAGGAGGATCGCCACGCAGGGGAGGCCGACCAGCAGGTAGCGCGCGAAGTCCACCGGCACGCCGAGGAGCTCCTTCACGCTCGCGGCGTAGATCAGGTTGGGCGGCGTGCCGAGGAGCGTGCCCATCCCGCCGATCGAGGCGGCGTAGGCGAGGCCGAGCATCAGGGCGGTCCGGAGCCGGTCGGCGTCCTCGCCCTCGCCGAGGAGCTGGCCCGTCGCGACGGCGATCGGGTACATCATCGCGGCGGTGGCGGTGTTGCTGATGAAGCAGGAGACGAGCGCCGTCGCCGCCATCACCGCGAGCACCACCCGGCGCCCGCTCGCCCCCGCGAGCCGCATCACGCCGAGGGCGAGGCGGAGGTGCGCCCCCCAGTGCTCGAGCGCCGCGGCGATCAGGAACCCCGCGAGGAAGAGGAGGATCATCTCGTTCGCGTAGGGCGCCGAGGCGTCGCCGATGCTCACCACCCCCGAGAGCGGGAGCAGCACCACCGGGAGGAGTGCGGTCACCGCGAGCGGCACCGGCTCGAGGAGCCACCAGGCGAGCATCCAGGCGCCGGTCCCGAGCACCTGGCGCTGGTCGGGGCCGAGGGAGGCCGGCCCGGCGCGCAGCACGAGCAGGGCGAGGAGCGGGCCGGCGAGGAGGGCGGCGAGGCGCAGCGCGGGGCGCGCGGGGGCGGGCGTGGCGTCGGGCATCGGGGGAAGATGGAACCCGGCGGGGACGGTTCCAAGGGGGGCGCCGCACTCCCGGTGAGCCACCGGGGTACCTACCTTCTGCCGTCCCGCGGGGCGGTCCCGCGGGCGTACCCGACCCCTCACCGGCCGGACGTCATGATCCCGTACGAAGCCTACAAGACGCTGCACATCTTCGGCGTGCTCCTCGCCATCGCCGGCCTCGGCGGCCTCGCGCTCACCGTCGCCAACGGCGCCACGAAGGAGACGAGCGCCGTGAAGGGCCTCATCAGCAAGGTCCACGGCGTGGCCCTCTTCCTGATCCTCCTGGGCGGGTTCGGCACCCTCGCCCGCATCGCCCACCCGGGCGGCTTCACGCTCCCGGGGTGGGTCATCGCCAAGCTCGTCATCTGGGTCGTGATCGGCGCCCTCCTCGCGGTGCCCTACCGGAAGCCGCACCTCGCGCGCACGATCTTCTGGCTGGTCCCGCTGCTCGGCGCCTGCGCCGCCGGGCTCGCGATCTACAAGCCGTTCTGACCCGCCGTCACGAACCGGGGCGGCCGCCGCACTGACGCCGTGCGGGCGGCGGCCGCCGCCCGATCGTCAGCCAAGGAGCCCCGTCCGCCATGATCCCCGTCCTGCTCTCCGCCGCGCTCGCCGCGACGCTGGCCGTGCCGGCGCCGCGCCGCGCCCCGGCCGACTCCGTCAGCTGGAAGATCGACGTCACCCACTCGGAACTCACCTTCCGGGTGCGCCACCTCGTGAGCCGCGTCCCCGGCACCTTCAAGGAGTGGTCGGGGACCATCACCGCCGACCCGGCCAACTGGAACGCCGGCGCCGTCACCGTGACCATCCAGGCCGCGAGCGTGGACACGAAGAACGACCGGCGCGACACCCACCTCCGCTCGCCCGACTTCTTCGACGCCGCCACCTACCCGACGCTCACGTTCCGGAGCACGTCGGTCACGGTGAAGGACGGCCAGGTGACCCTCGCGGGCGACCTGACCATCCGCGACGTCACGAAGCCGGTGACGCTCACCGGCGAGTTCCTCGGCCTCACGGGGGAGGGCCCCGGGAAGCAGCGCGCCGGGTTCCACGTCGGCACGACGATCAACCGCCTCGACTACGGCCTCAAGTGGAACCGCGCCGTCGAGGGCGGGGGGCTCCTCCTCGGCGACGACGTGCAGATCGACATCTTCATCGAGGCGGTCCGCCAGTAGGCGGCGCCGCGCGAGCCGGGAAAACGCCACGGGCGGGTCGGCAGCGTGCCGGCCCGCCCGTCGCCATCCCGCCCCCGGCGGTCAGCGGCGCTTGAGGCCCACCGTCGAGACGCCGCCGCCCAGCATGAGCGGCAGCATCTGCGAGCGGTACCCCGGCGCGGTGATGGTCACGTACTGCACGCGGCAGTCCGCCATGAGGGCGCCGTCGAAGGTGAGCCGGAACTCCCCCCGCTCGTTCGCGAAGGTGTTGTAGGGCTGGCCGACCATCTGCAGGTTCGCGAACGGGATCGGCCGCCCGTCCTCCTGATTGCGCACGATCCCCTGCACGATCCCCTGCTCGAAGGCGCCGGTCGAGTCCCGCGAGATCTGCGGGCACTTCGATTCCGGGATGCTCGCGTTCTCGAACGGCCGCACCGCCACCGGCCCCGCGTCGCCCGACGCCTCGCGCCCCCGGCGGTTCCCGAAGATCCGCTTGGCCTCCGACTCCATCGTCGCCGCCAGCGCGAGCGGTGCCGCGTCCGCCGACGCGTCGGGCTGGCCCTGCGGCTCCTTGGTGGGCGGCGCGTCCGGCTTGGGCGGCGTCTCCGACTCCGGACCCGCGCGCCGCTGGGCATCCGCCGGGGCGTTCGGCTCGGGCTCGGGCTTCGGCGTCTCGGCCTTGGGCGGGGCCACCGGGGGCGGCGGCGTCGCCGGCTGCGGCGCGGGCTGGGGCAGCGGCTTCGGGATCGGCGGGAGCGGCTGCGGCACGGGGGGCGGCGGCACGTACAGCATCGTCACCTGCCGCGCGGTGTCCGGCTCGGTGCGCTCGGGCTTCTTCGCCTCGTCCGTCCGCCCGCGCACGAACAGCAGCGCGAGCAGGATGACCACCGCGTGCGAGAGGAAGCTCACCGCGTACGAGAGGAACGACGGCTCCGGGGGCGGCGGCAGCTGGCCCTCGAGCGAGGGCGCGGGGCGCTTCAGGGGCACGGCGGGAGGGTCAGCGGCGCGCGAGGAGCGGCTCGGCGGCCCCCGGCTCCGCGGGCGCGGGGCGGCCGGCGGGCAGCGCGAGCACCGAGGCGGCCAGCAGCACCGCCGCGATCCAGACGAGGTCCGCGAGGAGCAGGTGCACGAGCTGGAGCCAGGCCGGCGCGAGCAGCAGGAGATTGAGGAGCCCCGCCGACCACTGCACCAGCACCAGCGCCCCCGCCGCGCGCGCGAGGCGGGCCGGCGTGCCGTCGAGGCGCACCATCGTCCCCGCGGCGAGTGCGAGGACCACCACGCCCGCCGCGACGGCGAGCGTCGGGTGCAGCACGCGGAGCCGGAGGAGGAGGTGCGCCGTCGGGGCGGTGTCCTGCGCGAGCCCCTCGGCGAGGGTCCCGGCGGGGAACAGGGTGTCGCCCAGCGCGGCGATGGCGCCGGTGATGCCGACCAGCAGGAGGCCGGTGAGCGCCGCCCCCCAGGGCAGCGCCGCCCGCCCGCGTCCCGCGAGCCGCACCGGTGCGGCCCCGCCCCCCCACCACGCGGTGAGCGCGAGGACCGCGACCAGGAGGAAGGTGTTGACCAGGTGCACGCCAAGCGAGGCCGCGCGCGCGAGCGAGTCGTCCTTCGCGACGAGCTCGAAGAGGACGAGCCCCGCCCCGACCAGCGCCTCCGAGAGCGTCAGGGCGAGGCTCGCCCACGCGCCGCGCCGCGCCGGGTGTCCGGGCGGGAAGGTGCGCCGCGCGAGCCACACGAGCGCCCCCACCAGCACGAGGGCGAGGCCGCTCGTGAGGCGGTGGGTGAACTCCACGAGCGTGTGGGTCGTGGGACTCTGGGGGATCACCTCGCCGTTGCAGAGCGGCCAATGGCTGCCGCACCCGGCGCCCGAGCCCGAGGCGCGCACGTAGGCGCCCCACAGGATCACGAGCAGGTTCCAGGCGACGACGCCCCAGGCGACGCGGGCGAAACGGGTCGGTGACATGGCGACAAACATAAGGCCCCCGCCCGAGGACAGGGGCCCGGCCCGGTTCGTGACGCCCCAGGGTCCGGTCAGGCCGCCCGCAGGAGCTTCCGGCGCCCGGCGACCGCCTCCGCGTAGTCGTCGAGGAGCCGCGCGTAGATCGCGTCCCACGACCGCGCCGCCGCCACCCGCCGGCCGCCCTCGGCGAGCCGGGCGCGGAGGGGGCGGTCGGCCACCAGCCGCTCGAGCGCGGCGCCCAGCGAGGCCGCGTCGTCCGGTGCCACGAGGAGGGCGTTCTCCCCGTCCTGCGCGAAGTCCAGCACGCCACCCGCCGCGGCCGCGATCGAGGCGACGCCGCTCCCCATCGCCTCGAGGAGGACGTTCCCGAACGTCTCGGTCGTGGACGGGAAGGCGAAGAGGTCCGCCGAGGCGTAGGCCGTGGCGAGCTCGCGGCCGTGCAGGTAGCCGGTGAGGTGCACCCCCGGCAGGCCGCGCTCGCGCAGCCCCGCCGCCATCATCCCGTCGCCCACCAGCACCAGCTGCGCCCGGCCGCGGCGCGGCCCGAGCGCCGCCCAGGCGTCGAGGAGGAGCGGGAGGTTCTTCTCCGGCGCGAGGCGGCCCGCGTAGAGCACGAGCGGGTCGCCGGGCGCGAGCCCGAAGCGCGCGCGCCACGCCTCCGAGCGGAAGCGCGGGTGGAACTCGTCGGGGTTGATGCCGCGCGTCCAGATGCCCGTGTGCGTCACGCCGCGCGACTGCAGGAACTGCTCGAAGACGCGCGTCGGCGCGAGCACCTTGTGGGCGTGGCGGTAGAACCAGCGGAGGTAGTGCCACCCCGGCAGCACCGCCCACTGGAGGCCGTAGCTCGCCGCGTAGCGCTCGTAGTCGGTGTGCGCCGAGGCGATCACGGGCAGGCGGAGTTCCTGCGCGGCGCGGAGCCCCGCCACGCCCATCGGGAACTCCGTCGCGAGGTGCACCACGTCGGGCCGGAACCGCCGCAGGTCGGCGACGACGTCGCCGAGCCGCGGGCGACACCAGTGCACCTCGGGGGCGACGAAGAGCGGGCTGCTCGGCGAGCGGTGCACGTCGGGCCGGTCGTCCGCGCCGGGCGGCAGGGGGTACGACCCGGAATAGACCCGGACCTCGTGGCCGCGCGCCTGCAGCCCGTCGCTCAGCCGGCGCAGCGTCAGCGCCACGCCGCTCACCATCGGCCAATAGACTTCGGAGAAGATCGCCACTCGCATGGTCGGTCCGTTCCTGGCTCGGTTCCGGGTCCCGTCGGACCGGAATGCTACGGCCGTGCGTGCCGGTTTGGTCCTGCGATGGTCAATATCCGGTCACAAGTTCCATGCCGCCACCGGGTCGTGTTCGGGCCCGGGTGTGCGCGTTGCCGGCGCCGCGGGACGGCCGTAGTATCCTCCGGTCGCCCAAGTGGTTGCGCGCGCCCCGCCGCTCCCGGGGGGCGGCGCCCGGGGGTCGGGGTGCCCGGCAGTCCCCCTGACATCCTGTCCCTCCTGACTGCCGCAGGTGTCCCGTGGACGGCGCAGCCGGTCGGCTCGACGAACTGCTCGACCCCGTCCTCGCGCCGGCGTACGCCTTCGCGCTGAGCCTCGCGCGCAACCAGGCCGACGCCGAGGACCTGGTCCAGGAGGCCGCGCTCCTCGCCACCCGGCACTTCGCCACCTACGAGCAGGGCAGCAACTTCCGCTCGTGGTTCCTGCGCATCGTGCTCAACGTCTTCCGCGGGCGGCTCCGCACCGCGCGCCGCCGGCCTGTCCCGGTCGAGCTGGGCGACGCCCCCGAGCTCTTCCTCTACGGCAAGGCCGCGGAACTCGGGCTCCTCGGCTCGCACCCCGATCCGGCCGCGGCGATCCTCGGCCGGATCGACGGCGAGACGGTCACTGCCGCGATCGCGGCGCTGCCCGAGGGGTACCGGGAGGTCGCGGCGCTCGCCTTCGTGGAGGAGCTCTCGTATCCCGAGATCGCCGCGATGCTCGGCATCCCGGTGGGCACCGTGCGCTCACGGCTCCACCGCGCGCGGCATCGCCTGCAGCAGCTGCTCTGGTCCCACGCCGTCGAGCGCGGCCTGGTCGCCACCGCCGTCCCGGAGCCCACGGCATGAGCCGTCCCGACCGCTACACCTGCGAGGAGACCTTCCGGCGCCTCGACGACTACCTGGACCGCGCGCTCGGCTCGGCGGAGCGCGCACTGGTGGAGGCGCACCTCGCCACCTGCGAGGCGTGCGCGTCGGAGTACCGGTTCGAGCGCGGCGTGCTCGACACCGTGCGGGACCGGCTCGCGCACCTCGAGGTGCCCGCGTCGCTCAAGGAGAAGGTGCGGCGCGCGCTCGATTCCGCGCGCGAGGGGGAGCGGTGAGGGGGCGGACCGCGCTGCTCCTCGCGGCGTTCCTGCCGCTCGCGTCCGCCCTGCCCGCGCAGGCCTCCCCGTGGGCGGGGGCGGGCATGGGCGGGAGCGTCCCGCCGCCGGCGGCGCCGGGCGCGCCGCTCCCGGTCGTGCCGCACGGCTTCCTCGGGTGGACCTTCTGCCGGAACGGCCTCGCCGAGAGCTGGGTCCGGGCCGACGTCGTGGGGACGCCGCAGGCGGAGGAGGTGCTCGCGCACGAGGCGGTGCACCGCGCGCAGGCGGCGACCTTCCCCTCCTGCGAGGCGTGGCAGGCGAGCCTGTCCTCGCCGCGGCGCGTGATCGCGGCGGAGATACCCGCCTACTGCGCGCAGTACCGGCTCGTCGTGGCGCGCGGCGCCGACCCCGATTCGCTCCGCCTCGAGTACGCGCTGCGCATCGCGGCGCAGGCCGGGGCGATCGAGAACCGGCTCGACGTGCGCCAGATGTTCCGCGCGGAGTGCCCGGCCGAGCGGCCG
>JBAIWX010000080.1:0-8338 GCA_037916975.1 Gemmatimonadales bacterium
CCGGCTGGACGCGCGTCGGCGAGGGCGTCTGGCTCCGGGACCTGCGCGACACCGCGGCCCGCGGCGTGGTCGTGGGCTTCGCGGGCTGGACCGTGCAGGATGCGTGGGCCCAGGCGTGGGTGGAGGCGCTCCACGCGTCGGCGCTCGGCGACAGCGGGATCCGCTTCCTCTACGCCGTCCGCGGCCCCCGCGACGCGGCCTACGACGCCCGGGAACTCGGCACCGCCGCGCTCGCCTCGCTCCTGCTCCGCCACGCCGACGCGCCCGACATCATCATGGTGGCGCACTCGAGCGGCTCGTTCGTCGCCCACGCCGTGCTCGCGCGCCTCGCCGACATCAGCGAGGGGCTCGGCGTGCTCGGGCGCATCACCTACTTCGACCTCGACGGGGGCACCTCGGGCCTGCCGGAGCGCGTCGTCCACCGGCTCCGAAGGCTCTACTTCGTGTACGCCACGGACACGACCACGGGCACGAGCTCGGCGAACGCCGACGACATGCGCGAGGCGGGGGCCCGGCTCGCGCACGCCGGCGGTGCCGTGGAGGTGCGGCTCGGCGCGACCGGCTGCCGGCCGGGCGCCAGGTGGTGCGTGCACGACGCGCTCGTGATCGAGCGCCCCCACGATCCGGGCGGCTTCGACCTCGAGCGCGATTACCAGCGCTTCGCGCCGGACCGGCCCGTGTCGGCGCGCTACCTCGCCGCGCCGTGGCGCGGGACGCCTACTTCTGTTTCGCGATGACGAGGCCCCGGATCTTCGCGTAGGTCGCCTTCGGCACGATCCCCTTCTTCACCAGGTCGTCCTTCGCGCGGTACGGGCGGCCCTTCACGATCTTGTCGGCGTACGCGTCGCCGATGCCCGGCAGCGCCTTGAGCTGGTCCACCGACGCCGTGTTGAGGTCGAGCAGCTCGCCGGCCTTCGCCGGGGCGGCGGCCTGCCTCGTCGCGGGTGCGGGGGCGGGCTTGGCCGTCGCTGCCGGTGCCTGCGCCGGTGCCGCGGCGGCGGGTGCGGCCGGCTTCGTGGCCGGCGCGGGCTTCGTGGCCGCCTGGGCGTGGAGTGCCGCCGGCGCCAGCGCGGCGAGTGCCAGCAGGAGCGTGAGGGAACGCGAGCGAAGGATGGACATGCGACGAGGCTCCGGAAGGAGGGACGCCCCGACGCTACGGCGCTGGCGCGACGCCGTCAACGCTGGGCAGATTGTCCCGGTGCGACGGCACGCCGTGCGACACTCTGTCAGCCCGCTGGACCGGGACCCGACGCGATGGACCTGCCCTTCCTGACCTACCGCGGCGCGCCGCTCGACGACGTCGAGCTCCTCGACGTGCTCCCGCCCGCGCTCTGCCAGCTGCTCGCGCAGCGGAACGGCTTCGTCGCGCTCCGCGGCGGCATCCACGTGCGCGGGGCCGCGCGCGCTCCCGCCTGGCATGCGCTGCGCCCGGCGCTCGAGGGACCGGGCGCGCTCCATCGGCTGCTTCCCGGGCTCGTCCCCGGCGACGTGCCGTTCGCGCAGGATGCCGTCGGCGACCAGTTCCTCGTCCGCGAAGGTGCGGTCTGGCGCTGGCATGCGCGCGACGCGTCGCTCGCCCCGGTGGCGCCCGCGCTGCTGCCGTTCCTCGAGGCCCTCGGCCACGATCCCTGGCCGCTCGTGGCGACGGAGGCGCTCCTCGCGTTCGAGCGGGCCGGCGGCGTCCTGCGGCCGGGCGAGCTGCTCGACCCTGACGCCGGGCGCGCCGTCCCCGCGCTCGAGCGCCTGCGGGCGCTCGCGGCACCGCGCGCCCCCGCCCGATGAGCGCGGCCGACGCACTCGCGCGCGCCGCGGCGGCGCTCCGGGAGGCGCGCCGCGTGTGCGTGCTCACCGGCGCCGGGATCTCCGCCGAGAGCGGCATCCCGACCTTCCGCGACGCGCTCACCGGGCTCTGGGTGCGCTACCGCGCCGAGGACCTCGCGACGCCGGAAGCGTTCGCGCGCGACCCGCGGCTCGTCTGGACGTGGTACCGCGAACGGCGCGAGCGGGTGCTGGCGGCGGAGCCGAACGCGGGGCACCGCGCGCTCGCGGCGCTCGCCGGCCGCATCCCCGCGCTCGCGCTCGTCACGCAGAACGTGGACGGCCTCCACCAGCGCGCGGGAAGCCCGTCGGTGCTCGAGCTCCACGGGAGCATCCTGCGCGCGCGCTGCGTCGGCGGCGGCCACGCGACGCAGGCGTGGCGGGAGCCGGCGGACCCGCCGCCCCGCTGCGGGCAGTGCGGGGCGATGCTCCGCCCCGACGTCGTCTGGTTCGGCGAGCCGCTCCCCGCCGAGGCGCTCCGCGTGGCGCGCGAGGCGGCGCTGGGCTGCGACCTCGTCCTCTCGGTCGGCACGTCGAACCTGGTCGAGCCGGCCGCGTCGCTCCCGTGGCTCGCGGAGGCGGGCGGCGCGACGGTCGTCGTGGTCAACACGACGATGGAGGGCCAGCGCATGGGCGAGCGCGTGGTGCCGCTCGTCGGCCGGGCGGGCGAGGTGCTGCCCGCGCTGCTCGCCGCGGCGTGGCCGGCGCCGTGAGGCTGGGCGCGCCGGCCGCCCATTGCGGCGCGCCACCCCGGGCGCGACCATAGGGGACCGCTCCCTTCAGGAGGATCCGTGAGCCTCGTCCTCACTTCGCCGGCATTCGACCACGAGGGCGCCATCCCGCCGCGCTTCACCTGCGACGCCGACGACCGCTCCCCCGCGCTCGCGTGGCAGGGCGCGCCGGCGGGCACGCGGAGCTTCGCGCTCATCGTGGACGATCCCGACGCCCCCGACCCGAAGGCGCCGAAGACCACGTGGGTGCACTGGGTGCTCTACAACATCCCCGGCACCGCGACCGGGCTCGGCGAGGGCGTCGAGCCGGGCGAGCTGCCGCCGGGCACGGCGGAAGGGCTCAACGACTGGAAGCGGACCGGCTGGGGCGGCCCCTGTCCGCCGGTCGGGCGGCACCGCTACTTCTTCAAGCTCTACGCCCTCGGCGCCGTCCTGCCCGACCTCGACACCCCGACGAAGGCCCGGCTCGAGCGCGCGATGGAGGGGCACGTGCTCGCGCAGGCGACCCTGATGGGCACCTACCAGCGCGCGGGGCACCGCTGACCCCGCGCGCGTGGCGGGGGGCGGCGTGGCTCGTGCCGCTCCTGCTCGTCGCGTGCGCCCGTCCCGCACGGGCGCAGGGCACCCCCGTCGCCTGCCGCGACGCCGGCGCGCGCGCACCCGCCGTGGACTCGGCGCAACTCGTCGCCGACCTGTTCGCGCTCGCCGACGACTCGATGGAGGGCCGCGGCTTCGCGACCGCCGGCGGGGCACGCGCCCGGCGGTTCCTGCAGGCGCGCTTCCGCGCCCTCGGGCTCGACTCGCTCGCCCCCGGCTACGCGCAGCCGGTGCGAGACTCGAGCCCGCGCACGCATGCGCTGCGCGAGGGCGCGAACCTGGTCGGGGTGCTCCGCGGGCGCGGTGCGCCGGACACGGTGCTCGTCGTGAGCGCCCACTACGACCACCTCGGCATGCGGCGCGGGGTCGTCTGGAACGGCAGCGACGACAACGCCTCCGGTGTCGCGGCGCTCCTCGCCGTCGCACGCGAACTCCGGCGCGCGCCGCCGCTCCACACGGTGCTGCTGGTGGCGTTCGATGGGGAGGAAGAGGGGGAGCTCGGGTCCGCTGCGTTCGTCGCCGCGCCGCCCGTGCCCGTGGCGCGCCTCGCACTCGACCTCAACCTGGACATGCTGAGCCGGAGCACCGCCGGGGAGCTGTACGTGACCGGGATCGCGCACCGGCCGGGGCTCCGGCCGCTCGTCGAGGCGGTCGCGTGCGTCGCGCCGGTGCGCCTCATGACGGGCCACGACAAGGGGAGCCCGCCCGCCGACGACTGGACCGGGCAGTCGGACCATGCCGCCTTCCACGCGCGCGGCATCCCGTTCCTCTACTTCGGCGTCGAGGACCACCCCGACTACCACCAGCCCACCGACGACCCCGACCGGGCCGATCGCGGCTTCTTCGTCGGGGCGGTGCGGACGGTGCTCGCCGCGGTGGCGCTCGCCGACCGGCGCCTCCGCGAGGTCGCGGCCCTCCGCGCCGCGGGCCGCGCGTCGCCCTGAGGCGCCCGGCGGTTGTGGCGGCGCGCGCGCGTCGCCATCATGGAGCGCGATGCCGCACGACCTCCACCACCTCCTCGACGCCCTCGCCTTCTCGGCCGACCGGCACCGCCACCAGAAGCGGAAGGGCGCCGGCGCGTCCCCCTACATCAACCACCCGATCGAGGTCGCGCGCGTCCTCGCCGAGCAGGGGGGCGTCACCGACCTGACGACGCTCGTCGCCGCGGTCCTCCACGACACCATCGAGGACACGAACACCCTCCCCGAGGAGCTCGCGGCGCGCTTCGGGCCCGAGGTGGCCGAAGTCGTGCTCGAGGTGACGGACGACAAGCGCGTCCCCTCGAGCGAGCGGAAGCGCCAGCAGGTGGAGCGCGCCCGGCGCTGCTCGCCGCGCGCCAAGCTGCTCAAGCTGGGGGACAAGATCTGCAACGTGCGGGACATCGCGTTCGACCCGCCGAGCGGCTGGAGCCTCGAGCGCCGCCGCGAGTACCTCGATTGGGCGGAACGCGTCATCGCCGGCGTCCGGGGCACCAACGCCGCCCTCGAGGCGCGCTTCGACGAGGCGCTCGCCGCCGCGCGCGCCCGGCTCGCGGAGGAGGCGGGACGGGCGCGCCCGCCGGCCTGAGCGCGGAGCCCTACGCGCCCTGCTGCGCGAACCCGACCACCGTCCCGCACGGCGCCCGCACGAACACCTCCTCCGCCCCGTAGAACGTCGTCCGCCTCGGCACCACCACCTCCACGCCGGCCAGCGCCCGCTCCACCGCGTCCAGGTCGTCCACGTCCACGTAGAGCGCGGTGCGCTGCGTGCGCAGCTCCGCGGCGAGCGCGGGCAGGTCGGCGGCGGCGCTCGCCGTGCTCTGGTACATGAGCTCCACGTTGCCGGCCTGCAGGATCACGAAGCCCAGGTGCGCCTCGTGCGGCACCTCGACCACGCGCACGAAGCCGAGGCGGTCGGTCCAGAAGGGGAGGACGGGCTCGATGGCGTCCACGACGATGACGGGGACGAGCTTTTTCATGGCGCGCTCCTGGGGAGGGGGACCTGCCACCTCCACGGTAACCTGCCGCAGGCGCCGCACCTAGCGTCCGCGCCCGGCTGCACCCAATTTCCCGGCATCCGCCGCGCCCCGGCGCCGGCCTCGCGTTCCGCGGGGGCGGCGGGCGCGCCACCCCCGGGACCGCCATGACCAGCACCGCCCGCTACGACGCCCCCGCCCCCGACGAATATTCCCCGGCCTTCGCCGCGTACGTCGGCCGCGTCCCGCCCGGCGACATCGTCGAGACCCTGAGCCGCCAGCTTGGCGACACGCTCCACACGCTCGCCCCCGTCACCACGTCCCTCGGCGGGTACCGCTACGCCGAGGGCAAGTGGAGCATCAAGCAGGTCGTCGGCCACCTCGCCGACGCGGAGCGGGTGTTCGCCTACCGGCTCATGTGCGTCGCGCGCGGCGAGCAGCAGTCGCTGCCCGGCTTCGACGAGGATGCGTACGTGGCGGGCGCCGGCTTCGACGAGCTCTCGATGAGCCAGCTCACCGAGTTGCTGGGTCGCGTGCGGCATGCGACGACGACCCTCCTCGAGACGCTCCCCACGTCGGCGTGGACGAAGCGGGGCACGGCGAACGGGAAGGCGGTGAGCGTCCGCGCGCTGGCGCACGTGATCGCGGGCCACGAGCTGCACCACCGCCAGGTCCTCAGGGAGCGGTACCTCCCGGCGGTGCTGGCGCAGGTGGCGCGGGCACCCTGAGGCGGGGTGGGCCCGCGACGGCACGCGGGGCGCGCACCTGGTGGTGCGCGCCCCCCGTCGCCATTCCGGCCCGCCGGGCGTTCAGTCGTGCAGCATCCGCTCCGGCGGGTCGTCGAGGTCGTCGAACTGGCCGCTCTTCGCCGCGTGGAGGAAGAGCGCGAGGAAGACGCCCGCCACGAGGAACGCCACCGGCAACAGCACCAGGATCGCGGTCATCGTTCCATCTCCCGGACGAGGTGCTCGACGCGTGCCGCGCCCCACACCACCACGGCGCTCGAGAGCGGCATCAGGACGGCGCAGGCGAGCGGGCCCACGAACCCGAACGCCGCCGCGGCGAGCGCCCCCACGTTGTAGGCGAGGGACCAGGCGTGGTTCCGGCGGATCGTGCGCGCTGCCGCCCGCGCGGCGCGGCGCGCCGCGAGGAGCGGCGCGAGCGCCGGGCGCGCGATCACGCCGTCGGCCACGAGCACGCTGCTCGCCGCCCCCGTGCCCATCGCGATCCCCACGTCGGCGGCGGCGAGCGCGGTGCCGTCGTTGAGGCCGTCGCCGGCGAAGAGCACCCGGCGTCCCTCCTGCCGCCGCGCCGAGACCCACGCCGCCTTGGCGTCCGGCGTGCACCGCGCGAGCACCGCCGGGATCCCGACCCGTCGCGCGATGTGCCGCGCCACCTCGGCGTGGTCGCCCGTCAGGAGCGCCACCTCGCACCCCTCCGCGCGGAGCCGCTGGACCACGCCGTGCGCGTCGTCGCGGACCACGTCGCCGAGGAGGAGCCGGAAGGCCGAGCCGTCCTCGCCCTCGAGGAGCACCTCGCCCGCGCCGCCCGGCCCGAGCCGCCACCCGCGCCCGTCCACCCGCCCGCGGATCCCGCGCCCCGGCTCCTCGACGACGTCCTCGCCGCGCGGGAGCGGGATGCCGCGCGCCACCGCCTCGTGCACGATCGCGCGGGCGATCGGGTGCTGGCTGTAGCGCTCGAGCCCCGCGGCGATGCGGAGGGCCTCGTCGGTCGCGGCGACCACGGCCACCTGGCCCGCCGTGACGGTGCCCGTCTTGTCGAAGGCGACCACGTCCACCGATCCCGCCTCGAGGAGCGCATCGGCGGAGCGGAAGAGGAGCCCGCGCCGCGCGGCGGCGCCCAGGCCCGCGGCGGCGGCGAGCGGCTGCGCGAGCGCGAGGGCGCAGGGGCAGGCGACCACGAGCACCGCGACGGTGCGCGCGATCGCGACGTCCGCCCCGCGCAGGAACCACCAGCCGCCGAGCGTGGCGACGGCGACGGCGAGCGTCGCGGCGGTGAACCACGGCGCGATCCGGTCCGCCGCGGAGGGCCGCATCCCGCGGTCGGCCGCCTGCTCGAGCGCCTCCGCCATCTTCCCGAGCAGCGTGTCGCGCCCCGCCGCCTCGACCAGGACGGTGAGGGCGCCGTCGAGGAGGATCGTCCCCGCGACGACGCGGTCGCCGGGCGCCACCGCGACGGGCGCCGCCTCGCCCGTCACGAGCGCCATGCGGAGCTGCCCCGCCCCCTCGGTGACGACGCCGTCGGCGGCGAGCTCCTCGCCCGCGCCGACGTCGATCCGGTCGCCCGGGCGCAGGTTCGCGGCGGGGACGGTCACGAGCGAATCCCCCTCCTCGCGGCGGGCCGTCGCCGGCGCGCTCGCGGCGAGCGACATCGCCGCCTCGACGGCGCGCCGCCGCCCGCGGCCCTCGAGCAGGCGGCCGCCGAGGAGCAGGGCCACCAGCATCCCGAGGGAGTCGAGGTACGTGTCGGCGTGGTGGAGCGTCGCGACGACGCCGTGCACGTAGGTGATCGCCACGCCCAGCGCGATCGGTAGGTCCATGTGCAGCACGCGCCGCCGGAGCCCCGCCCAGGCGCCGGCGAAGAAGGGCGCCGCGCACCAGAGCGCCACCGGCGTCGCGAGCGCGAGCGAGACCCACTGGAAGAGCACGGCGAAGCGGGGGTCCACCGCGTACCAGCGCCTCGCGTACTGCGCCTCCGACATCGCCATGAGGAAGATCGCGGCGAAGGCCGCGACGCCGAGCCGGAGCAGGAGGTCGCGGTCCGGCGCCGACTCGGTGCCGAGGGCGCGGGGGCGGTAGCCGAGCGCGGCGATGCGGCCGGCGAGCGCGGCGAGGTCCACGCGCCGCGGGTCCCAGCGGATCGAGGCGCGGCCGGTGGCGTAGCTCACCATCGCCTGCTCGACGCCCGGGGTGCGCGCCAGCACCTGCTCGATCACCCAGACGCAGGAGGCGCAGCGCAGGCCGTCCACCTGGAGCCGCACCTCGCAGGCCCCCCCTGGCGCCGCCGCCACCGGCACGGCGGACCAGCCGCCCGCCGCCGGCTCCGGCCGCGGCGCCCACGCGGTGCGCTCGGCGTAGTAGCGGTCGAGCCCGGCGCCGTGGATGATCGCGTACGCCGTCTCGCAGCCCGCGCAGCAGAAGGCCTCGTCCGCGGCCTCGAGCGCGGCGCCGCAGTGCCGGCAGGGCACGGCCCCCGGGACGGACGCGGCGGGCGGGAT
>JBAIWX010000081.1:0-38250 GCA_037916975.1 Gemmatimonadales bacterium
GTAGACGAAGTCCTCGAGCGCCAGCTCCTCGCTGTGGAACTCGACCTTCTCGAGCGCGTCGATCACCGTCGGCACCAGGCGCTTGGTGAGCGTGAAGGTGCTGTCGTGCTTGGGATCGCAGCCGATCTGCAGCACGCGCTTGCCGATCTTCACGCCGGGGTCGAGCTGCACCTGCACGCTGCCCTCGCCGTCGGGCGGCGCGGCACCGGGTCCGGTGAGCGGACGGGCCCCGCGGCGGACTTCCGCCACCGGAACCGATGTAACTTCCATCATGCGGCCGCTCCTTCGTAGACGCCTTCGAGTCGATCTTCCAGTTCCTCGCCGGCCTGGCGCAGCGCCGCCAGCACGTCGGCGCTGGGCTGCCAGTAGCGGCGTTCGCTCGCCTCGAGCAGCCGCTGTGCGAGTTGCACGCTGGCCGTCGGGTTGAGCCGGGCGAGGCGCTCGCGCATCGCCGGGTCGAGCATGAAGGTGGCGCTGAGCTGCTCGTAGATCCAGGGCGCCACCTGGCCCGTCGTCGCGGACCAGCCCATGGTGTTGGTCACGTGCACCTCGATCTGGCGCACGCCCTCGTAGCCGTGCTTGAGCATCCCCTCGTACCAGCGCGGGTTGAGGGCGCGCGTGCGGCTCTCGAGCGCCACCTGCTCGGCGATCGTCCGGACCGTGCCCGCGCCGCGGGTCTGGTCCCCGAGGTAGACGGCGGCCCGGCCGCCCGCCTTCTCGGTGACCTTCGCGATGGCGCCCAGCGACTCGTAGTAGTAGTCGATGTCGGTGACGCCCAGCTCGACCGAGTCGAGGTTCTGGTACGCCGCCTCGACCCCGCCCAGCGCGCGCCGCAGCAGCTGCGGGGTCGCGACCGGGCGCCCCGTCGTCCCGTAGGCGTAGCCCTTCCGCCGCACGAAGGTGTCGGCGATCTCGGCGTCGTCCTGCCAGGTGCCGCTGTCCACGAGGTGGTTCACGTTGGAGCCGTAGGCGCCCTCGGCATTGCTGAACACGCGGAGGGCCGCCGTCTCGAAGTCCACGCCGAGCGCCTGCATGTGCTCGAGGGTGTGCTTGCGGACGAAGTTCCGCCCCACCGGCTCGTCCGCCGACGCCGCGAGCCACGCGGCCTCCGCGAGGAGGCGGGTCTGGAGCGGCAGCAGGTCCCGGAAGATCCCCGAGAGCGAGAGCACCACGTCGATCCGCGGGCGGCCCAACTCGGCGAGCGGCACGAGCGCCGCGCCCGCGAGGCGCCCCAGCGCGTCGAACCGCGGCCGCGCCCCGAGGAGGGCGAGCGCCTGCGCGACGGGGCCGCCCTCGGTCTTCATGTTGTCGGTGCCCCAGAGCACCACGGCGACCGTCTCCGGCAGCGCGCCGTGCTCGCCCGCGTGCCGGGCCAGGAGCCGCTCCGCCTGGCGCGCCCCGTCCTGCAGCGCGAAGGCGCTCGGCATCCGGTAGGGGTCGAATCCGTAGAGGTTGCGCCCCGTGGGGAGCACCGCCGGGTTCCGCAGCAGGTCGGCGCCGGGCGCGGCGGGGATGAACCCGCCGTCGAGGGCGTGCACGAGCGCGTCGAGCTCGTGCTCCTCGCGCAGCAGGGCGTCGATGCCGCCGAGCCGCTCGAGGAGCGCCCGCGGCGCCGGCTCGTGCGGCCAGTGCGCCGGCACGAGCGCCGCCGCGGCCTCGACGCCGCCGTGCACCAGGGCCTCGAGCGCCGGCCGCAGGTCGGCGAGGAGCCCGCGCGCCTCGGCCCCCTCCGGCGCGCCGCCTGCGGCGAGGAACTCGGCTTCCGCCAGGATCGCGAGGAGGTCCACCCGCTCGGCGGGGGAGGGCACCTCACCCACGACGTGGAGTCCCTGCGGGATGAGCGCCTCCTCCACCTCGAGGAGCCGCTCGCGCACCCGCTCGACCTGCGCGTCCGCATCGGCCTCCCACGGGGGCGAGCCCGCGGCGAGCTCGAGCGCGCCTGCCTGCGCCTGGATCACCCCGGCCAGCGAGGCCCGCTCGTCGCGCGCCTCGGGCTCGGTGGCGCGCCAGCGCTCGATCGTCGCCTTGAGGTCGGCGAGGCCGCGGTAGAGCCCCGCCTGCGCGATCGGCGGCGTCAGGTACGAGACCAGCGTGGCCGCGCCCCGCCGCTTGGCGATCGTCCCCTCGGACGGGTTGTTGCTCGCGTAGAGGTAGACGTTGGGCAGGTCCTGGAGCAGCCGGTCCGGCCAGCACTCGGGCCCGAGGCCGACCTGCTTGCCGGGCATGAACTCGAGGGCGCCGTGCGTGCCGAAGTGCAGGCAGGCGTCCACCCGCAGGTCCTCGCGGAGCCAGCGGTAGAAGGCGCTGAAGGCGTGCGTCGGGGCGAAGCCGCGCTCGAAGAGGAGCCGCATCGGGTCGCCCTCGTAGCCCATCGCCGGCTGCACCACCACGTACACCGACCCGAAGCGGGCCCCGAGCATGAGGAGCGACGACCCGTCCGACTGCTGGCGGCCGGGGGCCGGCCCCCACTGCGCCTCGATCTCGCGCAGGTACGGCTCGCGGCGCACGTGGTCGTCGGCGGGGATCCGCGCGAGGACGTTCGCCGCCGCGCCGAACTGCTCGGCGTTGCCGCGCGTCACGGCCTCGCGGAGTGCATCGGCGCTCGGCGGCACGTCCACCGGCCATCCCTCGGCGGCGAGGCGCCGGAGCAGGTGGTAAAGCGACTCGAACACCGCGAGGTAGGCCGCGGTTCCCGTGTTGCCCGCGTTCGGCGGGAAGTTGAAGAGCACGACCGCGAGCGTCCGCCCCGCGCGCGGGGTCCGGCGGAGCGCCACCAGGCGGGCGACGCGCCCGGCCACCCGCTCGACGCGCTCTGGGAGCGCGTCGTACTCCTCCTTGCCGCGCTTCCCGCCGAAGACGACGGGGCCGGTGGCGCCGTCGAGCTCGGGGATGGCCACCATGAGCGTGGCCTCGATCGGCGTGAGACCGCGCGGGTCCTGCGCCCAGTCCGCGACGGTCTGGAACTCGACGCTGGGGAGGGCGAGGTAGGGGACGTCGAGCGTCGCGAGCGCCTCGCGTGCCGCGCCTGCATCGTTGTAGGCGGGGCCGCCGACGAGCGAGAAGCCGGTGAGCGAGACCACCGCGTCCACGGTGGCGCGGCCGCCGGCGTCGCGGAAGTAGCGGTCGATCGCCGGGCGCGCGTCGAGGCCCGCCGCGAAGGCGGGGACGACGGCGAGGCCCCGTGCCTCGAGGGCGCGGATCACCGCGTCGTAGTGCCGCGTGTTCCGTCCCAGCAGGTAGGAGCGCATCAGCACGAGCCCGACGCGGCCGGCGGCACCGCGCACGGGGAGGCTGGCCGCATCGGTCGCGAGGCCCAGGCCCGGCAGGTCCGGATGGTAGAGCCCCGTCTCGGGATACTCGACCGGCGCGGCCGCCTCGGGCACCTTCGCCCCCCGCCGCCCGCCGTAGCGGCCGACGAGGAGCTTCACGAGGTTGACCAGGTTCTCCTCGGAGCCCGCGAGCCAGTACTGCATGACGAGGTAGTAGGCGCGCACGTCCTGCGCGGTCCCCGGCAGGAAGCGCAGGAGCTGCGGGATCCGGCGCAGCTGGCGCATCTGCGCCTCGCCGGTGCTCTGGCCGGGCTTCCGCTCGCCGCGGAGCCGCCGGAGGATCGCGGCGGGCGACCAGGGCGAGGGCGCCTTCCCGTCCTCCGCGGACATCGCGAAGCGGCCCATCCGCGTCAGGCGCATCACCTCGCCCGCCGACATCAGGCAGACCACCGCCTTCGCGGCGGCGCGCCGCTCGGCGATCGCCGGCGCGATCGTGCGGATCTGGTCCTCGATGAAGAGGTGGGTCGCGACGATGATGTCCGCCGCCGCCACGTCGGCGCGCGCGGCCTCGGCGGCGAGCGGGTCGCTCGCCCACCCCGCGGCGAGGTGCAGCGACAGGTCGAGGTCCGGCAGCTCGCGCGCGAGGCGCCGCCGCGCCGCCTGGAAGGCGGACGTGAGGTGCGCGTCGAGCGTGATGATGACGACCTTCACCGGGCGGCTCTCATCGTCCGAAGTGGGCCTTCGCCTCGTAGAGGGTGTCGAGCGCGATCTCGGCGAGCCCGCGCTCGGCGGCGAACCGCTCGGTGTTGCGCCGCGCCTTGCCGCGCACGAAGAACGGGATCTTCCGCAGCTCCCGCTCCGCCTCGGCGCTCCAGCGTGGTGCCCCCTCCCAGTCGTGGCCGGCGGGCGCCTCGGCTGCGTACTTCGGCTGGGGCTGCGGCGTCGGCGGGCTGCGAAGCCCGTGCTCCGCCGGTTCCACGTGCGCCGGGCGCGCCGCGCCGCCGGCGGGCACGCGCGCGGCGGCCCCCAGGTGGCTCGCCCCGGCGCCGTCGTGGAACTCGAAGTCCTCGCGGAACATGTGGAGCAGGTGCTCCTCGAGGCCCATCATGAGCGGGTGCACCCACGTGTCGAAGAGCACGTTGGCGCCCTCGTAGCCCATCACCGGCGCGTAGCGCGCGGGGAAGTCCTGGACGTGCACCGGCGCGGAGATCACCGCGCAGGGGATGCCGAGGCGCTTGGCGACGTGGCGCTCCATCTGCGTGCCGAGGACGAGCTCGGGCGCCGCGTCGTGGATCGCCTGCTCCACGGCAAGGTAGTCGTCGGTGACGAGCGCCTCGAGGCCGAGCGCGGTCGCGGCGGCGCGCACCTCGCGGCCGAACTCGCGCGAGTAGGTCCCGAGCCCCACCACGGTGAAGCCCAGCTCCTCGCGGGCGATCCGCTGCGCGGCCAGCGCATGCGTCGCGTCGCCGAAGATGAACACGCGCTTGCCCGTCAGGTACGTCGAGTCCACCGACCGCGAGTACCACGGGAGCCGCGTCCCCTCCGCCGCGAGCACCGGCTCGGGGTCCACGTCCGCGAGGCGGGCGACCTCCTGCACGAAGTCGCGCGTCGCGCCCACGCCGATCGGCACCACCGTGGTGTGCGGCTGGCGGAAGGTGCGCTGGAGCCACTGGGCGGCGGGCTGCGCGACCTCGGGATACAGCACCACGTTGAAGTCGGCCTCGCCGAGCGCCGCGACGTCCGCGGGCGACGCGCCGAGCGGCGCCACCACGTGCACGTCCACGCCCAGCCGGGCGAGGAGGCGGGTCACCTCGGTCACGTCGTCGCGGTGGCGGAACCCGAGGGCGGTGGGCCCGAGGAGGTTGCAGCGCGGCCGGGCGCCTTCGGCGCGCACGGGGCGCGGGGTGCCCGGGGCCGGGGCCCGCGGCCCGGCGAGGGTGCGCACCACCTGGTAGAACGTCTCCGCGGCGCCCCAGTTCTCCTTCTTCGAGTACGAGGGGAGCTCGAGCGGCACGACCGGCACCGGGAGCGCGAGGGCCCGGGCAAGCCCGCCGGGGTCGTCCTGGATCAGCTCCGCGGTGCACGACGCGCCCACGAGCATCGCCTCGGGGCGGAAGCGCGCGTAGGCGTCGGCGGCGGCGCGCTTGAAGAGCTCCGCGGTGTCGCCGCCCAGGTCGCGGGCCTGGAAGGTCGTGTAGGTGACCGGCGGACGCTGGTCGCGCCGCTCGATCATCGTGAAGAGCAGGTCGGCGTAGGTGTCGCCCTGCGGCGCGTGGAGCACGTAGTGGACCCCGCGGAGCGCGGTCGCGACCCGCATCGCGCCCACGTGGGGCGGCCCTTCGTAGGTCCAGACGGTGAGCTGCATGCTAGACTCCCAGCCGCTCGCGCCGCACGAGCGGCCGCGCGAAGAGTTCGGCGAGGTCGCCCGCCTGCTCGTACCCGTGGATCGGGGAGAAGACGAGCTCGATCGCCCACTTGGTCGTCAGCCCCTCGGCCTCGAGCGGGTTGGCGAGGCCGAGGCCGCAGACGGTGAGGTCGGGACGGAGCGCGCGGCAGCGGTCGAGCTGGCGGTCCACGTCCTGTCCCTCGCTCACCACGGCCCCGGCCGGCAGCAGGTCCAGCTCCGCGGCGAGGTGCTCCCGGTGGAGGTACGGCGTCCCGACCTCGAGCGGCACCAGCCCGAGCTCGCGCGCGAGGAAGCGGGCGAGCGGCACCTCGAGCTGGGAGTCGGGGAAGAGGAAGAGCCGCTTGCCCGCGAGGCGGGCCCGGTACGGCTCGAGCGCGGTGCGCGCGCGGGCGGCGGGCGCCGCGATGGCCGAGCGCAGCCGGCCGGGATCGCCGCCCATGGCGCGGGCGGCGGCCTCGAACCAGGCCGTGGTCCCCTCGACGCCGAGGGGAAAGGGTGCCGGCACGAGCACGGCGCCGCGCCCGGCGAGGAGGCGCGCCGTGTCGGTGAGGAAGGGCTGCGCGAGCAGCAGGTGCGTGCCGGGACCCACGGGCGGGAGGTCCGCGGAGCGACGCGGGGGGAAGAACCGCACGGGCCCGATGCCCGCCTCGGCGAAGAGCCGGGCGAACTGGTCCTCGACGATGTCGGCGAGGGTCCCCGCCACGAGCAACTGCGGCGCGTCGGTGGCGGGCAGGGCGGGGACGAGCGCGGCGAGGCAGGCATCCTCGCCCTGCGTGAACGTCGTCTCGATGCCGCTGCCCGAGTAGTTGAGGATCCGCACCGCCGGCGCGAAGCGCGCCGCCAGGCGCGCGGCGGCGCGGTGCAGGTCGAGCTTGATGACCTCGGACGGGCAGGAGCCGACGAGGAAGAGCGTCCGGATGTCGGGCCGCCGCGCGAGCAGCTGGGCCACGACGCGGTCGAGCTCCGCGTTCGCGTCGGCGAGGCCGGCGAGGTCCCGCTCCTCGAGGATGGCGGTCGCGAAGCGCGGCTCGGCGAAGATCATCACGCCGGCGGCCGACTGCATCAGGTGCGCGCAGGTGCGGGAGCCGACGATGAGGAAGAACGCGTCCTGCAGCTTCCGGTGCAGCCACATGATGCCCGTGAGCCCGCAGAAGACCTCGCGCTGCCCGCGCTCGCGCAGCACCGGGCGCTCGGCGCAGCCCCCCTCGGGGGCGTCCAGCACCGGGAGGACGGCGCTCACGCGGCCACCCCCGCGCCGGCGAGCGCCCGCGCCGGCTCGTCGCGCCGGGCCGCCCGGAGCTTGAGGACGAACTGCGTGGCGTTGACCAGGTAGGCGGCGTAGGCGGCGAGGGCCAGGAGCATCTGGCCGCGCGGCCCGAGCCACCCGCCCCCGAGCGCCGCGAGATAGGCGGTGTGGAGGGCGAGGACGAGCATGCTGAAGACGTCTTCCCAGAAGAACGCCGGGGCGAAGAGCCACTTCCCGAACACGGCGTGCTCCCAGATCGAGCCGGTCACCATGATGAGGTAGAGGACCAGCGTCTTCACGACGACCGAGACGGTGGCGGCGTGGAGTCCCTCTCCCGTCAGGAGGAAGCGGAGGACCAGGGCGAGGCTCACGGCGAAGACGAGGAACTGGGTCGGCGCGAGGACCCCCTGGACCAGCGTCCAGGGCGTACGGTCGCGCCGCTCGCGTTCGAGCGGGGAATAGAGCGGTCGCCGGGAGGCGCCCGATGGGCCACGCGGTGCGTACATGAAGCGGATCCCCGAGTTGCCGGCAGGGTGGGGAGGACGGGGACATAATAGGAGAGAATTCGGGGGCCGTCAAGGAAACTTGACGTCTAGGTTCCTAGACACCATCTTGTCTTCCAGTCATGACTCCGGTGTTGACCGGAGGCGGCCGCCCGGCTTGTGTCAGGCGCGGCTGACGCAGACCGCTCCACCCGCCCAGGCCAGTTGGCCTCCGTCCGGGCCGCCGCCCGGAGTCCCTCCCCTCCCCCCTGGAGGGCGTCATGAGCGTACAGAAGCGGGGTCGCCGGCTGTCGGCCTCTTCCCATGAGGAGTCCTTGGGCGAGGTCATCCAGTCGGAGATCATCCCGCGCCTGATGATCAGTCACCGCGTCGGTCCGGTGCCCCCGAGCCTGGGGGCGGCGCTGGGCCGGCGGCTGACCGAGTCCGACCGCGCCGAATTCCTGCGCCGGGTGCGCGGGGAGGCCGAGGGCGCGGCCCAGGAATTCGTCCAGCAGCTGGTGGATGGGGGCGTGCCGGTGGAGGTCGTGTACCTCGACCTGCTCGCGCCCGCGGCCCGGGCCCTCGGCGAGGACTGGGAGCGGGACCACTGCGACTTCGTCGAGGTGACGGTCGCCCTCGGCCGGATGCAGCGGGTGCTCAGGACGTACAGCCGGTTCTTCGTCCAGGACGTGCCGAACGAGCAGGTGGTGGGGCGCGCACTCCTCTCCTGCCTGCCGGGCGAGCAGCACACGCTCGGCCTCTTCATGGTGGGCGAGTTCCTCCTGCGCGCCGGCTGGGCGGTGTCGGTCGGCGCCCCGGTCATGCAGGTGGACCTCGCCGACACGGTGCGCCTCGAGTGGCTGGACGTGGTCGGCTTCTCGGTGGCGAGCGAGCGGGCGGTGCCCCAGCTGGCGCGGGAGGTGCGCTCGGTCCGGCGCCACGCGCGCAACCCGAACGTGCAGGTGATCGTGGGCGGGCCGGTCTTCCTGGTGCGGCCGGAGCTCGCGCAGGAGGTGGGGGCGGACGGGTGGGCCGAGGATGCGGCCGCCGTCCCGGCGCTCGCCGCGCAGCTCCTCGAGCAGGCCTCGCATTGAACGTGCGGCGTGCCCGGGGCTGCGATGCCCGGGTGACGCCCCGGAAGCGAAACCGATGAACGGGTTGATGAAGACCTTCGACGCGCGCGTGAGCGCCCTGGGTGAGCTCGACAGCCACTCGGCGGCGGCGCTCGTGCACGCGGCCTCGGACGTCGCGCTGATCGTCGATGAGGGAGGCGTCATCCGGGACATCGCCTTCTCGGGCACCGACGCGCCGCTCGCCGAGAGCCGCGCATGGCTCGGGCAGGCCTGGGTGGACACGGTGACGCCGGAGAGCCGCGAGAAGGTGCGCGACATGCTGCGCGAAGCGGCGGGCGCCGGGGTCTCGGCGCGACGGCAGGTCAACCACCTCACGCCGAGCGGCGTGGAGCTGCCGGTCGCCTACTCGGCGGTGCGCCTCGGGGGCGGCCCGAACGCGGTGGCGGTGGGGCGCGACCTGCGCGGCGTCTCGGTGCTGCAGCAGCGGCTCGTCGAGGCGCAGCAGGCGATGGAGCGCGACTACTGGCGCATGCGCCACATCGAGACGCGCTACCGCCTGCTCTTCCAGCTGTCCACCGAGGCGGTGCTCGTGGTGGACGTCGCCTCGCTCCGGATCGTGGACGCGAACCCGAGCGCGGGCCGGCTCTTCGGCACCGCGCCGAAGCGGCTCATCGGCCGCACCTTCCCGCTCGACCTCGAACCCGACAGCCAGAAGCCGCTGACGGAGGCGCTCGGCAGCGTGCGCGGCTCGGGCCGGAGCGAGGAGGTGCGCGTGCGCCTCGTCTCGCACCCCGGTGACGTGCGCGTCGGCCTCTCGCTCGTCCGCCAGGACGGGGCGGCGCTCTACCTCGTGCGGCTCATCCCGCCCGAGGCGGAGCCCGGGGCGGGTGCGGAGGACTCGCGCGTCCTCCGCTCGCTGGCCGAGATGCCCGACGGCTTCGTGGTCCTGGACCTCGAGGGCCGCGTGCTCACCGCCAACCGCGCCTTCCTCGACCTGGGCCAGCTCGCCACCGAGGAGCAGGTGCGCGGCCAGCTCCTCGGCCGCTGGCTCGGCCGGCCGGGCGCCGACGTCCCGGTGCTGATCGCCACGCTGCGGGAGCACGGCGTCGTCCGCCTGTTCTCGACCTCCGTGCGCGGCGAGTACGGCTCGGTGTCGGAGGTCGAGGTGTCGGGCGTGATGGCGCCGCAGGGCGCCACCGCCGTCGTCGGCGTCGTGATCCGCGACGTCGGCCGCCGCCTCGCGAGCGGCCCGCAGGGGGCCCGCGACCTCACGCGCGCCGTCGAGCAGCTCACCGGGCTCGTGGGCCGGGTGGCGCTGCGCGACCTCGTGCGCGACACGGTGGACCTCGTCGAGCGCCACTTCATCGAGGCCGCCCTCGAGCTCACCGGCCACAACCGCACCTCGGCCGCCGAGGTGCTGGGGGTGAGCCGGCAGAGCCTGTACGTCAAGCTCCGTCGCTACCAGATCGGGTCGGCCGGCAGCTCCGCCGACGGCGGGAAGGGCGCCGAGTAGCACCTCGAGCCCACCGCCGGGCGGCGGTGCGCCCCACACTGTCACGTTCGGTTGACAATGACCGCTGTCAGTCATGATGTACCCGTCAGGACCCCGCACGTCCCGCATGCCCGGGACGTGCTCGCGCTGCTCAAGCCGGTCACCTGGTTCCCGCCGATGTGGGCCTTCCTCTGCGGCGTGGTCTCCTCCGGCCTGCCGGCGACCGGGCGGTGGCGGCTCGTCCTGACGGGGGTCGCGCTCACCGGGCCGCTCGTCTGCGCGGCGAGCCAGGCGGTGAACGACTGGTTCGACCGGCACGTGGACGCGATCAACGAACCGCAGCGACCGATCCCCTCCGGCCGCATCCCGGGGCGCTGGGGTCTCGGCATCGCGATCGCCTGGTCGCTCCTCGGGCTCGCCGTGGCGGCGACGCTCGGCCGCTGGGGCCTCGTCGCGACGGCGGGCGCGCTCGTGCTCGCGTGGGCGTACAGCATGCCACCGGTGCGGCTCAAGCAGAACGGCTGGTTCGGCAACGCCGCCGTCGGCGTCGCGTACGAGGGGCTCGCCTGGGTGACGGGGGCCGCGGTCATGGCGGGGGGCGCGCTCCCCGGGCCGCGCGTGCTGCTCCTCGCGCTCCTCTACAGCGTGGCGGCGCACGGCATCCTCACGCTCAACGACTTCAAGGCCATCGCGGGCGACGCGCGGATGGGGGTGCGCTCGCTCCCGGTGCAGTTCGGGCCGCGCGGCGCCGCGCTCGCCGCCTCGGTGGTGATGCTCGTGCCGCAGCTCGTGGTGGTGGGCCTGCTGTTCGCATGGGGCGCGCCCGTCGCCGCGTCGGTCATCTGCGCGCTGGTGGCGATCCAGGCGGCGATGATGGCCGAGTTCACGAGCCGGCCGGTGGAGCGGGCGCTCTGGATGAGCGCGCTCGGCGTCCCGTTCGAGGTGCTCGGGATGATGGTCGCGGCGCTCGCGCTCCGGGGCGTGCTCTGATGGCGGCGCCGGCGCTGCCGCGGCTCCTCGTCGTCCGCCTCGGGCTCGTGCAGGCGGCGATCGGCGCGATCGTGGTGCTCATGACCTCCACCGTGAACCGCGTGCTGGTGGTGGAGCTCGGGCTGCCCGCCTTCGTCCCCGGTGCCCTCGTGGCGCTCCACTTCGCGGTGCAGCTCGTGCTGCGGCCGCGCTTCGGGCACCTCTCCGACGGCCGGCGGCGCACCCGCTGGGTGGTCGGCGGGATGGCGCTCCTCGCCGTCGCCGGCGTCGCCTGCTCGGCGTCGGTGATGCTCCTCGCCACGCACCGCGCCTGGGGGATGGCCGCCGCGATCGCCGCCTTCGCGGCCCTCGGCGCCGGGGTGAGCGCCGCGGGGACCCCGCTCCTCGCGCTCGTCGCCGAGCTGGTCCCGGCGGCGCGGCGGGCCCGGGCGGCGGCGGTCGTGTGGCTCATGATGATCGCGGGGTTCATCGTGACCACGGTGGTCGTGAGCCGCCTCCTCGAGCCGTTCTCGCTCGCGGCACTCGTGCGCGCGACCGCGCTCGTGGCGCTGGCCGCGTTCGCGGTGAGCGCGCTCGCCCTGCGGCGGCTCGAGCCGCTCGCCGGCCTCCCCGGCGTGGCGGCGGGGACGGGCCGCGACAGCTTCCGCGACGCGCTCGCGGAGGTGTGGGCCGACCGCGCCGCCCGGCTCTTCACGCTCTTCATCTTCGGCTCGATGCTCGCGTACAGCGCGCAGGACCTGATCCTCGAGCCGTTCGCGGGCGCCGTCTTCGGCCTCTCCCCGGCCGAGTCCACGCGCATCAGCTCGCTGCACCAGGGCGGGATGCTCGCCGGCATGCTCCTCTGCGCCGCGCTCGCCACGCGGCTCGGCGGCCTGCGTGCGTGGGCGGCGGGGGGCTGCGTCGCGAGCGCCCTCGCGTTCGGGCTGCTCGCGCTGTCGCCGTTCACGGCCGGCACCGTGCTCCTCCGCGGCGCGGTGCTCGCGCTCGGCGCGGCCAACGGCGCCTTCGCGATCGGGGCCGTCGGCGCGATGATGGCGCTCAGCGTGTCGCCGGGCGGCGGCGGGGCGGGGGTGCGGATGGGCGTCTTCGGGGCCGCCCAGGCGGTCGCGCAGGCGTTCGGCGGCTTCGCGGGCGCGCTCGGGAGCGACGTGGCGCACGCCCTCCTCGGCTCCACCGCGAGCGGGTACGTGACGGTCTTCCTCGCCGAGGCGGTGCTCTTCCTCGCCTCCGCGCTCCTCGCCGGCCGGGGCGCGCCGGCGTCCGGCGTGCGCGAGGCGCTGGCGGCACCCGACGGCGGGGACCGGCTCCTCGCCACGATGGGCTGAGGCATGGCCGCCGTCGCCCTGCCCGTGCTCCCGTCGCCGGCGCTGCGCGAGGCGCGGCCGCGCGACCTCTGCACCGACTGCGGGATCTCGCGCACGAGCGAGCCGCAGCGCTGCGGGCGCGCCTGCCAGTTCATCCACCCGCGCTACGAGGAGCTCGAGCGCGCGGTGCACGGGCGGGTGCGCGGGAGCGAGGGCGACGAGCGGTTCTTCGGCCCCCACCTCGCGATGCTGCGCGCGCGCCTGGCGCCCGCGCGGCCGGGCGCGCAGTGGACGGGCATCGCCACCCGGCTCGGCGAGCGGCTGCTCGAGACCGGCGCCGTGGACGCGGTGCTCGCCACGGCGAGCGCCCCGGGCGACCGGTGGGCGCCGCGGCCGGTGCTCGTCACGCGGCCGGAGGAGATGGCGCAGTGCCGCGGCATGAAGATGGGCTACAGCCCGCTGCTCGCGCTGCTCGACGAGGTGGCGGCGCGCGGCTACCGCCGCGTGGCGGTGATCGGCATCCCGTGCCAGGTGCACGCGCTCCGGGCGCTCGAGGCGGAACTCGGGCTCGAGCGGCTCTACGTGATCGGGACGCCGTGCAGCGACAACACCACGACCGAGCGCTTCCACCAGTTCCTCGCGCTCCTCGCCGAGCGGCCGGAGGACGTGACGTACCTCGAGTTCCGGGCGGACTACCACGTCGAGCTGCGGCTCGTGGACGGGACGGTGCGCCGGATCCCGTTCCTCCAGCTCCCGCTCGCGTCGCTGCCGCCGGACTTCTTCCCGGTCACCTGCCGCGCCTGCTTCGACTACACGAACGCCCTCGCGGACCTGACGGTGGGCTACATGGGCGGGGCGGGGGACCAGTGGCTGCTGGTGCGGAACGCGCGCGGCGGCGAGCTGGTGGCGCTGCTCGGCGACGAGCTCGTGACGCGCCCGCTGGTCTCGGCCGGGGCGCGGCGCGGCCCCGTGCGCGGGTTCCTCGCGAACCTCGAGCGGAGCCTGGGCGGCCTGCCGCTCCGCCGGATGCCGGGGTGGGCACGGCCGCTGGTGGGCTGGCTCATGCCGCGCGTGGGGCCGCGCGGGCTCGAGTTCGCGCGGGCGCGGGTCGAGATGAAGGCGCTGGAGGGAATCCTGACGCTGCGCCGCCACCGGCCGAGGCGGGTCGCCCGGCTGGTGCCCGGGTTCGCCTGGGCGCAGGCGGCGGCGTATGGCGTGACGCCCGGGGCCGGCGAGCGGCCCCCGCACCGGTGAGGGAGCGCGCGTGACGACGACGTACGACGCGGTGGTGGTGGGGGGCGGGCCCGCGGGGGCGACGGCCGCCGACGACCTCGCCTTCATGGGTTACTCGGTGCTGCTCCTCGACCGCGCGGGCCGGATCAAGCCGTGCGGGGGGGCGGTGCCGCCGCAGCTGCTCGTGGACTTCGCGGTGCCCGAGACGCTGCTCGTGAACCGCGTGGACCGGGCGCGGATGGTCTCGCCGCGCGGGCGGTGCGTGGACATGCCGGTCGAGGACGGCTACGTCGGCATGGTGGACCGCGACGTCTTCGACGAGTGGCTGCGCGAGCGGGCGGTGCGGCACGGGGCGGTGCGCGAGACGGGGACGTTCACGCACCTCGAGCGGGAGCGGGACGGCGGCGCCGTCGTGCACTACCCGGCGGGGCGGTCGCGCGGCGGGGAGCCGCGCCGGGTGCGCGCGCGCGCCGTGATCGGCGCCGACGGCGCGCTCTCCGCCGTCGCGCGGCAGGAGATCCCGGCGGCGGCGCGGGCCCGGCACGTCTTCGCCTACCACGAGGTGATCCGCTCGCCGGCGACCGAAAGCGCGGCCTTCGGCGCGTCGCGCTGCGACGTCTACTACCAGGGCGGGCTCTCGCCCGACTTCTACGCGTGGATCTTCCCGCACGGCGGGACCACGAGCGTCGGCACCGGCTCGATGCAGAAGGGCTTCGCGCTGCGCGAGGCGGTCGCCCGGCTCCGCCGCGAGACCGGCCTCGACGGGGCCGAGACGCTCCGCTGCGAGGGCGCGCCGATCCCGCTCGCCCCGCTGGCGCGCTGGGACAACGGGCGCGACGTGGTGCTCGCCGGCGATGCGGCCGGCGTCGTGGCCCCCGCCTCGGGCGAGGGGATCTTCTACGCGATGACCGGTGGGCGGCTCGCCGCCGAGGCGGTGGGCGAGCTGCTGACGACCGGCGACGCCCGCGCGCTGGGCCTGGCCCGCCGGCGCTTCCTCCGCGCGCACGGGCAGGTCTTCCGCATGCTCGGCATGATGCAGCGCTTCTGGTACGCCAGCGACCGGCGCCGGGAGGGCTTCGTGCACATCTGCGGCGACCGCGACGTGCAGTGGCTCACCTTCCAGGGCTACATGCACAAGCGGCTGGTGCACGTGCGGCCGCTCGCGCACCTCCGGATCTTCTTCAAGAACCTCGCCGTGCTCGCCGGGATGGCGGCCGCATGACCGCCGCGCCGAGGGTCCGGGCCCCGGCCGGGGTGGCCGGCGTGGAGCGGCTCATCGAGCGGCGGCTGCCGGAGTTCGAGGCGGTGCTGGCGCGTTCCGTGGGCGGGCTCGGCGAGGGGCTCGCGTGGGTCGAGCAGGCCTCGGCGCTCGCGGTGGGGACCGAGGGGCGCGGCGGGCGGCGCTGGCGGCCCCTCCTCACGCTCGCGGCGGCGGAGGCCACGGGGACGATGCGCGCCGCGGTGTTCGACGTCGCGGTGGCGGTGGAGCTCACGCACACCGCCTCGCTCGTGCTCGACGACCTCCCGTGCATGGACGATGCGGCCACGCGCCGCGGCCTCGCCGCGACGCACCGGCTCGTCGGCTCGGCGGGCGCGATCCTCGTGAGCGTCGGGCTGCTCGGGCGCGCGGCGGAACTCATCAGCGGCGTCCCGCAGGTGGGCGGGATGCTGGGGGCGGCGTGGGGGCGCGCGATCGGCCTCGACGGGATGGCGGGGGGGCAGGCGGTGGACGTCGCCTTCTCCGGCAGCGCGCGGGGCGGCGCACGCCGGCTGATGCGCCGCAAGACCACCGCGCTGTCGGCCCTCGCCGCGGCGGGGGGCGCCGCCGCCGGCGGCGCGACGCCGGTGGCGGTGGCCGCGATCGACACCTTCGGCCGGGACCTGGGCTGGGCCTACCAGCTCGCCGACGACGCCGACGACCTCGCCGAGGACGACGCGGCGGGCCGTGCCGCGGGCGGGCGTTCCCCGCGCCGGCAGGCGGCGTTCCTGCTCAAGCGCGCGGCGCGGCACCTCGCGGCGTCGGGGGCCGTGCGCCGCGGCGGCGTGGAGCTGCTCACCGACTTCGCCGCCTGGCTGGTGCCGCCGGCGGCGGTGGGGGCCTGAGGTGCGCGACCTGGGCGGGTCGTTCGGCCCGATCGGCGGCGCCGCCGTGTGGGTCGTGGTGCTGGGCGGGGCGGGCGTGATCGCGACGGAGCTGGGCCCGTGGTATTACGGACTGCGCAAGCCCGGGTGGAAGCCCCCAGATTTCCTCTTCGGGCCCGTGTGGACGACGATCTTCGTCCTCGCGGGGGCGGCGCTGGTGCTCGCGTGGTCGGCGCCGGCGGCGACGCCCGAGTCGCGACGGGCGCTCGTGGTCGCCTACGTGGCGAACGGGGTGCTCAACGTGCTCTGGAGCCTGCTCTTCTTCCGGTGGCGCCGTCCCGACTGGGCGCTGGCGGAGGTCGTGCTGCTCTGGCTCTCCATCGCGGCGATGATCGGGGTGCTGTGGCCGCTGTCGCGCCTCGGGGCGCTGCTCGTGACGCCCTACCTCGCGTGGGTGAGCTTCGCCTCGGTGCTCAACCGGGCGATCGTGCGCCTGAACGGGCCCTTCGGGGCCGGATGACCGCATGCTGATCTCGCTGGCCATCGACTTCCGCCGGGCGGACCTCACGACCCGGGAGCGCTTCCACCTGACCGACGAGGGGGTGGCGGCGCTCTACGCCGAGCCGCGCCCCGGGCTGGTGCACGAGCTCCTCCTGGTCTCGACCTGCAACCGGCTCGAGCTCTACGGCTGGGCGCCGGCCAGCTCGCCGCAGGACACGGTCGCGGCCCTCACGGCGCTCGGCCGGCACTGGATGGGCGACGACTCGCGCGCCGACGAGCTGATCGAGACCGCCGTGCACCGCTGCGGCGAGGCGGCGGCGCGGCACCTCCTCAGGGTGGCGAGCGGGCTCGAGTCGCAGGTGCTGGGCGACGCGCAGATCCTCGGCCAGGTGAAGGCCGCCTACCGCCGCGCAGCGCAGGCCGGCGCGCTCGGGGCGGGGCTCCACCGGCTCTGCGACACCGCGCTCCGGACGGGCAAGCGGGTCCAGGCGGAGACGGGGCTCACCGGGGGGCGCAACTCGGTCGGGGCGGAGGCGGCGCACCTCGCGCACCGGAAGCTCGGCAACCTCGCGACGCGGCGCTGCGTCATCGTCGGCTGCGGGAAGACCGGCCGGAGCGCCGCGCGGCAGCTCGTGAAGCTCGGCGCGGTGGACGTCGTGCTCATCAACCGCACCATGGGCCGCGCCCAGCAGCTCGCGAGCGAGGTCTGGGGCCGCGCCGCGCCGTTCAGCGCGCTGCACCGCGAGCTGGCGGTGGCGGACCTCGCGATCGTCGCCACGTCGGCGGACGTGCCGCCGGTGCGCGCCGGCTCCCTGCGCTTCTGCCGCGACATGGCCGGCACCGCGAACCGGGAGCTCCTGCTGGTGGACCTCTCGATGCCGCGCAACATCGAGCCCGAGGTGGTCGGGCTCCACGGCGTCACGCTGGTGGACCTCGACACGCTGCACGTGCCGGTGGCGCAGGCGGAGGCGGCCCGGCGCGCGGCGGTCCCCGCGGCGGAGCGGATCGTGACCGAGGAGCTCGCCGCCTTCACCGCCTGGGTGGACGCCGGGCTTGCGCGCGAGGCGATCCGCCCGCTCCGCGAGGCGCTCGGGGAGCTGTGCCGGCGCGAGGTGGCGTTCGCGGCGGGTGACGACGCGCTCGCCGAGCGCACCGCCGAGCGGATCGTGGCCAAGCTGCTCGCGCGGCCGATGACACGGCTGCGCACCGCGTCGGAGCGGGGCGAGCCGGTGGAGGACTACGTGGCGGTGCTGCAGGTGCTCTTCGGCGGCGAGGCGGCCGCGTCGCGGCGCGGGGCCCGGGGCGGCGTCGAGGTCCCGCTGGACGCGCGCCTCTTCGCGGAGGCGGAGTGATGCGGCCGCTGCGCGTGGGCACCCGCGCGAGCGCGCTCGCGCTCTGGCAGACCGAACGCGTGCGGGCGATCCTCGCCGAGCGCGGCGTCCCGACCGAGCGGGTCGAGATCCGCACCACCGGCGACGCGATCCTCGACGTGCCGCTCTCGCGGATCGGCAGCCGGGCGCTCTTCACGAAGCAGCTCGACGACGCGCTGCTCGAGGGGCGGATCGACCTCGCCGTGCACTCGCTCAAGGACCTGCCGACGGTGCTGCCCGAGGGCCTCGCGCTCGGCGCCACCGGCCTCCGCGAGGACCCGCGCGACGCGCTCGTGGGCCGGGGACCGACGCGGTGGTCGGACCTCCCGCCCGGCGCGACCGTGGCGACGAGCAGCCTCCGCCGTCGCGCGCAGCTCCTGCACGCCCGGCCCGACCTCGTCGTCGAGGACATCCGCGGCAACGTGGACACGCGCCTCGCCAAGCTCGACGCCTCGACGCACTGGTCGGCGATCCTCCTCGCGAGCGCCGGCCTCGTGCGGCTGGGCTTCGGCGCGCGGATCGGCGAGCGGCTCCCCTTCACCCTGATGCTCCCGGCGCCGGGGCAGGGGGCCCTCGCGGCGACGGTGCGGGACGGCGACGCCGCGGTGGCGCAGGTGGTGCGCGGCGCCCTGCACGACGAGGCGACGGGGCTCGCCGTCTCGGCGGAACGCGGCTTCCTGCGACGGCTCGAGGGCGGCTGCCAGGTGCCGGTCGCGGCCCACGCCGAGCGGCGCGGGGCCGAGCTCGTCCTGCTCGGGCGCGTGGCGGGGCTCGACGGCGAGCGCCTCCTGCACGGCGAAATCGCCGGCCCGGTGGCCTCCGAGGCGGACGCCGCGGCGCTGGGCGTCCGCCTGGCGGAGCGGCTGATCGACGAGGGCGCCGACGAGGTGCTCGCGGCGGCGCGGGCGACGGCGCGGGCCGAGCCGGCGCGGGAGCCGTGAGGCGATGCCGACCGTCGTGGTGACGCTCTCCGACCGAGCGCTCGACGGCCTCGACGCGCTCCTCGCGGGGTTCGACGTCGAGGTGCGCCGTCGGCCGCTCCTCGAGTTCCGCCCCCCCGCCAGCTGGGCGCCCCTCGATGCGGCCCTCGGCGCGCTCGGGCGGTACGCCGGCCTCGCCGTCACGTCCCCGCGCGCGGCCGAGGCGGTGGCCGCCCGGCTCGCGCTCGCGAGCCCGGCGGTGCGCCGGCAGGCGCTCGCGGCGACGGCGTGGGTCGCCGGGCCGCGTACCGCGGAGCCGCTCCGGGGCCAGGTGGGCACCTGTCTCGCGGCGGATGGGGCGAACGACGACGACGGTGCGGCGGGTGCGGTGGCGCGCGCGATCGTCGCCGCGCGGCCCGAGGGCCCGGTGCTCTTCCCGAGCGGCGACCGGCGGCGCGACGTGCTCCCGGCGCTCCTCGCCGAGGCGGGCATCGCCGTGGAGGAGGTGCCGGCGTACCGGAGCCTCCTCGCGGATGACGCCACCGCGCGCGCGGCGCTCGCCGGGGCCGACGCCGTGGTGGTCGGGAGCCCGAGCGTGGCGCGGCTCCTCGCCCACGCCTGTCCGGTGCATGCCCGCCCCGAACTCGTCGCGATCGGCCCGACCACCGCCGCTGCCGCGAGCGGGGAAGGCTGGCCCCCTGCCGCGGTCGCCGAGCGGCCGTCCGCCGACGCCCTCGCGCACCGGGTCTGCGCACTCCTCCTCGCCTACTGAGGTCCCGCCGTGACGAACGACCTGCTCCTCCGCCCCGCGCGGGCGGCTGACGCGACCCGTGCCCCGAGCCCCGTGACCAACGACCTGTTGCTCCGCGCCTGCCGCCGCGCGCCCGTCGAGCGTCCCCCCGTCTGGATGATGCGGCAGGCCGGCCGCTACCTGCCCGAGTACCGGAAGGTCCGCGAGCGCGCCGACTTCCTCACCATGTGCCGCACCCCGGAGCTCGCCGTCGAGGTGACGCTCCAGCCCGTGGACATCCTGCACGTGGACGCCGCGATCATCTTCAGCGACATCCTGGTGATCCCCGAGGCGATGGGGATGGAGCTCACGGTGGACGAGGGGGTCGGCCCGCGCTTCCCCGCGCCGCTCCGCACCGCGGCGGACGTCGCGCGGCTCCGCCCGGTGGAGCCCGCCGAGGGCCTGGGCTACGTGCTCGACGCGCTCCGCCTCGCGCGGCGCGAGCTCGCCGGCCGGGTGCCGCTCATCGGCTTCGCCGGGGCGCCGTGGACGCTGGCGAGCTACATGGTGGAGGGCGGCGGGACGAAGAGCTTCACCGTCGCGAAGAAGCTGCTCGCGCAGGAGCCGGCGCTCGCGCATGCCCTGCTCGAGCGCGTCGCGGCGGCGGTGGGCGAGTACCTCGTGGCGCAGGTCGAGGCCGGCGCGCAGGTGGTGCAGCTGTTCGAGTCGTGGGCCGGCGCGCTCGGCCCGGACGACTTCCGCACCTTCGCGCTCCCGTACCTCGCGCGCGCGGCGCGGCGGGCCGCGTCGGCGGGCGCCCCGGTCATCGTCTTCGCGCCCGGCGCGGGCTGGGCGCTCGAGGAGATCGCCGACGCGACCGGCGCCGACGTGATCGGCGTTGACTGGCAGACCGACGCCGCCACCGCCCGCCGCCGCCTCGCGGGGCGCCCGGTGGCGCTCCAGGGCAACTTCGAGCCGACCTGGCTCTACGCGCCGCCGGCCGAGATCGAGCGCCGTGCCCGCACGATGCTCGCCGCCTTCGGCGGCACCGGCCACGTCGCCAACCTCGGCCACGGCATCCTGCCCGACGTCCCGGTCGCGCACGCGCGCGCCTTCGTGGACACCGTCCGCGCCTGGAGGAATCCCGCATGACGCACGCGACCATCGAGCCGGCGGCGCCGCTGGCGGGTGACGGCTCGTTCCGCGAGGAGGCCACGGCCTGGATCGCGGCGCTGCACGACGAGGTGACCGGCTTCTTCGAGCACCTCGACGGCGGGCGGCGTTTCCAGGAGGACCGCTGGAGCCGTCCGGGGGGCGGCGGGGGCGTGACGCGGGTGCTGACCGAGGGGGCGGTGTTCGAGAAGGCGGGCATCAACCGCTCCGCGGTCGAGGGAGCCCTCTCGCCGGCGATGGCGCTCCGGCTCGGCGCGCGCGTCAACGACGACACCGAGGCCCGCTTCTTCGCGACCGGGATGAGCCTCGTCGTGCACCCCTGGAGCCCGATGGTGCCGACGGTCCACCTCAACGTGCGCTACTTCGAGGTGAGCGGCCCCGACGGGCGCGTGCACGACGCGTGGTTCGGGGGGGGCACCGACCTGACGCCCTTCCAGCCCTGCGTCGAGGACGCGCGGCACTTCCACGGCGCGCTCGCGGCCATGGCCGCACGGCACCATCCGGCGTTCTACCCGCGCTTCAAGGAGTGGTGCGACGACTATTTCGTGAACACCCACCGCGGCAACGAGCGGCGGGGCGTGGGGGGGATCTTCTTCGACATGCTGCGGCCGGGCGACTTCGGGCTCGACCGCGCGGCGCTCCACCGGTTCGCGGACGACGTGGGCCGGGTCCTGCCCGCGGCCTACCTGCCCATCGTCTCGGAGCGGGTCCACCAGCCCTACGGCGAGCGCGAGCGGCGCTTCCAGCTGGTGCGGCGCGGGCGGTACGTGGAGTTCAACCTCGTCCACGATCGGGGCACCACCTTCGGCCTCCAGACCGCGGCGCGGATCGAGAGCGTGCTGATGAGCCTGCCGCCGCTCGCGCGCTGGGACTATGTGGACGACTACGCGCCCGGGTCGCCGGAGGCGGAGTTGCTCGCGATGCTGGTGCCGAGGGACTGGCTGGCGGCGTGACGCTCAGGCCGGCCGCGCGCGCGGCTGGCGGAGGGCGGCGAGGAACCCCTGCAGCCGGGCACCGTCGCGCGCGGGGTTGAGGGGCTTGAGGAGGTAGTCGTGCACGCCGAGGTCGCGGAGGGTGAGGATCTCCTCGCGATCGGTCCGCGCGGTGAGCACCAGCACGGGCAGCGCCTGCCACGCGCCGCTGGCCCGCAGGGCCCGGACGAGCTCGAGGCCCCCCAGGTTCGGCATCTCGAGGTCCACCACCATCCCGTCCACCGGCTCCTCCCGGAGCACGGCCACCGCCTCCGCGCCGTCCCCGGCCTCGACCACCTCGCCCGCGCGATAGTACTCGAGCAGGCGCCGCACGAGGCGGCGCATGGCGGGGTCGTCGTCCACGATCAGGATCCGCAGCATCGTTCCTCCGGAGGGTCCCGGCGCCCGTGCCGGACGCACGCCTCCCCATGGAAGTATCGGCTGCCGGCCCCGTCAGCCTGAGCGGCGGGCGGCCGCTCCCGCTAGAACGCCTCCTCCTCCCGCTCCTCCGCGTACGTCAGCCCCTTCACGGTGCGCCGCGCGCGGCGGGCCCGGAGGAGCCGTGCCTCGACGGCGAAGTAGAGCGCCGGCATCACGAGCAGGGTGAGGAGCAGGGCGCTCGCGAGGCCGCCGACGATGACGGTGGCGAGCGGCCGCTGGATGTCCGAGCCGATGCCCGTGCCCAGGGCCGCCGGGATGAGGCCGATGAGGGCGACCATCATCATCATCATGATCGGGCGGAGCTGGGTGACCGCGCCCTCCACCACCGCCTGCCGGAGCCCGAAGTGGCGCTCGGTACGGAGCAGGTTCACGTAGCTCACGAGCAGCACGCCGGACATGACCGCGACGCCGAAGAGCGAGACGAAGCCCACGCCGGCGGAGACGCTGAAGTTGATGCCCCGGAGCCAGAGTGCCGCGATGCCGCCCACGAGCGCGAAGGGAACGTTCGTGAGCACGATCGCCGCGTCCTTCGCGCTGTTGCGGAAGAGGATGAAGAGCACGGCGAAAATCGCGACCACGGTGAGCGGGATCACGAGCAGGAGCCGGCTCCGTGCGCGGGTAAGGTTCTCGAACTGGCCGCCCCAGCGGACGGTGTAGCCCTCCGGGATCCGGACCGAGCGCGCCACGCGGTCCTGCGCCTCCGCCACGTAGCTCCCCTGGTCGCGCCCGCGGACGTTGGTGCGGACGCCGACCTGCCGGCGGCCGTCCTCACGGTAGATGATCGTCTCGCCCTTCACCACCTTGACCGCGGCCACCTGGCCGAGCGGGACCTTGGCGCCGGTGGGCGTCGAGATGAGGATGTTGGCGATCGCGTCCGGGTTGGCGCGCGCCTGCGTGGTGTAGCGCAGCGTGATGTCGAACCGCCGCTCCCCCTCGTACACCTCGCTCACCGGCCGCCCCGCGATGGCCAGCTCGACGACGTCGTTCACGTCGCGCACGTTGAGGCCGTAGCGCGCCAGCGCCTCCCGGTCGAGGTCGATCACGAGCTGCGACTGCGGCCCCTCCTGCTCGAGGCCGCTCTCCGAGGCCCCGGGGACGGCGCGCACCTCGCGGAGCACGTCGGTGGCCACCCGCCGGAGCGAGTCGAGGTCCCGCCCGCTCACGAGCACGGCGAGGTCGGCGGCGGAGCCGGTGACGGCCTCGGCGACGTTGTCGAGGATCGGCTGGGAGAAGCTGAAGCCCGCGCCCGGGATCGCCTGCTCGAGGTCGGCCTTGAGCGACAGCAGGAGCTGCTTCTTGGTGCGCCCGGTGGTCCAGGTGGCGTAGGGCTGGAGCTGCACCAGCGTCTCGATGCGGCTCGGGCCGTAGGGATCGGTGCCGTCGTCGTTCCGCCCGAGCTGCGAGATGACGAACCGCACCTCCGGGTAGCGCGCGATCGTCGCCCGGATGAGCCGCGGGTACTGCTGCGCGGTCTGGAGCGCGGTGCCCGAGGGGAGGATCGTGCGGATGTTGAAGCCGCCCTCGTCGAGTTCCGGGAGGAACTCGGTGCCGAGCCGGCTCCCCAGCGCCACGGCGGCCGCCACGACGAGCGCCCCGCCCACGAGCGCCGGCGCGGGCCGGCGGACCGTGCGCTCGACCAGCCGGCGGTACCGGGCCTCGAGCCACAGGAACGCCGGGTTCGGCCGCTCGCGGAACGCGGGGCCGAAGAGGTACGAGCAGGCCACCGGGACGAGGGTGAGCGACAGGAGCAGCGAGCCGAAGATCGCGTAGGCGAGGGTGTACGCCATCGGCGCGAAGAGCTTCCCCTCGACCCGCTGCAGGGTGAAGAGCGGGAGGTAGGCGAGGATGATGATCCCCACCGCGAAGGCGACCTGCCGCTCGACCTCGTGCGCGGCGTGGAAGATGATCCGCCGGGTGCCGTGGCGGCGCTCGTCCGGCCGCGCATGGCCGATGGCGCGGACGACCGCCTCCACCATCACCACGCTCGCGTCCACGATGATGCCGAAGTCGATGGCGCCGAGGGAGAGGAGGTTGGCCGGGATCCCGGTCAGCTTCATCGCCACGAAGGCGAAGGCGAGCGAGAGCGGGATCGTGAGCGCGACGGCGACCGCGGCCCGCGGGCTCCCGAGGAAGAGGATCAGCACGACCACGACGATCGTGAGCCCCTCGAGGAGCGTGTGGCCCACCGTGTGGAGGGTGCTCTCGACCAGGACGGTGCGGTCGTAGAGGATCCGGAGGCGCACCCCCGGCGGCAGCGACTGGCGGTTGAGCTCGGCGATCTTCGCCTTGACGGCGGCGAGGACCTCGGAGGGGTTCTCGCCGCGGCGCATCAGCACGATCCCCTCGACCGCGTTGTCCACGTCGTGGCGCGCCGCGACGTCGGTGTAGCCGAGGACCCCCGAGGGGGGGAGCGCCCCGACCTCCACGCTCGCGACGTCCCGCACGAAGATCGGCGTCCCGTTCCGCGTGTCGAGCACGGTGCGCTCGATGTCCTCGCGCCGCGTGATGCGGCCCACGCTCCGGACGGCGAGCTGCGAGGCGCCCTGCTGGATGACGTTGCCGCCGGTCGAGGCGTTGTTGGCCGCGATCTTGTCCGCGAGGTCCTTGATCGTGATCCCGTACTTCTCGAGCAGGGCGGGGTTCACGATGACGTGGAACTGGCGGACGAGGCCGCCGAAGTTGGTCACGTCGGCGATCCCGGGCGCGGTGAGGAGCCGGGGCGTCACGACCCAGTCCTGCAGCTCGCGGAGCTCCATCGGCGAGCGCGTGCCGGTGGTGTCCTCGATGACGTAGCGCAGGATCTCGCCCACCGGGGTGGAGAGCGGGCCCAGCTGCGGCGCCACCCCGTCGGGGAGCTCCGCGTCCTTGAGCTTCTCGAGCACCTGCTGGCGGGCGAAGTAGTCGTCGGTCCCCTCCTCGAAGGTGAGGCGGACGATCGAGAGCCCGAAGATGGTGCGCGACCGGCGGCTCACCACGCCGGGGACGCCGTTGAGCGCCCGTTCCACCGGGATCGTGACCTGCTGTTCCACCTCCTCCGCGGCGCGGCCCGGGTAGGTGGAGATGACGGCGACCTCGGTGTCGGCGACGTCGGGATAGGCCTCGAGCTTGAGCGAGGCCCAGGCGCCCGCACCGAGGACGACGAGCACCCCGGCGAGGGTGAGGACGAGGAGGCGCTGGTGGAGCGCGAAGCGGACGAGGCGGGTCAGCACGGGGGCCTCAGTAGCCGAAGAGGAGGCCCTTGAGGAGGATCGCATTCGCGGTGACGACCGAGTCCCCCGGCGCGAGCCCCTGGCGCACCTGGGCGATCGTCCCGTCGTCCCCGCCGAGCGTGACCTCCCGGCGCTCGAAGGCGGTCGGGCCCGCCTTGACGAACACGTAGGTGCGCGCATCGGCGCTCACCACGGAGGCGAGCGGCACGGTCAGCGCCTCCTCGGTGCGCTCGGCGATGCTCACGCGCGCGAACATCCCCGGCTTGATCCGCCCGCCCTGGTCCCCGAGCTCGATGGTTGCGCGGATCGTGCGGGTCTGCGGGTCCACCGTCTCGCCGACCGTCGTCACCCGGCCGGTGAGCCGCTCCCCGGGGTAGGCGGAGAACTCGAACGTGGCGGGCTCCCCGACGCGCACGCTCGCGATCTTGGCCTCCGGCACGTCCGCGACGGCGAGCACCGCGCCCGGGCGGAGGCGCGCGAGGAGCGCGGGATCGAAGCCGCCCTGGCGGAGCTTGCCCTCGGTCTCGCGCACCGACGCCTCCGCCTGCGCGAAGTCCGTTTCCGCGTCGGTCACGTCCTTGCCCGCGACGGCGTTCCGCGCCAGGAGCTCGCGGAGCCGCTCGAGCTGGGTGCGCGTGCGCGCGTAGTTCGCGCGGGCGCGCTGGTACTCCGAATAGAGGGCCGCCACGTCGGCGTTCTCGAAGAGCACGAGCGGCTCCCCGGTCGCGAGGCCGGACCGGAGCGCGGCCACGGTGCGCGCGGGCACGACGAGGTTCACGCCGACCGGCTGGCGGCGCACCGCCGCCGCGGGGAAGCGGGCCGCCTGGGAGGCCGGCAGCGTCACCCGGGCGCCGGCGATCACCGGGGCCGCCGGCTCCGGGGGCGCGGTGGCGCCGCGGTTGCGGTCCTTCTGGCAGCCCAGGGCAAACGCGGCGAGGGCGAGCACGAACGCGGGAAGGCGCATCGGGTCGGGTCGGGTCAGGGAGTCGGGGTCGCGGCGGCCAGCAGCCGCGCCGCGTCGGCGGCGGTGGCCGCGTCGAGGAGCACGAGGCCGCGGTCGTACTGCGCCACCGCGTCGATGTAGGACCGGAGGATCTCGGCGAAGGTGCGCTCGGCGTCGAGCAGCTCGAGCAGCGAGGTGGAGCCGCGCTGGTAGGCGAACTCCGCCGTCTCGCGGATGCGCCGCGCCTGCGCGAGGATGCCGTCGGGGCTCGCCGCGTCGAAGCGCGAGAGCGCGGCGCGGCGGGTGGCGAGCTCGGTCGCGGCGGCCCGCACGTCGGTGCGCACGGCCACCTCCACGCCGCCGATCACGTCGCCGGCCTGCGCGACGCGGACCTGCGCCTTGTCCCGCTCGCCCTGGTTCCGGTTGAACGCCGGCAGCGGCAGCGAGCCCGACAGGCCGGCGAGGCCGACGCCCTGCTGGCGGAGGAGGTCCACCCCCACCGTCGGCAGCAGCGCCGCGTTCGCGGCCTGGAGGCGCACGTTCGCCTCGGCGGCGGCGCGTCCCGCGCGCGCCGCCGCGAGGTCGGGCCGGTCGCGGAGGGCCGTCGCGACCAGCGAATCGAGCGGCAGCGTGTCGCGCGCGGCGGGGGCGAGGGTGTCGGCGGCGGCCACCCGCTCCCGGCGGCCGAGGAGCGCGGCGAGCGCATCCTGCGCCTGGCGCACGGCGAGGTCCGCCTCGTCCCGCTGGATCACCGCCTGCTGGAGCGCGAGCTCCGAGCGCGTGAGCTCGACGCCGGCGATCTGCTGTTCCTGGAAGCGGCTCCGGTTGAGGGACACGAGCCGGCGGTAGTTGGCGAGCACCTCGTCGGCGACGCCCAGGCGCGCGCTGGCAGCAAGCAGGTCGGTCCACGCGAGGCGCGCGGCCGCGAGCACCTTGCGCGCGGAGTCGGCGACCTGCAGCGTCGTCGCGTCCACGAGCCGCTCGGCCACCGCGACGCGTGCCCCGCGGCGCCCGCCGAGCTCGAGCGGGAGGGCCAGCGTCATCCCGAACTGCCCCGAGTCGGCGGAGAAGCCGCCGCTGCCGCCCAGGTGGAGCAGGTCCGCGAAGTAGCTGAGTCCCGGGTTGGGCCGGAGGCCGGCCGTGCGCAGGTCCGCGCGCGCGGCGAGCACCTCGCGCCGGAAGGCGACGAGGCCCGGGTTGCTGTCGAGCGCCACGCGCTCCACGTCGGCCAGCGCGAGCGGCGCGCCGAGGTGCGCCGGCAGCGCCGGGGCCTGAGCGGCGAGCGGCGCCCTTGCGGCCAGCGCGAGCACCAGCGTTCCCAGCGTCCGTCGGATCATGCCCCCCATCCCCGCTCCTCGTCCGCCATCATCCATGTGGTCCGGGTTCCGGTCACTCGCACGGTCGGTCCTGTGACAGTCTTGCCCACGCGGCGCATCGCCGGACATTCTGTCCAGCCTTCCTGTCGCCGAACGGCTGGCCCGCACCGCGCCTGAGGCACGTGGGCGGATCGTGACCCGACCCTTAGGCAGCGGCCGTGCCAGCGAATCGGTGCGGGGGCGGCGTGCGGGCGTGGGGCATGGTGCCCCGCGGGCGGCGGTTCGGCGGGAGAGGTCGCGCCGCGGCCGGGGAGATCGCGGGCCGGGCGCCGGCGGATGTGGTGCGCCCGGCGGTTGCCTAGGCGGCGGGCGCCGCCTCGATCGTCGCCGCCAGGGTGGGCGGGTGCGCGAGCGTCTGGAAGACGACGCAGTAGCGCTCGGTCAGCTGCAGGAGCTTCGCCAGCTGCTCGGCCGACGCGTCCGCGTCCACGTCGAACCGGAGGGTGACCCGGCGGAAGCCGACCGGCGCATCCGCCGCGACGCCGAGCGTCCCGCGCGCGTCCCATTCCCCCTCCGCGGCGACACGGCCCCCGCGGAGCGGGATGCCCATCGCCGTGGCGACGGCTGCCAGCGTGACGCCGGCGCAGGCGACGAGCGCCTGCAGGAGCATCTCGCCCGAGCAGGCGAGCGTGCCGTCGCCGCCCGTGGCAGGATGGAGCCCGGCGTGCGCCACGCCCGCCGCGCCGGGGACGTCGCACCCGAGCGTCCCCGGCGCGAGCCGGCCCTCCGCGCGGAGGAGGACCAGGGCCTCGTCGGGATGCTCGCGGTAGCGCGCCTTGAGCGGCGCCTGGCGCGCGCGCAGCGTCGCGGAGTCCATCGTCACCTCCCGCGCGGCGGACCGCGCCGTGCGCTCGTGGGGTCTTCGCCCTCGCCGCGGTGGCGGGGCGGGGTGGGAAGTGTAATGGCGCGCGCCCATGCCCGGATCCCGACGCGACGCCGCCCCTGGCCGGGTGGCCCGGGGCGGCGCGGGGGCAGCGGCGCGCGGTCCGACGCGCGCGCGCCGGCCGTCGCCTCACGGCAGGCGGAAGCCGTAGCCCACGGTGACGAGGAAGGTGCCGTTCTTCACGTCGGCGGCGGGGGAGGAGTCGTCGATCTTGGTCAGGCCGAGGTCGTAGCGCGCCTGGAAGGAGAGCTTGTCCACCTCGAGGCCGACGCCGAAGACCACCGAGAAGTCGGTGCCCTTGACGCTGCCGGACGGGCAGTCCTGCGACACCGTCGTCCCGGCCGACTCGCCCTTGATCGTGCACTTCGCCTTGAACCCGACGGCGGGGCCGACGAAGACCGCCGGCGTCAGGTTCCCGCTCTCGGGCCGGAACTCGGCCTTGAGCAGCACCGGGACCTGCACGTAATCGAGCTTGAAGGTGACCTTCGCCGACTGGCCCGTGCCGAGGTCGGTGAAGTCGTACTTCGCGCCCTTCTGGACGTAGATCACCTGCGGCTCGATCGCGACGTTCTTCCCGATCTCGAACTCGGCGAAGGCGCCGGCCGCGAAGCCGAAGCGGTACTTCTTGCTGATGCTCGTGCCCTCCACGAAGATGTCGGCGTCCTTGCCGGTGAGGGTCGCGTAGCTGCCGCCGGCCATGGGGCCGAGGTTCACCTTGATGCCCTGCGCGGCCACGGGGGCCGCCGCGAGCGAGACGAGCCCCAGCGCGGCCGCGATGCGTAGTGCGTTCCGCATGGTTCCATCCTCGAGATGCGTGTGGGTGCCGTCGCCGCCACGCGCGCCCCGTGCGGGGCCCGCGGGAAGCGGAGAGCGAGTCATCATGTCCCCACCCCCTTGAACCCGCGTTGAACCCGGCGTGAAAGGCTGCCCGGTCGGGCCGGCGGCCGCCCCCTCCCGAACCGCGCCGCCCGGGCCGATCTTCCGGAGGGCCCGCGGGAACCGCGTCCCGCGCCGTGCCCCGCCGCCGCTCCCGGGTGGCCCCGACGACGCCGACCCTAAAGAATGCTTCAGGACCGAGACCGCCTCGCCTTCTTCGAGGAGGCGCCCGATGCGCTGCTCCTGAGCGGCGAGGACCTGCGCATCCGCCGCGCGAACCAGCAGGCGGCGGCGCTCTACCGCCGGCCGGCGGAGGCGCTCGTCGGCCTGCACGCCCTCGACGACCTCCGCACCCCCGAGGCGCTCGCCGTGCCGGCCGAGTGGCCCAGCCTGCCGGTCGGCGCGGCGACCCGCGTGCGCACCGTGCACCGCGACGCCGCGGGCAACCCGATTCCCGTCGAGGTCGCGGTCCGGGTGATCCGGCTCGACGGCCAGCGCGCGTACGTCTCGGTGGTGCGCGACATCCGCGACCGGGTGGGCGCGGAGGCGGAGATCGCCCTCCTCACCCGCCTGCTGCGCGTGCGCGCGGAGATCAACCGGTTGATCGCGGGGGAGCCGGACGCGGCGCACCTGCTGCAGGAGGCCTGCCGGCTGATCGCGGAGGTGGGCGACTTCGTGCTCGTCTGGATCGGCCGGGTGGATGCCGCCTCGGCGCGGATCACGCCGGTCGCGAGCGCGGGGCCGAGCCGGGACTACGTGACCGGGCTCGAGGTCCGGGCCGACGATTCCCCGCAGGGCCGGGGCCCCACGGGGACGGCGTACCGCGAGCGGCGGCTCGTGGCGGTCGAGGACACCGAACTCGACCCTCGCGTCGGCCCGTGGCGCGAGCGCATGGCGCGGCACGGCCTCCGCTCGAGCGCCGCCGCGCCGATCCTGGCGGACGAGCGGTTCCACGGCGTGCTCACGCTCTACTCGCGCGCGGTCGCGAGCTTCGGCGGGGAGGTGGGGCGCGTGATCTCGGGCGTGGCCGACGACCTCGCGGTCGCGCTCCTCCGCCGCGCCGAACGCCAGCAGCTCGAGGCCGCGCTGCTCCAGTCCCAGAAGATGGAGGCGGTGGGGCGCCTCGCCGGCGGCGTGGCCCACGACTTCAACAACCTGCTCACCGTCGTGCTCGGCAACGTCGCGGAGCTGCGGTGCTCGCTGCCGACCGGCAGCCCGCTCGTGACCGCGCTCGACGAGATCGACGCCGCGGCCCAGCGGGGGGCCACGCTCACGCGCCAGCTCCTCGCCTTCAGCCGCCAGCAGGTGCTGCAGCCGCGGCGCGTGGACGTGAACGCGGCGGTGCTGACGGTGCTGCCGCTGCTCCGCCGCCTCGTGGGCGAGTCCATCGTGCTCCGCACCCTGCTCGCCGAGGGCCTCGGGCGGGTGCTCATCGACCAGGGCCAGTTCGAGCAGGTGCTCTTCAACCTCTTCGCCAACGCGCGCGACGCCATGCCGGGCGGCGGGAACATCACCGTGCGCACGGAGGCGCTCGTGCTGGACGCCCCGGCGGCCCGGGCGCTCGACTGCGCGGAGCCGGGGGCGTACGTGTGCATCACCGTGGAGGACACCGGCCTCGGCATGGAGCCCGAGGTGCTCGCGCACGTCTTCGAGCCGTTCTACACGACGAAGGAGCAGGGGAAGGGGACGGGGCTGGGGCTCGCGACCGTCTACGGGATCGTGCGGCAGAGCCGCGGCGGCGTCGAGGTGAGCAGCGACATCGGGCAGGGGACCGCCTTCCGGATCTACCTGCCCGTCGCCCCCGGGGGCAAGGAGGCCGCCCCCGCGTCCGCCTGAGCGGCGGGCGGGACGGCGCCGGCAAGGCGCGGCCCGCCCCCGCCGGGCCTCAGGCGCCGGCGATCGTGGCGCAGTCGATCACGAAGCGGTAGCGCACGTCGCCCCGGATCATCCGCTCGTACGCCTCGTTGATCTGGTCCACGCGGATCCGCTCGATGTCCGCCGCCACGCCGTGGGCGCCGCAGAAGTCGAGCATCTCCTGCGTCTCGCGGATCCCGCCGATGAGCGAGCCGGCGAGCCGGCGGCGCCCCATCACGAGGGGCCCGGCGGAGAGCGGGGCGGGGTCGGGGATCCCCACGAGGACCATGATGCCGTCGCGCCGGAGCAGCCCGAGGTACGCGTTGTAGTCGTGCTGCGCGGAGACGGTGTCGAGGATGAAGTGGAAGCGCCCGGCGTGCTGGCGGAACACCGCCGGGTCCTTCGTGGCGATGAAGTCGGCGGCGCCGAGCCGGAGGGCGTCGTCCCGCTTCGCCGGGGAGTGGCTCAGCACCGTCACCTTCGCGCCCAGCGCGACGCCGAACTTGACGGCCATGTGCCCGAGGCCGCCGAGGCCGACGACGGCGAGCTCGTCACCCGCGCCGAGCCCGAAGTGCCGGAACGGCGAGTAGGTGGTGATGCCCGCGCAGAGGAGCGGCGCCGCCCGGTCGAGCGCGAGGCCCACCGGGAGCCGCAGCACGTAGTTCTCGTCCACCGTGATGCGGGTCGAATAGCCGCCGTAGGTCGGGGTGCCGTCCCGCTCGCGGCCGTTGTAGGTGAAGCTCGCCCCCTGGCTGCAGTACTGCTCCTCGCCCGACCGGCAGGACTCGCACTCCCGGCAGGAATCCACGAAGCAGCCGACGCCGACGGCGTCTCCCACCTTCCAGCGCGTCACGGCGCTCCCCACCTCGGCGACGTGGCCGACGATCTCGTGCCCCGGCACCATCGGGAAGGTGGAACCGCCCCACTCGTCGCGCGCCTGGTGGATGTCCGAGTGGCAGACGCCGCAGTAGCGGATGTCGATCAGGACCTCGTGCGGGCGGGGATGGCGGCGCGTGATCGAGAACGGCGCGAGGGGCTGCGTCGCCGACGGGGCCGCCCAGGCGGGCGTGGCGATGGTCGCGGGGGCGCCGGACTGGGCCGCGCGCGGGGACGAGGTGGTCATGTCGGGTCCTCCTGAGGGGCCGGGAGCCGCGGTCGGTCGCGGCGGGTCGGGCGAGAAGCTACGCCGGGAGCGTCGCGCGTGGGACGCACGCGCCCGGCTGCATGGTCCGCATTGCCGCAACCCCATGCGCGCGACTAAGTTCCCGGCCGGTTCGCGGGGCGGTAGCTCAGCTGGGAGAGCACCTGCTTTGCAAGCAGGGGGTCGTGGGTTCGAGCCCCATCCGCTCCACTCCGCCGTCCGCATCACGACGTGCCGTCTCCCGCTGCCGAGCCGGCCCCGCGCCGGAGGGAGGCCCGATGCGCGCTCGTGCCGCGCATGCCCGATTGGTGGTCACGCGTGCGCTCGTCGTGGCCTCGACGCTCGCCGCGCTCCGAGTGCGCGTGGCCGCGGCCCAGCAGACGGGCACCGTCACGGGCCAGGCAACGCTGGTGGTCGAGGGACGGACGGTCCCCGCGGCCGCGGCCCGCGTGACGCTCCTGCGTGGGCGGCCCACCGAGATCAAGTTCAACGATCGCACGCGCGACTCGGTCCTGGCCGAGTGGCGGGGATTCTGGCCGGCCGAATCCTACGACGAGGCGTGGCGCCGCGCCCTCTTCGACCCCGCGGCGACCCATCGTCGCGACGCCGGGATCCTCGCGGCCGAACAGGCCGGCCGCCTGCGGGAGTACCAGGCGGCGGCGGAGTGCCAGACCCGGGTCGAGGCCACCGACTCCGCACTCGCGCTCACGGAGCGTCAGGCGGAAGCGGCGGGGAAGGCGGCCTCGATTCGACGCACCGCCGCGGACGAGGCCGGGCGATTCACCTTCTCGGACGTTCCGGCCGGGCCGTTCCTGCTCATCGTGCGGGCACGCGTGGGGGCCACCGAGGCCTCCTGGAGTCGGTACGACGAGGTGAAGGGGCGGAAGACGCTGCAACTCGCGCTTCAGGCCCCTGCCTTCGCCTGCTCGCCGCCCGCCGACTCCGCCCCCTGAGCCCGCCGCTGGCTGGCCAACCGTCCCGGGTCGCCGCATCTTGGGAGGTCCCGGCAGGCACTCCCCGACTCCCTTCCGTTCGGCGGGCCGCATGACCCCCTCCTGGTGGCAACGCCGACCGCCCGACTCCCCCGCCGAGGCCGCCGACCTCGAGGCGCTGCACACGGCCGAGATGCACACGGCGACGCTGGCCGCGGAGTCCCTCGCCCGGCCGCGGGACGAGGACCTGGACCTCTTCGGGCTCACGCATCGCGGGCGGGTGCGCAAGGAGAACGAGGACCACTTCCTCCTCTGCACGGTGCACCCGCAGGTCGTGATCCACGGCACGAGCCTCCCCGACGCGGCCGGCCTGCCGCTGCGCGGGGAGCGCCTGGGGACGATCATGCTGGTGGCGGACGGGGTGGCGAGCGGGGGCGGCGGGGCGGGGGCGAGCCAGCTGGCGACCGAGCAGGTCACCCGGTACGTGGCCAACATGCTCCGCTGCTATCACGCGGTGGGGACCAGCGAGGAGCACCGCTTCCGCGATGCGCTCGTGGCCGCCGCGTCCGAGGCCCACGACGCGGTGCGGCGGGCGGCCGCCGCGCACCCCGAGGGGCGCGGCATGGCGACCACGCTCACGCTGGTGGCGGCGGTCTGGCCCTGGGCCTACGCGGTCCAGGTGGGGGACAGCCGGTGCTACGTGTACACGCCGGACGGCCTGCGGCAGGTCACCCGCGACCAGACGATGGCGCAGGACCTCGTGGACCAGGGCGCCCTGCCGCGGGAGCGCGCGGCCGCCTCGCCCTTCGCGCACGTGCTCGTGAGCGCCATCGGCGGCCAGACGGCCCGCCCCGAGATCACCCGCATCGCGCTCGACCGCCCCGGCCTCGCCCTCCTCCTCTGCAGCGACGGCCTCACCAAGCACGTTCCCGACGAGCAAATCGAGCGCGAGATGGCGCGCATGACCTCCTCCGAGCAGCTCTGCCGCACCCTCCTCCAGCTCGCCCTCGATGGCGGGGGCTCCGACAACATCACGGTGATTGCGGCCCGCGCGCTCCCACGGGGCCGCTAGAACCGCAGCTGGCTGTTGAGCCGCAGCGTGCGCGGCGGGAGGCGGAAGAGCGTCGCGCCGTAGAGCGTGGACGGCACCCCCGGGTCCTGGTCGTTCACGCTCGTCTTCACCTCGGTCACCGTCCCTGCGTTGAAGATGTTGAACGCCTCGAGGCCGACCACCCACTGGAACGACCGCAGGTTGATCGCCTTCTGCAACCGCAGGTCCAGCTGCCCGTAGCCGTCGTACTTCCGGTCGCCCTTCCGCTCGAGCAGGATCCCCTGGCCGTCCACGTTGGTGAAGAGCCGGCTCGGCAGGGTCACCCCGTCCACCACGAAGTCGTTCGCCCGCCGGTTGATCGCGTACGTCGGCGTGTAGCGGTCGCCCGAGAAGTAGGTCAGGAACGCGCCGCCCTCGAGGCCCCACTTGAGGTTGCCGGAGACGCGGAGCTTGAGCTCCACCGGGCTGTAGTTCTGCAGCTTCCCGTAATAGTTGATCTGCCCGTTCGGCTCGACGAACGGCCCGTTGCCCTGGCCCACCGAGGACTCGTAGCCGTTCACCGTGAAGAGGTTGCCCTCGAGCCGGGTGACGGTCACGCCGAGGTTGAACTGCCAGGTCGGGTAGGCGCCGGAGAGCACGAACTGGAGCTGGTCGAACTTGCGCTTCGCCTTGGGCTCGACGCCGATCACGAGGTCCTGGTTGAAGCCCAGGTTCGCCGTGTCCGCCTGCGTGAAGCCGGGGATCGTGTTCCCCGCGACGAGCCGGCGGCGGAGGTCGTCGTTGCGCACGAAGATGCTGTCGAGCACGAGCGGGGCGCCGTTCGGGCCCGCGACCGGGTCGCCGTTGAGGTCGAGCACGGAGACGTTCCGGAACACCGTGAAGTTCGTCGCCACGTTGAGGTCGCGCAGCGCGATCACGTTCTTGTTGACGCGGTTCACGTAGACCACCTCGGCCTTGAGGTGGCGCGTGAGCTGCTTCTCGAGCCCGGCGACGAACTGGTTGATGTAGGGCTGCCGGTAGTCCTGGAAGCGGTTCGCCTCGTTGAAGAGCGATGAGCCGCCGGCCGGCGTGAAGAGCTGGTCCCGCTCCGCGATCGTGTACTGCCGGTTCACGTCGGGGAGCAGGGTCTTGTCCTTGTTGGCCCAGTCCCAGTACTCGATGTTCGTGAACACGTTGCCGCCCGGGGCGCGGTCGAACATGAAGGCGAACAGGCTCTGGCGGTACTGGCCGAAGTGCGCCTTCGCCACGAAGTCGCCCTTGCCGGTGAGGTCGAACGTCGCGCCGAGGCGGGGGTCCACCGCGTGGCTCGTCACCGCCGTGAAGGCGGCGGTGCCGGCCTCGTTGCCCGGCGTGATCCGGCCGCGCCAGTAGCCGTAGCGGAGCCCGGGGTTCACCGCGAGCCGCTTCGTGACCTGGATGTAGTCCTGGAGGAAGAGCGCGGCGTTGAGCGTGCGCGCGTTCAGGTCGATGCGGCCGCCCCAGTCCGTCGTGGCGTAGGTGCCGTCGCCGAAGCCGAGGTCGCCCCAGGTCGCCGGGTTGGCCGGGTCGAACGCCGGGGCCCCGGTGGTCCCGTCGGGGACGCCGTACCAAGTCAGGCCGCCGTTCCGCGTCCGGCGCTCGCGCCACCAGCCGAAGGTGGCATCGCCGCCCAGCTTGAGGTGGTGGGCGACGCTGCCGGTGTTCGTGAACCAGTCGAAGTTGACGGTGGAGCCGAAGCTCTTGGGCGAGTTCCGCCGCGTGTAGAAGCTGTTGCGGAACTGCCCGGGTGCGCCCAGGATCTTGACCGCGGGCCGGTCGCTGCCGTTGTAGGGCAGCTCGTTGTCGTCGCCGCTGTAGCCCGAGAGCTTCACCTCGAGGAACTTCGACGGGTCGAAGGTGCGGAGCCACGAGCCGTTGTAGAACACCGACGGCGAGTCGCCGCGATAGGTCGCGTCCACCGCGTCGAAGGCGCTCAGCCCGATGCGCTGCCGGAAGACGTTGTCGATCCCGACCGCGCCGTTGAAGATGTCCTTCGCCGTCGCCTGCCAGGTCAGCTTCCCGTAGTACTTCTGCTCGTGCCGCTCGGCCTGGGTGCCCAGGAAGGTCACGTCGCCGGCCGTCGCGTTGGCCGCGTCCACCACGCGCGTGTGCGTGTACGCCTCCTGGCCCGACAGGTAGAAGAACACCTTGTCCCGCACGATCGGGCCGCGGATCTCGGCGTTCACCTCGGTCCGGTTGGCGGTCTCGGAGCCCTGCTCGAACGCGTTCACGTTCTCCGCATTGAGGCTCGCGTTCTCGTAGAACGTCCGGAGCGCGCCCTGCCAGGTGTTGGACCCGGACTTGGTGACCACGTTCACCAGGCCGCCCTGGAAGTTGCCGTACTCGGCACCGGCACCGAGGCCCTTCACCTCGATGGACTGGATCCAGTCCACGTTGGGCAGGAGGAAGCTCCCGCCGCGCCCCGGCTGGTTCACCGTCACGCCGTCGAACTGGAACAGGTTCGCCTGGGCGGTGGAGCCGCCGTAGACCTGGCCGGGCCGGGCGCCCGGCGTGAACGCCACGAGGTCGTTCGCGTTGCGCGCCGTCGGGAGGAGTTCCCGCTCCTTGTCCTGCAGCGTGACGCCGAACTCGGTCGTGGTCGGGTCCACCGCGACCGGGGACGCCTGGACGGCGATCTCTGCGATCTCGACCGCGGTCGCCTCGAGCGTGAGCGTCACGGCGGCGCGCTGGGTCGCGCGGATCGCCACGCCCGTGACCGTCGCCGGCCGGTAGCCGATGTTCCGGGCCGTGACCGTGTAGGTGCCCGGGACGATGAAGTTGATTCGGAACTGGCCGTCCGTCCCGCTGGTGGTGAGCCGCGGGTAGGAGCCGTCGGGCAGGGCGAGCCGCACTTGCGCGCCGGGGAGCGGCGCACCCTTCGCGTCCACGACGCGTCCTTCGAGGAGGCCCGTCTCGCCGGTCTGGGCGCGGGCGGGAGAGGCCAGGGCGCACAAGGCTGCCGCGGCCAGGGTGCTCAGGAGCACGTGGCGCATGAGGTCGTTCCGATGTTGGCGGTCAGTCGAGCAGGTGGCCGGGCGAGACGGTCGAGACACCCGACTTTTCATCGTATCCCGCGCTCGGGCCGGCTGTCAAGCAATTGTCACGAAACGGCTTGGATGCCTCCGCCCCGAAGCCGTGCGCCCGTACGGGGTGCAGATCCCTTCGCCCGTCCTTCCAGAGTCCTTCATTCGCCGGACCCTATCGTCCCTGCAGATCCTGAAGCGGCTCTCAGGAAGGCCGGCGCCCGGCGCCGGGAACCAGGGAGGTCTCCATGTACCGCACCATCCTCGTCCCACTCGATGGTTCCGCGTTCGCCGAGCAGGCGCTGCCGGTGGCGTCCGAGCTCGCCGCGCGCAGCAAGGCGACACTGCACCTCGTCCTCGTGCATCAGGCGGCGACGGTGCTCGCCGGCCCGGGCGAACCGGTGGTGCTCGACCCGGCGATCGACGAGCGCCTGCGCCGGGAGGAACTGGGCTACCTCGCCTCGATGAAGCAGCTCGTGTCGAAGCAGGGCCCCGTGACCATCGTCGAGGCGCTGCTCGAGGGTCCGGTGGCGCCCGCGGTCGCGGAGTACGCGGCCGCGCAGCACGCGGACCTCGTCGTCATGACCACGCACGGGCGCGGCGTCTTCAGCCGGTTCTGGCTCGGGAGCGTCGCCGACCGCCTCGTCCGGCAGCTCGAACAGCCGATGCTGCTCATCCGGCCGCAGGCACTGCACGGCGCGCCGCCGCCGAGCGCGATCCACAGGCTGTGCGTGCCGCTCGATGGCTCCACGCTGTCGGAAGCGATGATCGAGCCGACGCTCGCCCTCGCCGAGACGCTGGGCGCGGGGCTCACGCTGCTGCGGGTGGTCGAGCGGCTCGCGCCGGTCTGGCTGCCGACGCCTGGCGTCGTGCCCGCGCCCGACACCGACCAGGTGCCGCACCGGCAGCTCGAGGCGCAGCGCTACCTGAACGCGATCGCCGACCGGCTGCGCCTCAAGGGCGTCCCCGTGGAGACGGCGGTCGAGGTCGCACCGGAGCCGGTGAGCGGCATCCAGCAGTTCGTGGAGCGTGAGGGCATGGACCTGGTGGCGATCGCCACGCACGGGCACGGCGGGCCGGTGCGCTTCCTCCTCGGCAGCGTCGCCGACAAGCTGGTGCGCGGCGCCTCGGTCCCGGTGCTGGTCTGGCGTCCGCGGGAGGCGGCACGTGTCGGCTCACCCGCCACGCTCGTCGAGGCGCAGACGCTCGCCGGCGTCTGGTAGGCCTTCCAGGGGGGAACGTCGGGGGGGGGGGGGGGGG
>JBAIWX010000082.1:0-14347 GCA_037916975.1 Gemmatimonadales bacterium
ACGACGGCCGGCTCGAGCACGCGGCGGAGGTGTCGCAGCTCGCGGCGGCGCTGCCCGACCTCCCCAACGGGTGGGACACGCTGCTCGGCGAGCGGGGCATCAACCTGTCGGGCGGCCAGAAGCAGCGGGCGGCGATCGCCCGCGCGCTGGCGCAGGACCCGCCGGTCTTCGTGCTCGACGACGCACTGAGCGCCGTGGACGCGCAGACCGAGGCGCGCATCCTGCGCGCGCTCCGGCAGGCGCTCGAGGGACGCACGACGATCATCGTGTCCCACCGACTCGCGGCGGTGCGGGACGCCGACGAGATCGTGGTGCTGGAGGAGGGACGGGTGGCCGAGCGCGGCACCCACGCGGAGCTGAGCGCCCGGCGTGGGCGCTACTGGGAGCTGCTGCGGCGGCAGGAACTCGAGGAGGAGCTCGAGGCGGTCTGAGCCCGGGTGCCGCGGCCCCGCTCAGATGCGCGAGCGGATGAACCCGGGCGTGAGCCCCTGCAGCCACTCGTTGAGGCGGGTCAGCTGCCCCGACACCATCAGGACCCCCACCAGCACGAGCAGCACCCCGCTCACGCGCATCACCCACGGCAGGTAGGTCCGGAAGCCCTTGAACCAGGCGAGGAACCGGTCCACGAGCGCCGCCGCGAGCAGGAACGGCACGGCGAGCCCCGCCGAGTAGGCGGCGAGCAGCGCCACGCCGCGCGCGACGTCGCCCTCGGAGGCCGCGAGGGTCAGGATCCCGCCCAGGATCGGCCCGATGCACGGCGTCCACCCGGCACCGAAGGTGAGCCCCACCAGCACGGAGCCCAGGAAGCCGACGGGCTTGTCCTGCAGGTGCACCCGCCGCTCCACCTGCAGCGCCCCGAGCTTGAGCACCCCGAGGCAATAGAGCCCGAAGAGGACGAGGAGCACGCCGCCCGCGCGGGTGATCCACGTCTCGTAGGCACGGAGCGCCCGGCCGAGGGCGGTGGCGCTCGCGCCGAGCGCGATGAAGATGAGGGAGAAGCCGAGGACGAAGCAGGTGGCGTGCAGCAGGGCGAGCCGGCGCCGTGCGGTGAGCTCGCCGAGCGTCATCCCGGTCAGGAACCCGACGTAGGACGGGACGAGCGGAAGCACGCAGGGGGAGAGGAAGCTCAGGAGCCCCGCCACGAAGGCGACGGCGATCCCGAGGGCCGGGGCGTCGGTCACGCGGAGAGCCCTCCGAGGTCGCGCTGGCGGCAGGTGCGGCAGAGGCCGTAGACCTCGACCCGGTGTCGCTGGTGCTGGAACTGGAACTCGTCGGCGATGATGGGGAGCATCCGCTCGAGGCGCTCGTTCTGGAACTCGAGCACGGTGCCGCAGCGGACGCAGATGAGGTGCTCGTGGTGCGACTGCTGCGGCACCATCGGCTCGTAGCGGCGGAAGCCCTCGCCGAAGTCGTGGACCCGCACGAGCCCGCTCTCGACCAGCACCTCGAGGGTCCGGTAGACGGTGGCGGTGCCCACGCGGGCGCCCAGCTCGCGGAGGCGGCGCTGGATCCCCTCGACCGACAGGTGCTCGTCGCTCTCGAAGACGAGCCGCGCGACGAGGTCGCGCTGGCGGGTCACCGGGAGGCGGTGGTCCCGGAGCCAGCGATGGAACCGCTCGAGGAGGGCCGCGCCCTCGTCACGGCTGAGGTGCGCCATCGGCCGCCGCGGCCACCCACGCCTCGACCGGCACGGGGGCCGGCGGCTCCTCGTCGTCCACGCGCTTGCGCACGTCGGCGAGGAGCTCCTGCAGCGCCTCGAGCGGCCCGCTCCCCACCTCCTCCAGGAAGGCCTCGAACTGCCCGCGCTCCTTGCCGCGGATGGTGAGCGCGTAGCGCGCGGTATAGATGCGGCGGCGCTGGCCGTCCACCCGCGAGAGGATCGCGGTCCCGAACTCGCGCTGCTCCCGCCGGAGCGGCTGGAACTGCCAGACCCCGTCGAGCTCCGCGGCCGGGAGCTCCGCCAGCACCCGCTCCGCGAGGCGGCTCCACCCGGTCCGCCAGCCGGTGCGCACCGGCGCGGTCACGCCGTGCGCTCCCGCGCGCGCTCGACGTAGAAGCGCAGCACGTGCATGAAGTCCTGGGCGTTGGTCACGACGCCGTACGCCTGGTGGGTGCCGCGGTCCCGGAGCTTGTTCACGACGAACTCGGTCTGGTCCACGCAGATGGTCATGAGCGGCTCCGGGACGCCGCGCGCCACGTGGAACGCGGGCAGCATGTTGCCGACCGCGATCGCGTGGAGCGCCGTGGCGACGAACACGGCGCCGGTGGCCTTCACGGTGTGCTCGCGCATCGCGTCCTGGGCGTCGAGGGTGTCGCTGTACACCCCGGGGAGCGGGCCGTCGTCGCGGATGGAGCCGGCGAGCACGTAGGGCACCCTCGTGGTGACCAGCGCGTGCATGATGCCGCTCCGCACGATCCCCTGCGCCACCGCCGCCTCGATGGAGCCCGCCGCGCGCACGCGGTTGATGGCCCGCATGTGCAAGCCGTGCCCGCCCTCGGTCGGCTGGCCGGTGTTCGACATGCCGAGCGTCGTGCCGAAGATGGCCGCCTCGATGTCGTGCACCGCGACCGCGTTCCCGATGAGCACCGCCTGCACGTAGCCCGAGCGGATGAACCACTCGAAGTCGGTCCGCGCCCGGGAGTGGACCAGCGCCGGCCCCGCCACCCAGACCAGGTAGCCGCCGGCCCGGCGCTCGTCCTCGAGGCGCTGCGCCAGCTCCTCGTAGTTGACGGGCTTCTCGCGGCTCACCTCGGTGGCCATGAAGCGGAATTCATTCGCCGAGTGGCCGCCGCCCAGGAACCCCTCGGCGTGCACCACGATCCCGCCCGACCCGTCCTCGGCCTCGCCCATGGCCACCAGCTCTCCCGCCCTGAGGCGCCGCGGCTCGCTCACCTCGAGGACGTCCCCCCGCCGGACGATGACGCAGTCCATCCGCGGCCGGGCGGGCATCAGCCAGCGGCCGCCCAGGCGCACGTAGGTGGGGAGGTTCGAGGTGGAGAAGAAGCCCTCGGGGAGGACGCCGTCGGCCGGCAGGGGCGCGAAGGTGGCGTCCGGCGCCCCCGCGAAGGGGGGCTTCGTGAAGTCGGGATGGGTGTAGGCCATGGGGCGTGAACCTAGGGGGGCCGCGGGGGCTATTCAAGCGCGATCCGGTCGCTAGATTAGGCCGCGGGTCAGCCCGCCCGTTCCGTCACGCCCCCACAAAGGGACCGTCATGGCATTTCCCCGTCCGTCCGACCGGCGGCGGCCCGCGGTGCGTGCCGCGGTCGCGGCCTGCGCGCTCCTCCTCGCCCTCCCGGCGTCCGCGCGGGCCCAGCAGCCCGTCCGCCCCGACTCCACCCGCCGCGATTCGGTGGTGGAGCTCCCCGAGTTCAAGGTCAGCGTCACCCGCACCACCGAGCCGATCGACCGCGTCCCTGCCGCCGTCGGCGTGGTGGACCGCCGGGCCATCCAGCGCGGCCAGGCCCAGGTCGGCCTCGACGAGGCCACGAGCAACATCCCCGGCGTCTACGTGACGAACCGCTACAACTACGCGCAGGACCAGCGGCTGGTGATCCGCGGCGCCGGCAGCCGGGCCAACTTCGGGACGCGCGGCATCATGATCCTCCTCGACGGGATCCCGCAGACCCTGCCCGACGGGCAGAGCCAGCTCACCAACGTCGAGTACGGCCTGCTCGACCGGATCGAGGTGCTCCGCGGCGCGTCATCCGCCCTCTACGGCAACGGCGCGGGCGCCGTGATCTCGATGCAGTCGCAGGCCGCGGGCCCCGAGCGCTTCACCCAGCGCCTCCGCTACGAGGCGGGTTCGTGGAACACGACGAAGTTCCAGTCCGTCACCACGATGCGGCAGGACCGGCTGAGCGGGGTGCTGTCGTTCTCCCGCCTCAACACGAACGGCCCGCGCCAGTGGAGCACCGCGGAGACGCGACTCCTCAACCTCGGCGTCACCTGGGCCGCGAGCGACAACACCGCGGTGGACGTGCGCCTCATGGCCGCCGACTGGCCGCGGGCGCACAACGCGGGGGCCCTGACGCGCGCGGAGTACGCGGTCAACCCCGACTCCGCCTCGCGCCTCAGCATCCTCCGCGGCGCCGATGAGCAGACCCGGCAGCAGCAGCTCGGCGTGACCGTCCGGCACCTCGACCCGACCCACGACGGCGAGTACACCGCCACCGTGTACGGCGTGAACCGGAACTTCGAGAACGCGCTCGCCACGAACCCGCCCGGCGCCTTCCAGGCGAACGCCGGGATCTACTCGACGATCGACCGCCACGTGGGCGGCCTGCGGCTCACCGGCTCGCGCCGCCTCGGCGGCGGCACGCTCGCCCCGCGCCTCACCGCCGGGCTCGACGCGCAGGTCTTCCGCGACCTGCGCCGGAACACCCGGTCCCTCGACGGCGAGCCGACGGACAGCGTGCTCGTGGACCAGCGCGAGCGCGTGAGTTCGGTCGGGCCCTTCGCGCAGCTGCACTGGTCGCCGGTGCGCGGCCTCCTCCTCGCCGCCGGCGCCCGCTACGACTGGGTGACCTTCGACGTGAAGGACCGCTGGCTCGGCGACGGCGCGGACAACAGCCTCAACCGCCCCAACCGGGCGTGGAGCGGCTCGGGCGGCGCCTCCTACACGGTGCACGAGGCGTTCGAGCCGTACGCCAACGTCTCCACCGCGTTCGAGACGCCGACCACCACCGAGCTCGCCGCGCAGCCGAGCGGGGGCGGCGGCTTCGGCCCGCTCGGGCCGCAGCGCACGCGGAGCGTGGAGGTGGGTGCCCGCGGCCGGCGCGGCCGCTGGCTCGACTACTCGGTCGCCGCCTTCTTCAGCCGGGTGACCGACGCGATCGTGCAGTTCCAGGAGGTGAGCGGCCGCGCCTTCTTCACCAACGCCGGCAACGTCAGGAACGACGGCCTCGAGCTCGGGCTGTCGCTCCAGCCGGTGCGGCAGGTGCGCCTCTTCGGCTCGTTCACGTACTCGAACTTCCGCTACGGCGAGTACCGCATCCAGCGGGGCGCCGCCGTGGACACGCTCGACGGCTTCCGCCTCCCCGGCGTCCCGCGGTACCTCACCCGGCTCGGCCTCCGCACGGAGCCCGTGCGCGGCGTGGCGTTCGACGTGGACCACACCTTCATCTCGTCCATCACCGCGAACGACCGCGGCACGGACTACGTGGACAACGTGGGCGGCGGGATCACCAACGCCCGCGCCAGCTGGGCCGGCCGCCTCGGCACGCTCGACGTGCAGCCGTTCGCCGCGGTGAACAACCTCTGGAACCGGCAGTACGCCGCGTCGGTGATCGTGAACGCCGCGCAGGGCCGGTTCATCGAGCCGGCGCCGCGCCGGAACTTCTACGTGGGCGCCGAGATCGGGTTCCGCTCGCTGCGCTGAGCCCGGCCCGCCGGGCCACACGCACGACGGGGGTGCCGGCCGGCACCCCCGTTCGCGTGTCCGGGAGTCTCGTCGCCCGCCGCACGGGCCGGCTAGAGCAGGCTCACCGGGTCCCGGTCGAGCGTGACGCGCACCTCCCCGCCCCGCCCGAGCCGGGGCGCCACGAAGCGCACGAGGCGGCCCAGTTCGCGCGGCGGCCCCTTGAGGACGACGTGCCAGCGCCAGCGGTCCTTGAGCCGGGCGAGGGGACAGGGGGCCGGGCCGAGCACCGCGACGGGGAGCGCATGGCGCTCCACGAGCCGGAGGCACCAGGCCGCGACGCGCTGCGCCTCGTCCGCGACCGCCGACTCGCCGGGCCCGGAGGCGACGAGGTTCACGAGCGCCGTTGCCGGCGGATAGGGCGGCGACTCGCGCAGCGCGCGCTCCTGCGCGAGGAAGGCGTCGGTGTCGTGGCGCGCGGCGCAGGTGATCGCGTGGTGCCCCGGCGAGCGGGTCTGCACGAGCACGCGCCCCCCCTTCGGGCCCCGCCCCGCGCGGCCCGCCACCTGGGCGAGGAGCTGGAAGGCGCGCTCCGCCGCGCGGAAGTCGGGGAGGTGGAGCCCGGTGTCGGCGTCCACCACCCCCACGAGCGTGACGTTGGGGAAGTCGAGCCCCTTCGCGATCATCTGCGTGCCGAGCAGGAGGTCCACCTCCCCGCGCTCGACGGCGTCGAGGATGCGCTGGTGCGCCCAGCGCGCGCCGGTGGTATCGAGGTCCATCCGGGCGAGGCGCGCGGCCGGGAAGCGGGCCGCGAGGAGCTGCTCGAGCTGCTGCGTTCCCACCCCGCGCTCGGCGTGCAGCGCCCCGCCGCACGCCTCGCACGCCGAGGGGAGCGGGGCGTCGTGGCCGCAGTAGTGGCAGCGGAGCCCCTCGGGGGCGCGGTGCACGGTCAGCGCGATGCTGCACGACGGGCAGCCGCTCACGTGCCCGCACGCGCGGCACTGGAGGAACGCCGCGAAGCCGCGCCGGTTGAGGAGCAGGAGCCCCTGCTCGCCGCGGGCGAGCGTCGCCGCGATCGCGTCGTCGAGCGCCACCGACCACGGCACCGGCGCCGCCTCGCGGACGAGCGGCGCGCTCCGCAGGTCCACCACCTCGACCGGCGGGAGCGGCCGCTCGCCGATGCGCGCGGGGAGCCGCACGAGCCTGAGCCCCGGGCCGACGCGTGCCATCGTCTCGAGCGAGGGCGTGGCGCTCCCCAGCACGACCACCGCCCCCTCCTCGCGCGCCCGCACCGCGGCCACCTCGCGCGCGTGGTAGCGCGGCATCTCGCCGTTCTTGTAGCTCGGCTCGTGCTCCTCGTCGAGCACGACGAGCCCGAGGTCCCGCACCGGCGCGAAGATCGCCGAGCGTGCCCCGACCGCGACCGTCCGCTCGCCGCGGCGGAGGAGGCGCCACGCGTCCGCGCGCTCGCCGTCGGAGAGGCCGCTGTGGAGCACGGCGATCGCGTCGCCGAACGCGCCGCGGAACCGCCGCACCGTCTGCGGCGTGAGCGCGATCTCGGGGACGAGGACGATTGCCCCGCGCCCCGCCGCGAGCGCCCGCCGCACCGCCTCGAGGTACACGAAGGTCTTCCCGCTCCCGGTGACCCCGTAGAGGAGCGCGCCCTCCGAGGGGCCGAGTGCCGAGATCGCCTCGAGGGCCGCCGCCTGCGCGGCGGTCGGCCGCTCCGGCGGCGGCGCCCCGCCCTCGCCAGCGAACGGGTCGCGCACCCGCTCCACCGACTCGATGCGCGCGAGGCCGCGCGCGACGAACGCGCGGACCACCGCGTCGCCGACCCCGTGCCGCTCGCGGAGGGCCTCCACGGTGGCGCTCCCGCCCGCGGCCTCGAGCACCTCGAGCAGGCGCCGCTGCTTCGGGCTCCGCCGGAAGAGCGCGTCGCGCGCGAGGAGCCCCGGCGCCGGGTCGGCCAGCACCAGCGCCCGCTCGGTCACCCGCCCGCCGCTCGTGTCCGGCGGCTCGACCCGCAGCGTGATCTGCCCCTGCGCGGCGAGGCGCTGCACCGCGTCCCAGAGCGGCCGCCGCAGCGCGCGCTGGGCGCTCGCGACGCTCCCCGCGCCGCCGTGCCGGTCGAGCCAGGCGAGGAGCTCCGCGGCGGGCCCGGCCGCGGGCGCCGCCCCGCCCGCCCGCGTGGCGATCACGTGCGACTCGCCCCAGAGCCCGGCGGGAAGCATCGCGCGCAGGGTGAGGCCGAGCGGCGCGCCGTAATAGCCGGCGATCCAGCGCGCGGTGGCGAGGAGGGGCGCGGTGAGGGCGGGCTCGGGGTCGGGGACGGCGAGGACGTCGCGCAGCGCCGCGCCGCGCGCCTCGGCGGGGGGCTCCGCCTCGAGCGCGGTCACCACGCCGACCAGCTCGCGGCGGCGCACCGGCACGACCACGCGCATGCCCGGCGCCACCCCGCCGCGCAGCGGCTCGGGGATCCGGTAGGTGTAGTCGCTGGCGAGGGGAAGCGGGAGGGCGACGCGGACGAGCGCGTCGCTCATCGCCGCGTGACGCCGAGCCCCGGGCCGGTGGGCAGGGCGACCTGCCCGCCGTGGATGGTGGCCCCGGCGAAGGGGTCGTTCGCGAGGAGCGCGGCGCCGTCGAGGTCCACGATGTCCACCAGCGGGGCGAGGTGGGCGGCCGCCGTGATGCCGAGGCTCGACTCGATCATGCAGCCGATCATCACCGTGAGGTGGTGCGCGCGCGCGACGTGGATGAGCCGGATCGCCTCGCGGAGCGAGCCGCACTTGGCGAGCTTGAGGTTCACACCGTCCACCTTCCCCGCGAGGAGCGGCACGTCGCTCGCCGTGCGGCAGCTCTCGTCGGCGATGATCGGGATCTCCGCGCGCCGGCGCACCTCGAGGAACCCGTCGAGGTCGGTGGGCGCGAGCGGCTGCTCGAGCACCGTGACCCCGAACTCCCGGAGTACCGGGAGCATCCCGATCGCCTGCCGGACGGTCCAGGCGCAGTTCGCGTCCACCCGGATCTCGCGGTCGGTCGCGTCACGGAGCGTGCGCAGGATCTCGACGTCACGGTCGGTGCCGAGCTTCACCTTGAGGATCGGGTACTCCGCCGCCTCCGCCACCTTCTGGCGCATCTTCTCCGGCGTGTCGATCCCGATGGTGAAGGTGGACCGGGGCGCGCGCGCCGGGTCGAGGCCGAAGAAGCGGTGGAGCGGCACCCCGGCCCGCCGGGCCGCGAGGTCGTGGAGCGCCGTCGAGAGCGCCACGCGCGCCGCGGCGTTGCCGCGGAGCGCACCCTCCCAGCGCCGCTCCGCCTCCTCCAGGTCGAACGGGTCCGCGGGCAGGTGCGCGGCATAGACGTCGAGCGCCGCGAGCACCGTCTCCACCGTCTCCCCGTAGAACTTCGTCGGCGCCGCCTCGCCCCACCCCTCGTGCCCGTCGCCATCGGTGAGCTTCACCCAGACCGAGCGGTACTCGCTCGAGCCGCCGCGCGCGATGATGAAGGGGTGCCGGGTGCGGAGTTCGAGGACTTCGGCGCTCAGGCGCAGGGCGGACACGGGCGACCTCGGGACGGCGGGGGCGTGGGACGCGGCGGGACGCCGCGTCAGGCGAGGGCCAGCAGGTGCGCGACGGCGCCCGCGGCGAGCCGGGCGGGAATATAGCCGCCCTCGAGGACGCCCACGATCGGGACGTCGCGGCAGGCCTCCCGCAGGCGGCGGGTCAGCTCGGCGTAGTCGGGCGCCTCCAGGGTGAACCCGCCGAGCGGGTCGCCCAGCATCGCGTCGAACCCGGCGGAGACGAGGACGACCTCGGGCGGCCAGCCGCGCGTGGCGGCGAGGATCGCGTCCCAGAGGTCCTCGACGTAGCGCGCCGAGGGCATCCCGGGCGGGCGCGGGACGTTGAAGACGTTCCCCACCCCGCGCTCGTGCGCGAGGCCGGTGCCCGGGTACCACGGGTGCTGGTGGAGCGAGACGAAGCGGATCGCCGGGTCGCGCTCCACGAGGGCCTGCGTGCCGTTCCCGTGATGGACGTCCCAGTCCACGATGAGCACGCGTTCGCGCCCCTGCGCCAGCGCCCGCCGCGCCGCCACCACGACGTGGTTCACGAGGCAGAAGCCCATGCTCGTCGCCGCCAGGGCGTGATGCCCCGGCGGCCGCGTCGCGGCGAAGGCGTGGCCCCGGCCCGCGAGCGCGTGGTCGAGGGCGGCGAGCACCGCCCCGGACGCGCCGAGCGCGGCGGCCCAGCTGTGCTCGTTCGCGATCGTGTCCGCGTTGAGGGGCCCGCCCCCGGCCGCGCTGAAGGCCGCGAGCCGGTCGAGGTACGACCGGGGATGGACCGCCTCGAGCGCGTCGAGCGGCGCGGGGGCCGCCTCACGCAGCGCCAGCGACGGCTCCCGGGAGACCCGCTCGAGGAGCGCGGCGAGCCGCGCGGGCTGTTCGGGGTGGCCCGCGCCGGGATCGTGGCGCAGGCACTCGGCGTGGGTAACGACCGCGACCGTCACGGCGTGCGCCGCTCGAGGAACGCCTCCAGCTCCGCCCGCGCGGCCTGCACCTCGGCGCGCGCCGAGGCCACCTCCTCGAGGCGCCGCCGCTGGCCGCGCCACGAACGCAGCACCAGCACCGCGCCGACGGCGAGCACCACGCCCACCATCACGAGGAGCGGGCGGCCGAGCCAGGCGCCCGCCACCACCAGGGCGGAGCCGTCGAAGCCCAGGAGGAGCGCCGCGCCGACCGCGAGGAGCCGTCCGCCGGGCCCGGGGGTGCCGCGCATCCGCCGGCTCAGCGCACCGGGCGCCGGCGGCGCGACAGCACGATGAGCGCCGCGTCGGGCACCACCCCGGCCTCGGCGAGCGACGCGCCCTCGTCGAGGAGCGTGGCGCCGCGGTACTTGACCAGGTACGCGTCCGGGTCGGACGCGACGCCCGCCTGCCGGAGCGCCGCCCGCTTCACCTCCGCCACCGAGGCCTCCGGCGGCAGCGCGAGGCGCACCTCGTCCCAGGCCTCCTGCACCATCACGCGCACCGGAAGCGCCGCGCTCACGCGGCCGGCTCCGCCAGCGGCAGCGTCCGGAGGAACCGGTCCACCGCCTGGTCGAAGAGGAGCGTCGAGCCGCGCACGCGCGTCCCGCCCTCCGCGGGGGCGGCGGCGATCGCCACTTCCTCGCCCCCCTGCCCGCGGAGCACGAGCCAGCCCGGCCCCTCCTTCTCGGGGAAGGCGGCGGTCTGCGGCACGCGCTCGGCGAAGAACGCCTTGGCCCGCGCCAGCACGTCGGCGGGAGGCAGGACGGTCAGCGTCTCGAACGTCATCGGTCGGCTCCGCTCAGGGCTGCCAGAGGGAGATGCCGGTGGGCTGCGCCGGCACCGGCAGGGTGGAGACCACCTTCCGCGTCGCCAGGTCGATCATGTCCACCGCGCCCGGGTCGGCGCCGATCGACTCCTGCGTGATGAAGGCGTACCGCATGTCGGGCGCCCACGCGATCCCGTGCACGATCTTCTTCGTGGTCGGGATCCGCGCGGCCTCCGTGAGGGTGGCGGTGTCGAAGAGGCTCACGCTCTGGTCCTTCTTGTTCGTCACCAGCACCCACTGCCCGTCGGGGGACACCTCGACGTTGTACGCGCCCTTCCCCGTCGGCACCTCGCGGAGGAGCGTGCCGCGCGCGGCGTCCCACACCTGCATCGTGTAGGCCGAGTTGCACGCGACGTAGAGCCGGGCGTCGTCGGGCGAGATGGAGACGTAGGTCGGCGCGCACTCCTTCGCGAGGTCGGGGCCGCCGCCCATCGCCGACATGTCGTGGCCCGCGTGCTCCGCGCCCGCCGCGGCGGGCGCCGACGCGGGGGCGTGCTGCGCGTGCTGGTCCATGTCGTGGCCGCCGGCCCCCGTGTGCCCCTTGCCCGTCCGCAGGCGCCGCGCGACCGACAGGGTCGCGACGTCGAGCTCCACCAGCTCGTCGCTGTGCATGCAGGTGACCCAGACCTTCGTCCCCGCGTGGTTCACCTTGACCCCGTGCGGCATGTCGCACACCGGGAGGTCGGTGATCTTGGTCATCGAGGGGACGTGGACGATCGACACCGGGTTGACGCGCGGCCGGTCGCCGTAGAAGTCGCTGTTCGCCACGAAGGCGAGCTCGCCGTCCGGCGTCACGTTGATCGTCGTCGGGAAGAGCTCGACCGGCGCGCGGCCGATCAGCGTGTCCGCCTTGGCGTCGAGCTGCCAGAGCGAGCCGTACGGGGTGCCGTGCGCGATCGAGACGAAGTAGCTCCGCCGGTCCGGCGCCACCACCACGTTGTGCGGGCCGTCGATGTCCGCCGGCATGATCCCCACCGGCACCACGCGGTCGGTGACGAGCCGGCCGCCCTCGACGCGGATCCAGGTGACGATGTCGCCCGACTCGCTCACGACGACGAGCCGGTAGGCGGGATCGGGGGCCCCGGCCGGGAGGCCGGCCAGCAGCGCCACGCCGAGCAGCAGGCGGTTGAGCATCGCTATCCTCGCAGGGACCGGGATCGGGCGCGCCGGCGCGCCCGGACGAGCGGGAAATCTAGCGCGGCGCGGCCGGGGGTGGAGCGGGCGCCACCGGCACCGCGCGCACCCGTGCCTGCCCGAGCGCCGGTGCGCGGAAGAGGTCGCGGAAGCTCGGCCGCGGCCGGAAGGCGAGCACCAGGTCCCCCGGCGGCGGGTCCGCCACCCCGTCCACGAGCAGGTAGCAGGGTGGTGCGAGGCCGGGCGGGACCGCCACGCGGTACCGCCGGCCGTGCCAGGTGAACTCCACCTCCGGGAGGAGCCGCCGCACGACGTGGTCGAGGAACCAGTCGTCCTCCACCTGGTAGACGCCCGGCACGGGCGCGTCGCCGTCCAGGTAGAACAGGGGGTCGAACGGCTCCCCGTCGTGCCGCGCGTAGTTGGCCTCGGCTGCCCGGTCGAGCGCCTCGAGTTCCGGCGCCCCCGCCCGCCACTCGAGGTGGTGGCGCAGTTCGTGGAGCAGCGTCTCCCGCGCCTCGTCCACCCAGTCGAAGCCGTCGCCCTGCCGCGCGAGCGCCGCGAACGAGCCGTGATAGAGCACCACCCGGCTCTGTACCACCCCACCCTCGCCGGTGACGGGCACGCACTCCCCGAGGGTGTAGATCCCCGCCCGCGTCGGGTGCGGCACCGCCCTGGGCGAGACGGTGATCTCGAGCACGCCGTCGAGGAACTCGCCCGGGACCGCCGCGGCGAGCCGGCGCACCAGCGCCCGGAAGTCGTCGAGCCGCACGCTAGGCCAGGTCGAGAGCGCGGCCGGGGCGGGACCGCGGGTCGTGCACGCGGCGCATCACGGGGCGCTCGAGCCGGAGCGCACGGCCGGCGATGTCGGGGCGGGACCTGGCGGACACGGGGTCCTTCGCGCTGGAGGTGCGCGAAAGCTATCAGGCGGGGAGGCGCCCGGTGGGGAGCAGCGGGCGCGCGGGGGGCGCTGCCCCCGGGGGCCCGGTGCGGGCCTCCCCGGGGGAGCCGCGCGGGGCTCAGGCCTCGAGCACCCGCGGCCGGAGGTAGTCGAGCAGCCGGTCGAGCCCGACGCGCTCCTGCGTCATGGCGTCGCGGTCGCGCACGGTGACCGTGCGGTCCTGCAGCGTCTGCCCGTCCACCGTGATGCAGTACGGCGTCCCCGCCTCGTCCATGCGGCGGTAGCGGCGGCCGATGGCGCCGCTGTCGTCGTAGAAGACCGGGAAGCGGCGCTTGAGGTCGTGGTACACCTCGTCGGCCAGCTCGGGCATCCCGTCCTTCTTCACCAGCGGGAAGACGCCGGCCTTGATCGGCGCGATCGCGGGGTGGAAACCGAGCACCACGCGCGTCTCCCCCTCCACCTCCTCCTCGCGGTAGGCGTCCACGAGGACGGTCAGCGTCACGCGGTCCGCGCCCGCCGAGGTCTCGACGATGTACGGGACGTAGCGCTCGTTCGCCGCCTGGTCGAAGTACTCGAGCTTCTTGCCGGAGTACTCCTGGTGCCGGCCGAGGTCGTAGTCGCTCCGGTTGTGGATCCCCTCGATCTCGTTCCAGCCGAAGGGGAACTCGTACTCGATGTCGTACGCCGCCTTGGCGTAATGGGCGAGCTCGCCCGGGCCGTGCTGGTGCCAGCGGAGCTTCGCCGGCGTGAGCCCGAGCGCGTGGTGCCACGCCATCCGCCACGCGCGCCAGCGCTCGAACCACTCCTCGTCGCTGCCGGGCTTCACGAAGAACTGCATCTCCATCTGCTCGAACTCGCGCGTGCGGAAGATGAAGTTGCCGGGGGTGATCTCGTTGCGGAACGCCTTGCCGACCTGGGCGATGCCGAACGGCACGCGCTGTCGGCTGGCGGTGACCACGTTCTGGAAGTTCACGTAGATGCCCTGGGCCGTCTCCGGCCGCATGTAGACGACGGCGGCGGCCTCCTCCACCGGGCCCATGAACGTCTTGAACATCAGGTTGAACATGCGGGGCTCGCCGAAAGCCTCCTTGGTCCCGCACACGGGGCACTGCCCGCCCTGGATGTCGGGGTTGTCCGCGCGGAAGCGCCGGTGGCAGTTCTTGCACTCCACCAGCGGGTCGGTGAACCCGGCCACGTGCCCGCTCGCCTCCCAGACGCGCGGGTGCATCAGGATGGCGGCATCGATCCCCTCGATGTCGTCGCGCATGTGGACCATGGAGCGCCACCAGGCATCCCGGATGTTGCGCTTGAGCTCGACGCCCAGGGGGCCGTAGTCCCACACGGACCCGGTGCCGCCGTAGATCTCGGAGGACTGGAAGACGAACCCGCGCCGCTTGGCGAGGGAGACGAGCTTGTCCATCAACTCGGGTGCATTGGCCATGCGAGAACCGGCGCCGAAGCGCCCTCCGGTGCAGTGACGTCGTCCATTCGCCGCGCGGCGATACTGACGGGGCGAGGCGCGGAAAGTTACCGGTGCGTCAGGCCCCGAGCAACCGCGGAACCCACGTGCGCGCCAGCTCCGCCAGGTCGCCGGCATCGAGGCGACGACCC
>JBAIWX010000083.1:0-1676 GCA_037916975.1 Gemmatimonadales bacterium
TCGGCCACGTCGTCTGCCGTCGGCAGGTGCGGGAGGTGCGCCGCGATCGTCGCCATCACGCGCAGCATCAGCGGCGACTCGTCCACGCACAGCCGGGACAGCGTCGCCTGGACCAGCGCCCGCGCCAGTTCCCGCCGGTCACCACTGCCGGAGTCGTCGTCCGCGCCCATGCCCCCTGTCAGAAATCGCTGCGGCCGCATGCGCTGTCCTCCTCCTGGCGGCACCGGCCCTCCCCCGAGGGCTCGTCAGCCGCACATCGGTTCATTCTGCGATCCGGTCCCCGAGTGTAGCGTCCCCCTGCGACACCGGCGCCCCCCGGGACGCCCCACCCCGGTCACCCCGCCGCCCAAGGGCCCCATGCCGCCCCGCCCGCGCCCGTGGGACAACACCTACTGGGTCCACGACCTGCCCGTCCTCGCCGGCGAGTATCCCGGCGACCGGGACCCGGGCCGGGCGCGCGCCAAGCTCGCCTCGCTCGCGGACGCGGGCGTGCGCGCCATCGTGGACCTGACCACCGCCGCCGACCAGCTCGTCCCCTACGCCCCGCTGCTGCCGCAGGTCGCCCGGGACTCGGGCGTGCACCTCGCCCACCTCGTGCACCCCGTCGCAGACCTCGAGCCGCCCACGCCGGCGCAGATGCGGCGGATCCTGGACCACATCCTCGAACACACCGCCCACGGCGAGGCGGTGTACGTGCACTGCCTGGGCGGCGTCGGCCGCGCGGGGACCGTGGTCGGGTGCCTGCTCGTCGAGCGCGGCCTCGACCCCGCGCGCGCACTCGAGGAGGTGGACGCCCTCTTCGCCACGACGGCCAAGCGCCCGCACCACCCGCGCTCGCCGCAGACCAGCGCGCAATGCGACTTCGTCCACGACTGGCCGGCGCTCCGCGCCCAGCTCGACGAGCCGCTCGCCGTCCGCCTCGTCCCCGCGCGGCTCGTCGCCGCGCATCCGCCACGCTTCGTGAACGGCCACAAGCGGGCGCTCGTCGAGCGCGCGTTCGCACAGGCGCCGCAAGCGAGCGATCCCGTGCTGCACGTGAGCCGCTGGCCCGCCGCGCCGGTGCCCGAGGCCTTCCCGGACGGGACGCCCGAACTCGAGATGCGCGCGGGGTTCTTCCGCTACGACCCCGCCGACGCGCGGCCCGGCGAGGTGCACTGGCACCAGAACTTCGCCGACCCCGAGCTGTTCGGCTTCTACGCGGGCAACCTGCTCGCGCAGGACGAGCTGCAGGTGCTCGAGCATCCCGTGCTCGGCGCCGTCCGCGAGTGGCTCCGCGCCACCGGGCTCCCGGCGCGCACCGTCGAGGGGCGCGACCCCACCCCCGTCCTCGTCGCCGGCGCCGAGCGGCGGCTCGCCGTGCCGTTCGAGCACCACGACGAGCACGGGATCCGCTGGCCGCTCTACGGCAACGCCTTCGCGCGCGCCCCCGAGGCGGTCGTGCTCGCCGCCGTGCGGCCGGTCCGTCCTCCCACCACCAGCAACATCGTCGCGATCTCGGCGCCGGCGGGCGGCACCGGCTTCTACCAGCGCACCGACCTCGAGGCCATCCTGCGCACCGCCTGGAGCGGCTACCGCGCCGCGGTGCGCTGCACCCGGGACCTCCACGGCGACGGCCGGGTCGCCGTGCTCCACACCGGCTGGTGGGGCTGCGGCGCCTTCGGCGGCGACCGGGAGCT
>JBAIWX010000084.1:0-7167 GCA_037916975.1 Gemmatimonadales bacterium
CGCGTCCGGTCTTCAGCTCGAGCTTCGGGCCTGATCGTGGCGGGCCGGGCCGGGGCGGGCCCCCGGGCGCGGGGGCACCCGGCGGTGCCGCCACCGAGGGCGGCGGCGGCCGCCCCGGCAAGGGCAAGAAGAAGGGCCGGCGCGGGGTGGACCAGGAGGCGGTGCAGGCGAACATCGAGCGGACGCTCAAGGGGATCGACAAGGTCGCGCCCCGCAAGCGCCGCTCGGACGAGCCGAGCTACCGGGACATCCGCGCGGGCCAGATCGCCGCGGAGAAGGAGCGCGAGAAGACCCTCATCCGGGTGAACGAGTTCATCTCGGTGAGCGAGCTCGCGGCGCTCATGAAGATCCCCGCTACCCAGATCGTCCAGTTCGCCTTCAAGGAGCTGGGCCTGATGGTGACGGTGAACCAGCGCCTCGACTTCGACCAGATCGAGCTGATCGCGTCGGAGTTCGGCTTCCAGGCGGTGAAGGAGGAGGAGTACGCCGCCGACGTGGGCACCGAGGCCGTGGAGGAGGCGCCCGAGTCGCTCGAGGCCCGGCCGCCGGTCGTCACGATCATGGGCCACGTGGACCACGGCAAGACGTCGCTCCTCGACTACATCCGCAAGGCCAACGTCGTCGCGGGCGAGGCGGGCGGCATCACGCAGCACATCGGCGCCTACAACGTGGACGTGGGCGGGGGCCGGTCCATCACCTTCCTCGACACGCCGGGCCACCAGGCGTTCACCGCCATGCGCGCCCGCGGCGCGCAGGTGACGGACATCGTGGTGCTCGTCGTCGCGGCCGACGACCAGGTGATGCCGCAGACGATCGAGGCGATCAGCCACGCCAAGAACGCCGGCGTGCCGATGATCGTGGCGATCAACAAGATCGACCTGCCCGCGGCCAACGTGCAGAAGGTGAAGCAGGACCTCCTGCAGCACGGCGTGGTGCTCGAGGAGTTCGGCGGCCAGACGCTGCACGCGCCGATCTCCGCGAAGAAGGGCACGGGCGTGGCGCAGCTGCTCGAGCAGGTCCTCCTGCAGGCCGAGATCCTCGACCTCAAGGCGAACCCGACGGGCACGCCGCACGGCACGGTGCTCGAGGCGACGCTCGACCCGGGCAAGGGCCCGCTCGCGACGATCCTCGTCCAGCGCGGCACCCTGCACGTGGGCGACAACTTCATCTGCGGCAAGTTCTCCGGCCGCGTGCGCGCGCTCTTCGACGAGCGCGGGCGCCAGGTGAAGGAGGCGGGGCCGTCCATCCCGGTGCAGGTGCTCGGCTTCGAGGGCGTCCCCTCGGCCGGCGACTCGTTCCACGTGGTGGCCGACGCCGTGGAGGCGCGCGACATCGCGCAGAAGCGCCAGCGCCTCGAGCGCGAGGCGCAGAGCCGCCGCAGCCAGCGCGCCACGAGCCTCGAGGACTTCAGCCGGGCGCTCAAGGAGGGCCAGGTCTCGACCCTCCCGATCATCATCAAGGCGGACCAGGGCGGCCCGGCCGAGGCGCTCGCCGACGCCCTGGCGCAGCTCTCGACGCCCGAGGTGCGGGTGGACGTGGTGCACCGCGGCGTCGGCGCCATCACCGAGAGCGACGTGCTGCTCGCCAAGGCGTCGGGGGCCATCATCATCGGCTTCCACGTGCGGCCCGACTCGAACGCCCGCGCGGCGGCCGAGCGGGAGTCGGTGGACGTGCGCACCTACCGCATCATCTACGAGGCGGTGGGGGACGTGCGGAACGCGCTCGAGGGGCTGCTCAAGCCGGAGGAGAAGGAGGTCGTCACCGGCGAGGCGGAGGTGCTCGAGCTGTTCAAGGTGTCGAAGGTGGGCACGGTGGCCGGCTGCATCGTCCGCAGCGGCGTCATCCAGCGCTCGTCGAAGGTGCGCGTGATCCGCGACGGCGTGGCGGCCTACACCGGCACGCTCGCGAGCCTCAAGCGATTCAAGGACGACGCGAAGGAGGTCCGCGAGGGCCTCGAGTGCGGCCTCTCGGTCGAGAACTACAACGACCTCAAGGTCGGCGACCGGATCGAGGCGTTCCGCCTCGAGGAGGTCAAGCGCACCCTCCAGCCGTCGGCCTCCACGGGGGCCGCCTGAGTTGGTCGTGGCGGTGCGGACCTGGGAGCTGCACCTCGAGGGGTGCCGCTCCCTGAAGGAGAAGCGCAGCGTGCTCAAGCCGCTCCTGGCGGCGCTCGGGCGCGGCAACGTGTCGGTCGCCGAGACCGCGCACCAGGACCGCTGGCAGCGGGCCGAGGTGGCGTGCGCGGCCGTGGGGAGCGACCGGACGGTGGTGGAGGCGCTGCTCAGGGACGCGGACCGGACGGTGGAGGGTGCGGACGGCGTGCGCATCCTCGACACCGCGACGATGTACCGGTGAAGGGCTCGTCGCGCCGGCCCGAGCAGGTGGCCGAGACGATCCGGCAGGTGCTCGCCGACCTGCTCCTGCGCGGCGAGATCCGCGACCCGAGGGTCGGGCTCCTCACCGTGACGGGCGTGCGGGTGAGCGGCGACCTCTCGCACGCGCGGGTCCTGGTCACGAGCCACGGCGACCCGGCGGAGCGCGGGCGCGCGCTGGAGGGGCTGGCGAGCGCCGCGGGGTTCCTGCGGGGGCGCGTCGCGCGCGCGCTCACCACGCGCACGGTGCCCGAGCTCCACTTCGAGCTGGATCGCGGGCTCGAGCACGCGGCGCGGATCGACGCGCTGCTCGCCGAGGTGCGCCAGCCGCCGGCGGGCGCGGAGGGGGAGGGCTGACCGGGGCGCTCCTCGTGGACAAGCCGGCCGGGCCCACGTCGCACGACGTGGTGCATCGGGTCCGGCGCGCCACCGGCGAGCGAGCGGTCGGCCACACCGGCACCCTCGACCCGTTCGCGACCGGGCTGCTCGTCGTGCTGCTCGGGCGGGCAACGCGGCTCGCGCGGTTCGTGGAGGGCCGGCCGAAGACCTACCGCGCCACCGTCCGGCTCGGGGAGCGCACCGACACCGACGACCTCACCGGTGCCGTGGTCGAGGCGGGCGCGCCGGGCGCCTGGCCCCCGCGCGAGGCGGTCGAGGCGGCGCTCGCCGGCTTCCTCGGCCCCCAGCGGCAGCGGCCGCCGGCCTTCTCCGCGAAGCACGTGGGTGGCGAGCGCAGCTACCGGCTCGCGCGGCGGGGCGTGGCGGTGGAGCTCCCCGAGGTGGAGGTGACCGTGGACGCGCTCGAGCTGCTCGGGTACGCGCCGCCCGACCTCGAGTTCCGCTGCACGGTGAGCGCCGGCACCTACGTGCGCGCCCTCGGGCGCGACCTCGGGGCGGCGCTCGGGACCCTGGGCCACCTGCGCGCGCTCCGGCGCGAGCGGATCGGCGCGCTCGACGTGGCGGACGCGGTCCCGCTCGACGCGATCGGCCCCGGCACCGCGCCGCTCCCGGCGCTCCGTGTCCTCGAGGGGATGCCGCGGGTGGCGCTCGACGGCCCGGGGCGCGTGGCGGTGTCGCACGGGCGGGCGGTGGCGGGGGCGCCGTCGCTCGCGGGGCCGGTGGCGCTCGTGGACGGCGAGGTGCTGGTGGCGGTGGCGGAGGCGCGGGCGGGGACGCTGCAGCCCGTCGTCGTGCTGGAGGCGGCGTGAGCGACGCGTTCGGGCTCGGGGCCGCGGGCGCCGTCGTCACGGTCGGCACCTTCGACGGGGTGCACCTCGCGCACCGGGCGGTCCTCGAGGCCACGCGCGCGCGGGCCGAGGCGACGGGACGGGCGAGCGTGGTGGTGAGCTTCGAGCCCCACCCCCTCGAGGTCGTGCGGCCCGACCGCGCGCCGGCGCTCCTCTCGACGCCCCTCGAGCGGCGTGCGGCGCTCGCGGAGACGGGGATCGGGCACCTGCTCGTGCTCGGCTTCGACGCGCGGATCGCCGCGCTCCCGCCCGAGGGCTTCGTGCGGGAGGTGCTCGAGGCGCACTGCGGCCTGCGGGAGCTCGTGATCGGGTACGACCACGGCTTCGGGCGCGGGCGCGCGGGCGACGTCGAGACGCTGCGCCGGATCGGCGCGTCGCACGGCTTCGGCGTGACGGTGGTGCCCGCGGTCGAGCGCGACGGCGGCCCGGTGTCGAGCAGCCGCATCCGGGCGCTCGTGGCCGAGGGGGACCTGGCCGGCGCGGCGCGGCTCCTCGGCCGGCCCTACCGGATCACGGGGCAGGTGATCGCCGGCGAGCGGCGCGGCCGGGTCCTCGGCGTGCCGACGATCAACCTCGGCGCCGCGCCCGGGCGCAAGCAGCTTCCCCCCGACGGCGTGTGGGCGGTCTGGGTGGAGTGGCGGGGCGGCCGGGCCGGCGGGATGCTCAACCAGGGCCCCCGGCCCACCTTCGGCGACGCGCGCCGGTCGCTCGAGGCGCACCTGTTCGGCGTGGACGCGGACCTGTACGGCGAATGGGTCCGCATCGAGTGGGTGGCGCGGCTCCGCGAGACGCGGCGCTTCGCCGGCCCCGACGACCTCGTGGCCCAGCTGGGCCGCGATCGCCGCGCGGCGGAGGCCGTCCTCGGCCTCGCCCCGACGGCACCCTGACTGACCTGCGCGTCCCCTGTGGGGGCGCGCCGAACCCGGACGACTGGACCCCATGCTCGGCACCCTCCGCAACCGGCTCATCCTGATCGGCGTGCTCATCGTCGCCGCCATCCTCACGCTCGTGCCGCGGAAGCAGGCGATCCGCGAGCGCGGCGCCGACGGCGTGATGCGCGACACCCTGGTGACCCGCGACCCGATCAAGCTCGGCCTCGACCTCAAGGGCGGCATGCACCTCGCGCTCGAGCTCGACCAGTCGAAGCAGGTCTCGGCCGACCCGAAGAAGGACATCGACCTCGCGCTCACCGTGCTGCGCAAGCGCATCGACGAGTTCGGCGTCACCGAGCCGGTGATCCAGAAGGTCGGCGAGCAGCGCATCGTGGTCGAGCTGGCCGGCATCCAGGACCCGGGCCGCGCGCGCCAGATCGTGCAGAAGAGCGCGTTCCTCGAGTTCCGCATCACCGACAAGTCGCAGGCGCTCGAGGCGGCCATCCCCGCGATGGACCGCCAGCTGCGCGCGCTGGGCGTGAAGGGCACCGGCGGCGCCGGCGGCACCTCGGCGGTGCAGCAGCTCCTGGGCGGCGACAGCGCGAAGAAGGCCGACACGACGAAGGCGGCGACGGACACGGCCGACGCGGGCGGGGTGCTCGCGGGGCTCATCCGGCCGGCGGGCCGGGTGCCGGGCGAGTACCTGGTCGCCGAGACGGCCTACCCGCGGGTGGACAGCCTCCTCAGCCTCGCCGAGGTCCGGCGCCTCGTGCCGCGCGGGTACGAGCTCTCCTGGGGTGCCACGAAGGAGAGCGTGGGCGGCGAGTTCGTGCGGCCCCTCTACCTGCTCGAGGACCGGGCGCTCGTGACGGGGACGAACCTCGTGGATGCGCGGGCGAACCTCGACCAGCTCACGAACTCCCCCGAGGTCCTGTTCGAGCTCGACCGGACGGGCGGGCGCAAGTTCGGCGAGGGCACGGGGCGGCACGTCGGCGACTTCATGGCGATCCTGCTCGACGGGCGCGTGCAGGGCCAGCCGCCGGTCATCCAGAGCCGCATCGACCGCAACGGCCGCATCACCCTCGCCGGCCGGACGATGCAGGAGGCGAACGACCTCGCGCTCACCCTCAAGGCCGGCGCGCTCCCGATCCCGCTCAAGGTGGTGGACGACCGGCAGGTGAGCGCGAGCCTCGGCGCCGACTCGATCCGGTCCGGCCTCGTCGCCGGCGCCGTGGGCACGGCGCTCGTCATCCTGATCATGCTGGGCTACTACGCGTTCAGCGGGTTCCTCGCGGTGCTCGCGCTCGCGATCTACGTCCTCTTCACGCTGGGCTCGCTCTCGCTCATCGACGCGACGCTCACCCTCCCGGGCCTCGCGGGCATCGTGCTCTCGATCGGCATCGCGGTGGACGCGAACGTGCTGATCTTCGAGCGCATCCGCGAGGAGCTGCGCCACGGGCGCACGGTGCGCCTCGCCATCGACGAGGGCTTCAAGCACGCCCTCCCGGCGATCACCGACTCGAGCCTCACGACGGTGCTCACCGCGCTCTTCCTCTTCCAGTTCGGCACGGGGCCGGTCAAGGGCTTCGCGGTCACGCTGGTGCTGGGCATCCTGGCGTCGCTCTTCACCGCGGTGTTCGTGACGCGGACGTTCTACCTCATCTGGCTGCAGCGGAACCCGGAGGCGAGCGCGATCAGCCTCGGCTCCCTCAAGATCTTCGTGGACGCCGCCTACGACTTCATCGGCGTCCGGCGGTGGGCGTACGGCATCACGGCGGCGGTCATCCTGCCGGGCCTCCTGTTCCTCGGGATCCGCGGGCTCAACTACAGCATCGAGTTCACCGGCGGCACGCTGATGCAGGTGAAGGTGCCGGCCGGGACGGGCGCCGGCGCGCTGCGCTCGGCCCTCGACGCGCAGGGGGTGAAGGGGGCGGAGATCCAGCAGTTCGGCGGGGCCGACGAGTTCGCCATCCGCGCCCGCGTCCAGGCGGTCGGGGCGGACGCGGACAACACCGAGATCACCAAGCAGGCGGTGGTGCGGGCGCTCGACGCGACGCTGGGCGCCGGGAAGTACACCGTCGAGAACACCGCGGCGGTCGGGCCGAAGGTGGGCGGCGAGCTCCGCCAGCAGGCGTTCCTCGCGATCTTCCTCTCGTTCTTCGCGGTGCTGGCCTACCTCGCGTACCGCTTCGAGTGGCGCTTCGGCCTCGCGGCGGTGGTCGCCACGGCGCACGACATCGTGGCGACGATCGCGTTCATCGCGGTGATGCACCTCGAGGTGAGCCTCGTGGTGGTGGCGGCGGTGCTCACGATGGTGGGCTACTCGCTCAACGACACGATCATCATCTTCGACCGCGTCCGCGAGAACCTGAAGAAGCACCCGAAGACGGGCTTCGTGGAGGTGCTCAACCTCAGCATCAACGAGACGCTGCCGCGGAGCATCCTGACCCACCTCACGACGCTCGCGACCCTCAGCGCGCTCGCGATCTTCGGCGGCGAGGTGATCCGGCCGTTCTCGCTCGTGATGTTCTTCGGCGTGTTCACCGGCACCTTCTCGTCCATCTTCATCGCGGCGCCGGTGCTCTGGTGGATCGAGCGGAAGTGGCCGGGCCAGCTGGCGAAGGGCCGGGGCGGCCCCGCGGCTGCCGCGACCCCGGCCGCCCGGCCGAAGCCGCA
>JBAIWX010000085.1:0-1943 GCA_037916975.1 Gemmatimonadales bacterium
TGTTCGGCGATCCGTCCGCGTCGGGGGTCTGGCAGGAACTGGACGCGCTGTTGGCGCGGGAGTGGGCGCGCGAGGACGGCACGGGTCTGCGCGTGGCGGCGACCGGCGTCGATACCGGCTACGCCACGCAGCGGGTCTATGAGTACACTGGGCCGCGGCTCGCGCGGCGGGTATTCGCGCTCAAGGGCAACGGGTCGCCCGGCGCCCCGCTCCTGCCGCGCAAGCCGGGGAAGCCCACGCGCGGTGGGGTGCGCGTGTACCTGATCGGCGTGGATGCGGCCAAAGATCTCTGGCTGGGCCGGCTCAAGCAGCAGATCCCCGGCCCCGGCTACGTCCACTTCGATGAAACCACCGACAGCGAATACCTCGAGCAGCTGACGGCCGAGCGGCGCCTGCGCAAACTATCCGCCGGCCGCTGGACCAGTCGGTACGAGGTCCTGCCGAATCGTCGCAACGAGGCGCTGGACTGCGCAGTCTACGCGCTCGCCGCGCTCCGGTTGATGAATCCCACGGCGGTGCGCCCGGCACCGCCCGCGACCGTCGAGGCACCTGCTTTGCCGACCCCGGACGTGCCAGCCCCCGCTCCGCCGGCGCCGCGGGAGCGTGCGGTGCCGTTTGTTCCCCGCTTCCCCCGTGGAGGGTTTGTCGGCCGATGGTAACCCCTGATCTCGAGCAGACGGTCCGCCAGGCCGACGACGCGGTACGTCACGGCCGGTACGCGGAGGCACTGCAGACCCTCAGGCGACTCGGCGACGGCAATCCCCTGATGCTGGCGACGGCCGCGTCCGTCGCGTGGGCGATGTTCGACAAGCTGAAGCGGGCGCATGGCTGGGAGGGGGTCGGCATCCAACTCAACCTGCTCGAGCAAGCGTATGCGCAGCTCCCCGCCTGGCAACTGCTCTACAACCTGGGCACCGGCTACAAGATCCTCGGCGACCATGCGAGCGCGGCCGTGGCGTACGGTCAGGCGCTGCAGGAGGCCCCGGAACACGTTGCGAGCTGGGCAGAACTGGGGGCGTGCTGGGCGGCGCTTGGTCGCGTCGAGGAGGCGCGGCTCTGCTATGAGCGGGCGGCGGAGCTGCCCGTGAACGAACCGATGGACCGACTGGCGCGGTCATGGGCGCAACTCGCGATCGGTCACGCGGATGCGTGGCGGACCCACGAGGCCCGGCTGCTGGTGCCGTCGCTCAACCTGACGCCCACGATTCCGGCAGGCGTCGAGCCGTGGGACGGGGTCACGTGGCCCGGCCGCCTGCTCCTGTTCGCCGAGCAGGGGGTCGGCGATGCCGTCCAGATGCTCCGGTACGTCCCGCGACTCTGCGGTGACGGTGTGGCCGTCGCGCTGGCGGTGCCGGCCTCGTTGCAGCGCCTCGTCGCGACGATGGGGTACGGGGACCTGCTGCTCAAGGAAGGGGACCCGTGGCCCGATGGGCTGACCCATTACGCCTCGCTCATGTCCCTCCCGGCGCTCGTCGGCGTCCCGGACGCCGGCCCCGCCTATATCCCCGGATGGGTCGGGCAGCGCCCCGTGCGCCGGGTCGCGATCGCGTGGGCTGGCTCACCCGTCCACCGCAACGACGCGACCCGGTCGAGTCCGCTGGCCGCCTGGCGCGACCTTTTGAGCCTGCCGCTCGAGTGGATCGCGATTGGCCAGGACGTGCGGGATAACACGTTGCTCGAGGCGGGCGTGCCGCAGACGGTGACGGTCGCCTCGGGCCTGCACGACTACGAGGAGACGCGCAAGGTGTTGGCCGGCGTCGATGTGGTCGTCTCGGTCGATACGTCCCTCGCCCACCTCGCCGGCGCGATGGGCATCCCAACGCTGGTCCTGCTGGCGGCAGATGCGGACCAACGCTGGGGCCTCGTCGGGGACCGGACCCCGTGGTACGACAGCTGGACCCTGCTCCGCCAACCGCGTGCCCACGCCTGGGTGCCGGTGCTGG
>JBAIWX010000086.1:0-1783 GCA_037916975.1 Gemmatimonadales bacterium
CGCCCGGCCCCGTGCCGGCGCCGCCTCGTCGTTCCTCCCCTCAGCCCGCCGCCGCCGCCTCCGGCACGCGCGCCAGTCCCCGGTAGACCAGCACCAGCGCGACCCCCTGCAGCAGGTGGTAGAGCGCGTTGTGGTCGAAGTACGCGGGATGGAGCGCGATGCGTGCCTGCTGCTGCACCGCCGCGAGGGCGGAGAGCGCGAGGCCGGAGGCCACGGTGCGCCACGCCGCGCTCCGGAGCCGGTGGGTCATCACCACCGCCGCGGCGAGCAGCGCGAGCAGGGTGGGGGCGTAGAACCGGACGACGGTGCCGTACGACTCGTCCACGAGGAGTGCCTGCACCACGAACGCCGCGGCGTAGGCGGCCACCGCGAGCCGGCGCACCAGGGCCGGCACCGACGGCGCGAGGAGGCGGCAGGCGAGCGCGAGCATCACCGCCGAGGTGAACGCGATCGATGCCACGACGGGGACCCACATCAGGAAGCCGGGCCGCGTCGCCGTCTTGAGGGGGAAGAAGGCGTGGAAGGCCGCGCCGCAGAGCGCCGCCAGCGCGAGTCCCGCCATGAGGAGCGCCCCGTCGCGCTGCACCGAGTTGCGGCCGGGCCGGGTCCAGAGCCGCCACGCGATCCACCCACCCAGCAGCGCGAGGCCGACGTCGGTGAGCGCGACGTCGGGCTCGTTGATGGCCATGGCGGCGAGCGCGGCGCTCAACGCGCCCCGGCGTCGCGCAGCTGCTTCGCCAGCACCGCTTCGTCGGAGATGACGGCGTACGGATGCTTCGCGAGCGCCCGCCGGAGGCTTGGCTCGTCGTCCGGCGTCCAGATGAACACCGGCCACCCCTTCCCGATGAGCCGGTCGAGCACCGCCTCGTCCACCTCGTGGTTGATGCTCAGCATGTCCGGCCGCACGACCTTCCGGATCGCCCGGCGGATCCACTCCTGCCGGAGCGCCCACGGGAGGTCCACCCGGTCCGCGGGGGCGATCTCGCGGAGGAGCTGCGGGTTCCAGTTGGTGTCCATGAAGATCAGCACCGTCCGGACCCGCGGGTCGAGCCGCTTGAGCCGCCAGAGCACCAGCGGGTTGAAGCTGCTCAGTACCACGCCGTCGAAGGCGTCGTGGCGGCGGAGGACGTCCACCGCGAGCTCCTCGATCCCCGTCGCCTTCGCCCCCGGCACCTTGAGCTCGACCGAGAGCAGGCCCCGGCCCTTGAGCGCCTGCACGAACTCCTCGAAGGTGTGCACGAAGGCCCCGGTCACCGGCGGGTTCGCCTTCGGGCCCAGGTCGAGCGCCAGCATCTCGGCGGCGGTCCTGTCCCGCACCCGCCCGGTCCCGGCCGTCAGGCGGTCCACGCTCAGGTCGTGGTAGATGACGACGACGCTGTCGCGCGTGCGCTGCGCGTCCACGTCCACGCCGTCCATCCCCTCGGCGAGCGCGCGCTCGGTGGCGAGGAGGCTGTTGTCGGGTGCCCGGTCGCCGAAGCCGCGGTGGCCGAGGACCAGCGTCCGCGGGGGAGGGACGACGAGCGGGCCGGCGTAGGCGGGCTCGTAGAGGAAGAGCCAGGCGAGGGCCGTGGCGAGTGCCGCCAGCGCCGCGGCGACGAGCACCCGCGCGGGGCTACGGCGTGGTGTGGCCATAGGTCTCGTAGAACCGGCTCGAGAAGAGCTCGCCCGGGTCGTAGAAGCGCTTCCGCTCGAAGGCGAACGCCGCCTTCGGGTACGCGCGGTGGAGCTGGGCCGGCGTGGGGTAGAGCTGGTAGGTGAGGTAGTAGGTGCCGCCGTTCGCGAT
>JBAIWX010000087.1:0-4624 GCA_037916975.1 Gemmatimonadales bacterium
GAGTGGAAGCGCTTCAAGCTCGGCATGCAGTGGGACTGGAAGCAGGGCGGCGACGTGATCAACCTGACCCGCCTCCTCTTCGACGTCGGCGCCAACAGCCCCGACGCGCCCGACGGCGGCGCGAGCCGCGTGGGCGAGTGGGCCGCGGGCAACACCAAGGTCTACCTCGAGAAGGCGTCGTACCTCAAGCTGCGCGAGCTGTCGCTCTCGTACGACCTCCCGGACCACATCGTGTCGAGCCTCCTGGGCGGCGGCGCGCGGCGCACCCGGCTCACGCTGAGCGGGCGCAACCTGCTCCGGTTCACGGGCTACAAGGGCTACGACCCCGAGGTGAGCAACTTCGGGAACCAGCCCATCGCCCGGAACATCGACGTGGCGCCGTTCCCGCCGAGCCGCAGCTTCTTCTTCTCCGTTGACGTGGGGTTCTGACCAATGACGACCCGACTCGCGCGCGCGGCCCTGCTGACGGCGCTCGGCACCCTGAGCCTCGCGGGCTGCAGCTTCGACATCACGAACCCGAACAGCCCCGACCCGATCGGGAACAACCCCTCGCGCGCCCGCGTCGCCGCGGCGGCGACGGGCCTGCTGATCGGGACGCGGTCCTACTATCCCGGCTGGATCGTGAACACCTCGATCATCGGCCGGGACGGCTACCGCTTCGACGGCTCCGAGCCGCGCTACACCACCGAGGCGCTGACCGGCCAGCTCGACGCCGGCGGCTTCATCGGCGGCTCGCAGTGGGCGGCGCCCTACCGCAACATCCGCGGCGCCAACGAGCTGCTCCGCGCGGTGCCGACGGCGAGCACCCTCACCGCCGAGGAGGTCAAGGCGGTGCAGGGCTTCGCCCACACCATGCAGGCGCTCGACTTCCTGAACGTGCTGGTGGCCCACACCCAGGACTCGATCCCGATCGACGTCGGCACCGACCCGACGGCGGCGCCCGCGCCGTTCGTCACGAACTCGGCGGCGTACGACCACGTCGAGGCGCTCCTCGACCAGGGGCTCACCGAGCTGCAGGCCGCGGGCGGGGCCTTCCCGTTCGACCTGACCTCCGGCTTCACCGGGTTCGACACCCCCGCGACCTTCGCCCAGTTCAACCGGGCGCTCAAGGCGCGGGTGGACATCCTGCGCGGCAAGTGGGCGCAGGCGCTCACCGACCTGCAGGGGTCGTTCGTGGACTCGACGCAGTCGTTCGACCTCGGCGTCTACCACACCTTCAGCACCGGCTCGGGCGACAACGCGAACACCTTCCTGAGCGCGAGCGTGCGCGAGAACTTCGCGCACCCCGACCTCGCCGACAGCGCCCAGACGCAGCCCGGCGGCGCGAAGGACGCCCGCTTCCTCGCGAAGGTGGCGCCCCGCACCCCGCAGACGAACAACGGGCTGACCTCGGGGTGGGGGTGGATCCGCTACGCGGGCCCGACCTCGCCGGTGCCGATCATCCGGAACGAGGAGCTGATCCTCATCCGCGCCGAGGCGAACATCCAGCTCAACAACCTGGCGGCGGCGCGGACCGACCTGAACACCGTCCGGGTCAAGTCGGGCGGGCTGGCGCCGCTGGGCCCCGGCCTCACCCAGGCGCAGCTCCGCGCCGACCTGCTCTACGAGCGGCGCTACTCGCTCGTGTTCGAGTGGGGGCACCACTGGATCGACGCGCGGCGCTACGGCCTGCTCGGCCAGCTCCGCATCGACCGGCCGGGTGACGTGGTCTACAGCACCTTCCCGATCCCGTCGGACGAGGTGCTGGCCCGGAAGTAGGCGGCCGGCGTCTCCGGAAAGCGACAGGGGCGGGTCCCAAGGACCCGCCCCTGTCTCGTTCTGCCCGCCCCGCGGCCGCGGCCGCGCCGCTCACTCCTCCTCGTCGCGGTCCCGGCGGAACATCCAGTACTCGGGGCCGGCCATGTCTTCCGGCCAGGCGCCGGTGTGCAGGTCGCCTCGCCAGGCCTCCCGCGCCGCTTCCTCCGGGCTGTCGTCGTCGCCGGACTCCCACGGGAGGTCGCCGCCCGATTCCCACGGGTGCTCCTCCGCGCACTCGGACTCCCAGGGCAGTTCCCCGCCCGTTTCCCAGGGATGACGATCGTCGCTCATGGTCCAGCCTCCTTCCGGGGGGCACCCGGCACTTCCTTCAGTATCGGTCGCCCCGTCCGGAGGATGAGCATGGACCGTGCCCGGGCCTTCCGCCCCGGCGCCGGGCGGGCTACACTTCCCCTCCCCCGGGACGTAGCGCAGTCCGGTAGCGCACTGCAATGGGGTTGCAGGGGTCGCGGGTTCAAATCCCGCCGTCCCGATGTGCGAACGGCCGACCATCACTGGTCGGCCGTTCGGCGTTTCCGGGCCCCCCGCCGCTCCCTCAGCGCTGGTGCAGGCCGATGCTCCCGTTCACCGTCGCCAGGGCCAGCGTCCGGCCGCCCTTGCCGACCGTCCCCTGCAGCTTCCGGGGCCCCCACCTGCCGCGCACGGTGAGGGGGAAGTCCGTCTCGAGCTCGCCGTTCATGGTCTCCGCGCGGACGTCGGCGTCGAGGGTGGCGGGGAGGTTCACCTGTACGCTGCCGTTCACGGTGCGTGCCTCGAGGCGCCCGTCCCAGTCCGCGCGGCCCAGCGTCAGGCGCACCGACCCGTTGACGGTCTGGGCGGAGGCCACGCCGCGGGTGCTCACCTGCACGTCGCCATTCACGGTCCGCGCGTCGGCGTCCCCGCCCAGGTCGCGCGCATCCACCTCGCCATTCACGGTCGCGGCGACGAGTCGCACCCCGGCCGGCACCCGCACGGTGAAGTCCACCGCGACGTCGTTGTTCTCCACTTGGCCGGTCACGCGCCCCGCCTCGCAGGTGGCCGGCTCGCGCCGCGACGGGTAGATGGCGCAGATCGTCACGCCGTCGGCGTGCTCGAGCACCTTGATCGTCACGCTCTCGACCGGGCTCCGTCGCCCGTGCTTGGTGGCGCGGACCTCCGCGTCGCTGCCGCCGGTCGCGAGGATGTGGCCGTTGATGCCGCGCACCTCGAGCGTCTGCCCGGGCTTGAGGGTGCCCGCCCAGCGGAAGGAGGCGTCGGTGTCCTGGGCGGCGGCCGGCGCGGCGCCGAGGGCGGCGGTGGCGAGGAGGACGAATACGGGGGATGCACGCATCGGGGAGCTCCGGGGGTCAGTTGTCGTCGTCGGTGCGGTCGTCGGCCTTCGGCTTGCCGGCGCCTCGGCGGGGGGCGGCTCCGCCGGCCTTCACCAGACGGATGTCGCCGCTGAAGGATTCGAGCTCGAGGCGCGCGCCGCCGCTCCCGAGGGTGAAGCTGAAGCGCCGGCCGGCGCGCTTCTGCAGCGTCACGGGGATGTCCGACTCGAACTCGCCGTTGAAGGTGTTGACCGAGACGTCGAGGTCGGGGTTCGACGGCACCGTGACGGTGAGGTCCCCCTCGTGGGAGCTCAGCGCGTAGCGGCCGCCGCGGCGGAACTCGCCGTCGAGGCTCACGTCCCCGTTCACGGTGCTCGCCTCGACCGAGGCGCCGCGGACGCCGCGCAGGGTCACGTCGCCGTTCACCGTCTCGGCGGCGACGTCGCCGGTGACGTCGCTGATCCGCACGTCCTCGTTGACGGTGTGCGCCTCGACGCGCCCGTTCACGCCCTGCACCTCGATGGCCCCCTCGACCGACTGCGCCGAGACGTTCCCTTCGCCGCCCTCGATGCGGACGTCGCCCTTCACGGTCTCGACGGTCACCGCGCAGCGGCAGCCCTGCACGGTCACGTCGGTGTACACGCCCTCGATGGCGGTCGCCATCCAGGCGGGGATGGTGACGGTCACGTCCATGCTGCCCGCGGGGCCGTAGCGGGCGCTGGTGCGGACCTGGACGCGGCTCCCGGCGGCGTCCACCTCGAGCCGGGCGCGGCTGCCCTCGCCGTCCCCCTCGATGCGGACCTGGTCGCGGTTCCAGCTGCGCACGGTGACGCTGCCGGCGAAGATGTTGACGTCGAGCCGCTGGCCGCGCGTGACGGTCACGGTGGTGTCGCCGCCCGCGAGGGCGGCAGCGAGCAGGGCGAGGGATGCGAGCACGGGGACTCCTCAGCTCCGGGACTGGGTGAGCGTGACCGCGCGGCGCAGCAGGTCGAGCTTGCGGCGCGTGGTCTCGGCGAGGTGCCGGCTCACGTAGGCGTTGGCGGGATCGGCGGCGAGCGCCCGTTCGGCGTCGGCGATGGCGCTGTCGATCCGCGCGAGGTTCTGGGTGACGATCCGCACGGTGGCGGTGTCGAGCCGCTCGCGCCCGGCGGCGAGCGCCTGCTCGAGGTCGTTCACGGCGTGGTCGGTGCCGCGCGCCACGTCGGCGGCCGGCTGCAGTTCCGGCAAGGCGCCGGGCACGGGCGCCGCCGGCACCGGGGCCGCCGCGACCGGCGTGCCCGTGCGGGCGGACCGGGCGCGGAGCCACACCGCCCCGCCGCCCAGGGTCGCGAGGAGCAGCGCCGCGGCGGCGAGCCGGGGCAGGGGGAGCCGGCGCCGCACCGGGAGGGACCGCACCTCGGGCTCCCGGATCCGCGTGGCGATCCCCTCCCAGAGGTCCCGGTCCGGCGGCAGGGGCGGGAGGTCCGCCGCGCGGGCGATCACCTGCCGCAGGTCGTCGGCGACGCGGCGGCACTCGGCGC
>JBAIWX010000088.1:0-3606 GCA_037916975.1 Gemmatimonadales bacterium
GGGCCGGCGCGCCGGTTGCCGCCGCCCCCGCCCCCGCGGCGCCCGGTGCCGCCGCGGTGCCCACGATCGTGGTGCTCGGCACGAGCCTCACCGCGGGGCTCGGCCTCGATCCCGACCAGGCCTACCCGGCGCTCCTGCAGGCCAAGGTGGACTCGGCGGGGCTCCGCTACCGCGTGGTCAACGCCGGCGTGAGCGGCGAGACCTCCGCGGGGGCGCTGCGTCGCCTCGACTGGGTCCTGCGCGAGCCGCCCGCGGTGCTCGTGATCGAGACGGGCGCCAACGACGGGCTCCGCGGGCAGGACCCCGACTCGCTCCGCGCCAACCTCGAGGCGATCATCGCCCGGGCCCGCGCGCTCCGGCCGGCGCCGCGCATCCTGCTCGCGGGGATGGCGGCGCTCCCCAACCTGGGCGCCGAGTACGGACGCCGCTTCGCCGCGGTCTACCCTGCCGTGGCGAAGGCCGAGGGCGTGCCGATCGTGCCGTTCCTCCTCGCCGGCGTCGCCGGCGTGGACTCGCTCAACCAGGCGGACGGGGTGCACCCGACCGCCCAGGGCCAGCGCCGCGTCGCGGCGAACGTCTGGCCGTACCTCCGCCCCCTGCTCGCCGCCCGATGACCGTCCGCCTCCTCGCCGTGGCGGCCTCGCTCCGCCGCGAGTCGCTCAACCGCCGCCTGCTCGGGGCGGCGGTCGCCGCCGCGCGCTCGGCCGGGGCCCACGTGACCGAGCTCGACTTCCGCGAGCTGGTCTTTCCCTATTACGACGGCGACGTGCAGTCGGTGCACGGGATCCCGGTCGAGGTGCAGCGGTTCGGGGCGCTCGTGGCGGAGCACGACGGGCTGCTCCTCGCGTCGCCCGAGTACAACTACACGCTCCCGGGCACGCTCAAGAACTCGCTCGACTGGCTCTCGCGCATCCGGCCCGTCCCGCTCCGCGGGAAGTGGGCGCTGCTGCTCGCCGCGTCCAACGGGCCGCACGGCGGCGTCCGCGGCCTCTGGCAGCTGCGCATCCCGCTCGAGGGACTCGGCACCTTCGTGCATCCCGACATGTTCCCCCTGCCGCACGCCGCCTCGGCGTTCGCCCCCGACGGCGGGCTCGCCGATGCGGCGGCCGCGGAGCGGCTCGGGACGATGGTCGCGGGGTTCGTGCGCGCGGTGGGGAAGGCGGTCGCCTGAGCGGCGGCGCAGGTCCCGGAACGCGAGCGCCCCGGCCGGACGGCCGGGGCGCTCGTGCATTCGACGGGAGGGCGGTCGTCTAGGGGCGCCAGCTTGGCGCGGCGTCGGCGATGCCGGGGCCCACGCGGCCCACCCGCACGCGGTCGGCGGCGTAGGTGGCCGCGGTCGTGGTGGCCTTGATCCGGTAGAGCGTCTGCTCCTGGTTCGTGCCGCGGCCGACGACGACGATTTCCGTCCCGTCGGGGGACCAGTCACCGCGGACCTGGGAGGCGTCGGTCACCGAGAAGAGGTCCTCGTTCGTGGCCTGCACCGCGGCGCCGCCCGTGCTCGGCACGCGGAAGAAGTCCCCGCCGAAGACCGGCCCGTCGGGGTTGCCGCGGAAGAAGAGCACCTGCGTCCCGTCGGGCGAGACGGACGGGGCGAAGTCGAGGCCGGCGGTGGTGGTGGTGAGCCGCGTGAGCCCGGAGCCGTCGCGGTTGATCCGGTAGAGGCCCTGCCCGCCGTTGAACGAGCTCGCCTGGAGCACCAGGAAGTTCCCGTTCGGGTCCCACTCGAGGTCGTCCACGCGCAGCGTGTCGGGGCCGAGGACGAGCACGTTGGCCGCATTCGCGTTGATGCGGCGGCCGCCCGCGCCGTCGAAGCGCACGAGGTAGAGGCCCGAGGCGGCCGTGTTGCCGATGATCGTGTCACGGACGACGGCGAGCGAGTCGGGGGAGCGCGGGTCCCAGCCGAAGGCGGGCGCGCCGCTCACGCGGCGCCCGAAGAAGGCGGCCTGGGTCAGGTACTTCGTGAAGCCGTCGCCGATCCCGGGCAGGTTCACGATGGGCGCGTTGACGCCGCTCACCACGCAGACGTCGCCGACGCCGACCGCGGCACCGCAGCCGAAGGCGACGCGGGTGCCGTCCCGGTTGTAGCGGGGCCGGAAGGTGCTCGTGTCCGTCACGATCGTCGCCGACGCACCGGTGGCCGGGTCGAGCACCACGAGCTGGTTGGGCGTCGGTCCGGTGACGAACGGGTTGCGGCTGCTGTACACCAGCCGGTCGCGCGCCGGGTTGAAGCGCGGGAAGGCCTCGCGGCCGCCACCGAAGAACTGGAGGATGTTGAGGTCGCCGGTCCGTGCAGCCTCGATCACCCGCGGGTTCCCGCCCGCCGAGTCGCCGCCGAAGGCGATCGTGACCGGGATGGCGGAGGTGAGGCTGAACGTCGCGGTCACGCCGCCGATCGAGGCGGTGGCGGTGGTCGGACCGGCCGAGCCGACGTTGGTCGTGATGAAGGCGCGGCCGCCGGTGTCGGTGATGGCGGTGCCGAACGGCTGCGTGAAGTCGCCGACCAGGAACCCGATCCCGCCCGAGGTCGCCTGGAAGGTCACGCGCGCCCCCGCGATCGGCTGGCCGTCGGTCGCGGTCACCTTCACGGCGAGCCCGTTCGGGAGGTAGCTCCCGGGCCGCACGACGAGCCCGTCGCCCGCGAGCTTCTGGATCGCCTGCACCGGTGGCGTCGTGTTGATGGACGTCTCGCCCTGGGTGCCGTTCGGTGCGGTGACGACGATGCGCGAGGTGCCGCGCGTCGCGTTCCGGCTCACGCGCAGGAGGCCATTCGCGTTGATCGTGATGTTCGGGTTCGTGGTGCTGAACGACGTGTAGAAGAGCGGCACCGAGAGGCCCTGCCCGTCGGCCGCGGTCACGTCGAGCAAGAGCGAGTCCCCGCCCGGCACCGTGAGCCCGAACGGCGACACGGTCAGGGTGGCCAGGTTGGTGCCCGGCCCGACGTAGCTGAGCGTCACCGTCGGCTGCTGCGTCGTGCCCCCGGTCGCGGTGAACGCGAAGGGGTTCTGCCCGGTGAAGAGCACCGTGCCCTGGCCGAGGAGCTCGAGGCGGACGAGCAGGGTCTCGGGGCTCTGCGCGAGCGGCACGAGGAGCCGGAGCTGGAGCTGGTTCTGGTCGGCCGGGAACGGCGCCACCTGCTGGAGCACCTGGATCGGCGGAAGCTGGCGGTTCGCCTGGGGCCGGAGGACGGTCACGCGCGCCGTGTCCACCGCGACGCCCGCGAACTGCTGCGCCTGCGCGCTGTAGGCCACGCGGACCGCCGCCTGGACACTGCGGGCCGGGGGCGCCGTCGGCGCGGTGCCGTCCCCTCCGGAGCAGCGGGCCACGGCGGCGGCGATCGCCAGCGGGGCGAGGAGGCGGAGCAGGGTCGGTCGGGCTCGCCGCGCGGAGGCGGCACCGGCGGGGCGTGGGGGCATGCGTCGCTCGGCGGCTCGGGGAGGGCTCCGGGCGGCGCCGGCCTGCCGCCGGACCCGCCCATCCTTCCAAGCTAGCGGGCCCCTGCGGGGCGCGGCAGGGTGGCCGATTGCCGGGGCGGGCCCGGTCCGCCATCTTCTCCGCCGCCCCTCGACCGGATCGCCCGACCGTCGTGCGCCCCCTGCCTTCGCTGCT
>JBAIWX010000089.1:0-5470 GCA_037916975.1 Gemmatimonadales bacterium
ATCCACCTGCGCGCGGAGGCGCGCGCGCTCGTCTGGAAGGTGCCGTACCCCGCGTCGTTCCTCGCGGAGCCGCCGCTCGAGCCCGGGACCCCGGACAAGCCGAACGCGGTCATCACCGACGGGCGCACCGGCAACTGGGTCACGAGCCGGTGGCTCCTGCTCGGGCTCGGCATCGGCATATGAGCGCGGGGGCCGCCGTCCTCGAGCGCACCGTGCGCTTCCGCGCGCGGCACCACCTGCGCCGGCACGACTGGACGGACGCCGAGAACGCGGCGGCGTTCGGGCCGCTCGCCGACCCCGCGGGCCACGAGCACGACTACGCGCTCACGGTGCGCGTCGCGGGGCCGCTCCGGCACGGGATGGTGATGGACCTGGTGGCGCTGGACCGCCTCCTCGCCGAGGAGGTCGTGGGCCGGTATGCGGGGCGGCACCTGAACGTGGACCTGCCCGCGTTCGGGCCCGCGGGCACCCTGCCCACCTGCGAGGCGATCGCCGCCGACGCGGCGGGCCGGCTCGCGGCCCGGCTGCCCGCCGGCGTGGCACTCCGCACCGTGCGCGTGGCGGAGGACGCGACCCTCGCGGGGGAGTGGCTCGCGCCGGCCTGACGCTGTGCGGGTGCGCCGCGCGCCCGCGTCTCCCCGGATGCCCGCCGGCCGGCCCCGCCGCCGCGCGGCGCCCCTGACCCCAACCCGACCGACGATGCGCACCAGGCTGCTGGCCATCCTCCTCGCCGTGGCGCCGCTCGCCCCCGCCGCCGCCCAGGCCACGGGCGACCAGGCCCGGCTCGTCTTCTCCCTCGTGGGCGGGGCCTTCTTCGGCCGCGACCTCTGGCGGGTCCCGAACCAGCCGGTCGTGGACGCGACCAACCCCGGCGCGCCGCTGATCGACGTGCTGGACATCAACCGGGAACTCGCCCGCTCGTGGGCCGTGTCCCTGTCGGCGACCTACTACCGGGGCGACCACCTCGGGTTCACCGGCGACGCCGTCATCGCGAACCTCAAGACGAAGGACGGGTGCCAGCTCGCCTTCGCCTCCGGCTCGACCCGGAACGCGGCCATCTGCGACTACGTGAACGCCCGGGAGCGCTCCGCGATGTCCCTCGGCGTCCAGGGCGGCGTCACCCTCCGCGCGGCGAGCCGCCGGGCGGTATCCCCCTACATCCGCGGGACGGCGGGCCTCTTCATCGCGAACCTCAACACGATCCGCACGACGAGCGCCTACTTCAACCCGAACGGCGAGGTCGTGTCGCTCGACATCTACCCGAGCACCCGCACCACGCGGCTGAGCCCCATGGCAGGGCTGGCGGCGGGATTCACCTCGCCCCTCACCCGCGCCTACCACTTCCGTCTCGAGACCCGGACGAACCTGGTCGGCATCAACGCCGTGGACGGCGCGACGGTCGCCGATGGCGCACCGCCCCGCACGCGGGTGAGCTACGGGCTCCAGTGGAGCATCCTCGCGGGGATCGACCTCGTGCTCGAGCGGAAGCGCGGGCGGCGCTACTGAGCGCGGACGGCGTGGCCGCCTCGCCCGGCCCCCCGGTGCGCGGGGTGATCCTCGCCGGCGGGGGCGCCACCCGCTTCGGCGGGAAGCCCAAGGGGCTCGAAACGGTCGGCGGCCGGCGGATCCTCGACCGCCTCGTGGACGAGATGACCGCCGCCACCGGCGCCCCGCCCCTCCTCGTCGCGAACGCGCCCGACGCCCCCGCCTGGCGCCCCGACCTCCGCGTCGTCCCCGACACCCGTCCCGGCCTCGGCGCCGCCGGCGGCCTCTACACGGCGATGGTGGAGGGCCCGGCCCCCGTCGTCGTCGCCGCGTGGGACATGCCCTTCGTGACGGCCCCCCTCCTCCGGGCGCTCGCCGCGGGCCTCGCCGGGGCGGACGCCTGCCTCCCCGAGAGCGACGGGCGCCGGGGCCTCGAGCCGCTCTGCGCCGCCTACGGTCCGGCCTGCCGCGCCGCGCTCGAACGGGCCCTCGCCGAGGGGGACCTCCGCGCCATCGGCTTCCATCGGTTCGTGAAGGTCGGTATCCTCCCCCTCGCGGAGGTCGCGCGGGTCGGCGACCCGCGGCACCTCTTCCTGAACGTGAACACCGCGGACGACCTCGCGGCGGCGGAGGCGACATGGCAGAGACACGGATCGTCTCCATCATCGGCCGGAAGAACGCCGGAAAGACCACGCTAGCCGTGGCCCTCGCCGCCGAGTTCGTGCGGCGCGGCCGGCGCGTCATGGCCCTCAAGCACGGCACCCACGCCGACCAGCCCGACCGGCCGGGCACCGACAGCTGGCGCCACTACCACGAGGGGAAGGCCGAGCGCGTGCTGCTGGCCGGCCCCGACGGCCGCGCCCTCTTCGAGCGCGCCCCGGACCTCTACGATCCCGAGGCGCTGGTACGGCAGTACCTGCACGACGCCGACATCGTGATCGTCGAGGGCTACAAGAAGGCCCCGCTCCCCAAGATCGAGGTGTGGCGGAGGGCCATCCCGGGCGGTCCGCTCTACGACCCCGACGCGGCGAGCCGCGGCGAGTGGATCGCGCTCGTGACCGACGACGAGAAGTACCAGGCCGAGTGCCGCGTGCTCCGCTTCAACGACACGATGTGGCTGCAGCTGCTGGCCAACCTCGCCTGGGAGCACGCGAAGGTGCTCACGACATGACCGGACCGCTGAGCGCCCGCGAGGCGGCGCTCGCGATCCAGGCCGAGGTCCGCCGCCAGCCGCCGCTCCGCGTCCCGCTCGACGATTGCCTCGGCAGCGTCCTCGCCGAGGACGTGGTGAGTCCCCTCGACATCCCCGCCTGGACCAACTCCGCCATGGACGGCTACGCGACGCGCGCCGCCGACGTGCGCGGGGCGAGCGCGGAGCGCCCCGTGCGCCTCCGCGTCGTGGAGGAGCTGCCCGCCGGCCGCTTCCCCACGCGGGCCATCGGCCCAGGCGAGTGCGCTCGGATCTTCACCGGCGCCCCGCTCCCCGAGGGCGCCGACGGCGTCGTGCGGCAGGAGGACACCGACGAGGGGCGCGAGGTCGTCACGATCCTCCGGGACCGCGACGCGGGGGTCAACTTCCGCCTCCGCGGCGAGGATGTCCGGCAGGGCCAGCGGGTCCTCGCGGCCGGCACGCCCCTCGGCCCGGCGCACCTGGGCCTGCTCGCCTCCCTCGCGGTGGCACACCCGCTCGTCCATCGCCGGCCCCGCGTCGCCATCCTCGGGAGCGGGGACGAGATCGTCGACGTGGACCAGCCCGAGGAGATCCTCTCCGGGCGGAAGGTGGCGAGCAGCAACACGCACACCCTCGTCGCACTCGTGGCCGAGGCGGGGGGCGAGCCGGTCAACCTCGGCATCGCGCGGGACACGAAGGCGAGCTTCCGCGCCCACCTCGAGCGCGCCCGCGACTGCGACCTCCTCGTCACCTCCGCCGGCATCAGCGTCGGCGAGCACGACCACGTGCGCGCGGTGCTCGACGAGATGGGCGTGACGCAGCGCTTCTGGAAGCTCCGCATGCGCCCCGGCGCCCCGGTGGGCTTCGGCCTCCTGGGCGACGTCCCGTGGATCGGGCTGCCGGGCAACCCGGTGAGCACGATGGTCACCTTCGAGCTCTTCGTGCGCCCCGCCATCCGGACGATGATGGGCCAGGCGCTTCCCTTCCGGCGGGGCCGCGTCGTGCGCGCGGCCGAGGCGATCCACCTCAAGCCGAGGCTGCAGCACTTCCTGCGCGGCATCGTCGAGGAGGGACCGGACGGCGCCACGGCGCGGCTCACCGGCCCGCAGGGCTCGGGGATCCTCACCTCGATGGTGCTCGCGAACGCGCTGCTCGTGATCCCCGAGGGCCAGTTCGAGACGCCCGCGGGCTCCGAGGTGCTCGCGCTCCGGCTCGACGACCCCGCCCACGTGGCCGCCCCGCCCTTCTGATCCCGGCCCGATGACCGCCCCCCGTCCCCCGCTCATGGTCGGCGTCGCCGGTGGCACCGGCTCCGGCAAGACGACGGTCGCGCGCGCGCTGCTCGACGCCCTCGCGCTCGATGCGGTGCTCCTCGACATGGACGCCTACTACCGGGAACTGGGGCACCTGAGCCTGGCGGAGCGGGAGCTCGTCAACTTCGACCACCCCGACGCGCTCGACCTCGACCTCTTCGTCGCGCACCTCGAGGCGCTCGTCGCCGGCCGGCCCATCGAGAAGCCGACCTACGACTTCGCCCTGCACACCCGCGCCGAGCGGAGCGTGCGGGTCGTGCCGAGGGACGTGGTCGTGGTCGAGGGGATCCTGCTCTATGCGGACCCGCGGGTGCGGTCCTTCTTCGACGTGAAGGTGTTCGTGGACGTGCCGGACGACGTGCGCTTCATCCGCCGGCTGCAGCGCGACGTGCTCGAGCGCGGGCGCACGATGGAGAGCGTCGTGGCGCAGTACCTCTCGACCGTCCGCCCGATGCACCTCGAGTTCGTCGAGCCCTCGAAGCGCCACGCCGACGTGATCCTCCCCGAGGGGGGCCGCAACCGCATCGGGGTCGAAATGCTCCAGGCGAGGGTGCTGGAGGAGGTGCGGCAGCGCCGCGCCGCAGCAGTGAGCGGGTAACGCGTTGTGCGGCAACGGGATATCGCCATTGACGGCCGCCCCGCCCGCCGCTAGATTCTTCCGCCATTGAAGGGGAGTAGCTCGTCCGCCGAGACAGGCGGATGCCCGGATCGTCAAGACTGTCCGCCAGCGGCGGGCACGGTCCGGCGGGGAGCCGAGAGCTTCAGAGCGAGACCTTCGTCCGGCGCCGCAGAGCGGCCGGGACGAATGTCTCGCTCTGCTTTTTACAGGTGGCGGCCCGACGGCCGCGGAGATACGGACCAGATGAACAACCTCAAGACCTTCGTGCTGATGGCCGGCCTGATGGGCCTCTTCCTGCTCGTCGGGCAGCTGCTCGGCGGGGCGCAGGGGCTCGTGGCCGCGCTCGTGATGGGCAGCCTCTTCAACTTCATCATGTACTTCTTCTCCGACCGCATGGTGCTCCGGATGTATGGCGCCCAGGTGGTGGACGAGCGGCAGGCGCCGGAGCTCTACGCGATGGTGGACCGGCTCCGCCGGCGCGCCGGCCTCCCGATGCCGGTGCTGGCCGTGACGCCGTCGGAGCAGCCGAACGCCTTCGCCACGGGGCGGAGCCCCGAGAAGGCGGTGGTGGCGGTGACCACGGGCATCCTCAAGTACATGCCGCCCGAGGAGCTCGAGGGGGTCATCGCGCACGAGCTGGCGCACGTCAAGAACCGCGACATGCTCATCTCGACGGTCGCGGCGGGGATCGCCGGCGCCATCTCGAACCTGCCCTACCTGCTCATGTTCGGCGGGCGGAACCGGGAGGAGGGGGGCGGCGGCTGGGGCGAGCTCGCGCTCCTGATGCTCGCGCCGATCGGGGCGATGCTGATCCAGTTCGCCGTCTCGCGGCAGCGGGAGTTCGAGGCGGACCGGGTCGGCGCCGAGATCCTCGGCCGGCCG
>JBAIWX010000090.1:0-4682 GCA_037916975.1 Gemmatimonadales bacterium
CCCGCGCCGTCAGGGTGCGCACCGTCGTGGGCCCGAGCGAGCGCAGGAGCAGCGAGTCGCCTCGAATGCCGACCCGCACCGGCGCCTGGTGCACGCTCACCAGGACGGAGTCGGAGATGCCGATCGCGGTGGCGCGCAGCCACGCCGCCCCCTCGCCCGAAACCTCGAGCCGTCCGTCCGGCAGGAATTTCACGATTTCCGGTGCGAGGCTGCTCCACGAGACCGTACCGGCGGCCCGCCGGCCGGAGTCGTCGAGCAGCGTGACCAGCGGCGCCGGATGGTAGCCGAACGCATCGAGTGCGATGGAGTCCGGCACGACCCGGAAGGTGCGCGCGGTGCCGGCACCGGACGACGCGGACAGGGTGAGGACGAGGTCGGGGGTCGCCTCCACGCTCGTCGGCGCGAGCGGCACGCCCGAGGGAGGCGGGCTGGCCCCGTCGGCGCTCGGGCCCGTGGCCCCACCCCCGCATGCGACCAGGATCAGCGTCCCGGCCAGCGTCCCTGCCGCCCACGATCGCGGCGCGTCCATCCATGGCATGCGTCGCAGCCCTCGTCCGAAGTTCCCTTGACCTCAAAGCTTCGGCCGGGGTTGGCAAGACTTGAGCCGTGGGCCTCGTGGGCCCACGGCTCGCGGCGACCTCTCGTGAAAGGCCTTTCATGTCAATGCCTTACGAACGCCCTCCGCATGTCCGCGACCAGCGCCTGGAACTCGCCGAGTTCGTCCGGGCTGCCCAGCCCCCCACGCTGCCAGAGGCGCTGGAGGAATGCGATGGCGATCCCGAGGGCCGCGCCCAGGAGCAGCGCCGCGGCCGTCTTGGCGACGATGCCCCGCGGGTCGGGACGCACCGGGACGAAGGGCCGCTGCACCACGGTGATGACGGGCGTGTCGCGAACCTCGTCGATCTTCGCCTGCTCGAAAGCCTGCGCCAGGCTCGTGTAGAGCTGCTGCTGGAGCGAGACCTCGCGTTCGAGGCGGTCCTTCCGGAATTGCAGTTCGGGCGAGTTCCGGTAATCCCGGTTCTGCTGCAGGAACGCCTGGAGCCGGTCTTCCGCCTCGCGCAGCGCCTGGCCGATCTCGCCGAGCCGCCGCTCGGTGAACCGCCGCTCCGCGGCAGCTTGCGACTGCCGGCTCTCGAGGTTGAACCGGTTGAGGAGGTCGAGCAGCCGGTCGTTCACCGCCGCCGCGAGCGCGGGATCCGTCATGCCGACGGCAAGCTGGACCGTCCCCGTCCGCTGCGAGACCTCGGCGCTCATCACCGAACGGAGCCGGCGGATGGCCCGCTCGCGCTGGTCCTCCGGCGCGCCGTCGAGGCCCCAGACATCGGCCAGCCGGACAGGCGTTGCCCCGCCCGGAACGACGTAGGGCGAGTCCACTGCCGCGGCGAGCAGTTCACGGGAGCCCAGCAGGTCCGCGTAGAAGGCGGGCGTCTGCCCGGCCTCCAGGCCCGCGGCCGCCAGGCCGAACTGCGCGGCGAGCCCCGAGATCGCCGACGGCGCGCGGCGGCCCTGCGGCATGAAGACGGAGGTGGAGGTCCAGGTGCGGGGCAGGAGCAGCAGCACGACGCCGGTCAGGATCGCGAGCGCCAGCCCGGTGCCGACGACGAGCCGGCGCGCGGCAAGGACGACGTTGACGAGCGCGAGGAGCGAGAGGTCGGGAGTGCGTGCGGGGGGCGTGGCGCCTTGGGTCACGAGCGTTCGGCTCCTGCCACGGCACGGGCCGCGGCGTAGACGGCTTCGGTTCGCTCCAGCATCCGCTCCGGCGTGAACGCTGCCAGGCGCTCCTGCCCGGCCACGGCGAGACGCGGCCCGACGTCGGGCCCCAGCGCCAGGCGCACCGCCCGCGCGAGGGACGCCGGGTCGCGCGGCGGCACGAGCAGCGCCTCGCGCTCATGCCGCACGATCTCGGGGATCGCGTCCACGTCGGTCGCGACGATCGGCCGCCCTGCGGCCATCGCCTCGAGCAGCACGAGCCCCAGGCCCTCCCAGGCGGAGGGCAGCACGAACAGGTCCAACGCCCGGAGCACGACCGGAATATCGGTGCGCACCCCGGCCCAGATACAGCGGTCGCCGATGCCGAGCGCCGCGGCGCGGGCCTGCAGCACCGGGCCCAGTCGGCCACGCCCGACGATGGCCAGGCGGAGCCGCTCGCCCCCGGGCTCCGCCAAGAGGCGCGCGAACGCCTCGAGCAGCGAGTCGAGCGCCTTCTGGGGCTCCAGGCGCGCGACGGTACCCACCAGCCGCTCGCGCGGCGCCACGCCCCACGCCTCGCGCAGCGCCCCCACTTCGTCGGGCGTGACAGCACGGAACGGCGCCGGGTCGAGGCCGTAGCGCACCACTTCCAGCACACCTCGCCCCGGCGCGAACCCTTCGTCGCGGACCCGTCGGGCCACCGCGTCGCTGATCGCGATCATACCGTGCGCCGCGCGCCCCGCCCACCGCCCGAGCACGAGGCCGCCCGCCGGCCAGCGGGGCAGGAACGGCTCGAAGTTGTGCTTGCTCACCACGTAGGCAGCGCGGTCCCGGGCAAGCGCACGCGCTGCCCGGCCATACAGCTCGGCCGGCGGCATGTGCGCGTGGACGATATCGGGCTGCCACCGCCGGAGGAGCGACGCGAGCCGCCAGGCCGGCCGTGGGTCGCCGTAGCGGGACAGGCCGAGCGGGGCGAGCGCCACGCCCGAGCCCTCGAACCGCGGAGCGAGTTCGGGGGCCGCCTTGAGCCACGCGACCGTGACCTCGTGACCGGCGCGTCGCTGTCGGCTGGCCAGCTCCAGCAGGTGGTGCTCCGCCCCACCGCGCGCGATCGTCGTGCTGACGTGGAGGATGCGCACGTCAGTCCTCCGCCGCGGCCGGAGGCAGCAGCGCCGCCGCACTCGCGGCACCGCCCACGAGCAGGACGAGAAGCCACACCACGCTGCTCGGCAGGATCCAGGCGGACGTCTGGTTGCCGACGACGAGGGCGACAAGCCATGCCCGGAACGCGAAGAATGCGGCGCCCCGGTCGGGCACGGCGGCCGGGGCCGCCCCTGCCGCGCGCCAGAATGCGTGCAGGAGGAGGCCCGTGCTCGCGAGCGCGAGGACGCCCCCGTCGCACAGTGTCTGCAGCAGCTGGTTCCCCGTATTCACGATCGAGTTTTCTGCGAAGCTTCCCATCTCGGCGAGGAACAGATCCTGGGCGCCGAGTCGTGTCGCGAGCGTATAGAAGCCGTTGAAGCCCACCCCGCTCCATGGCGCGGACGCGGCAACGGCAAGGCCGAGGCGGGCGCTCAGGAGCCGCTGGAGGCCGCTGCCGCCCGCCAGCAGGTCCCCGCCGCTCAATCGCTGGCTCAGCGTGCCGGCACCGAGCACGGCGAGGAACGCCAGGCCAGCCAGGCCGGCCAGTGCGAGCATCCGGCCCCTCGGCCCGAAGCCCGCCTCCCCTGCACCGGGGAGGAGCAGCACGGCAGCCAGGCCGACCAGCAGGCAGAGCATCGCGCCGATCGTCGCGGTCAGGTAGACCGCCCCCGCGAAGACCGCCGCCGCCACGAGACGGCGCTCGGCCACGGCGCGCGCCGTGAAGTAGGGCAGGATGAACCCGACGGAATCGCCGACCACGCCGAAGGAGCGCAGCGCCCCCGTCGCCTCGCCCTGCAGCTCGCCAAGTCGGATGCCGAACGGCCGCAGCACGACATCGAGTATGATGGTGCCGGCCGCAACCCATCCGAAGGCCTCGACCGCCCCGAGCAGGCGGCGGACCTGCCCGGGCCCGCGCAGGCTCGCGACGACCAGCAAAAGCACGCAGGATTGGACGGCGAACCGCGCCAGCGACGTCGTGGACCGGAGCAGCCCCGCACCGCCAAGCGTGCCCCGCGCGAGGAACGTGGTGACCACGAAGGTGCCCAGCAGGAGGAGCAACAGCGCGGCACTGCGTCCGAACCGCGTGTCGTCGCGGAGGGCCAATCGGCCGAACAACCGCAGGAGCGCCGCGCCGAGTAGCAGGTCCTCCAGCCGGACCTCGGCTCCCCCGAGCGCAGCCACGTCCGGCAGGGCCACGGCGGTCTCCAGCACCACGACGAACGGAATGGCCGCCGCCGCCACCCACTCCGGGAGCGCCAGGCCCAGCACCACCGTGAGCACGCCCAGCAGCACCATCATCGCCGGGCGTCCCGGAGCGCCGACAGCATCGTCACGATGCGATCGGCCAGCGCATCCAGCGAGTGCAACCGTTCCACCTGCCGGCGCAGGTCATCGCCAACCTCGGCACGCCGCACCGGCGGCCAGCCCAGTACTGTCCCCAAGCGGTCCGCGAGTGTCGCATCATCGCCCGGCGGGAACAGCAGGGCGTCGGCATGGGCTCCCAGCGTCTCGCGGAACTCCCGGTTCGCGACCACGCTCGGCCGTGCGCACGCCATCGCCTCCCACGCGACCTTGTCGCCGAAGCCGGCGGGCGTGAGGTTCACGTGGACCGAGCACCGTCCGTACCACTCGGCGAGCCGCTCGGCCGGGACCTCGCGTGCGAAGGTGACCACGTCACCCAGCCCCAGTTCGGCCACCAGCCGCTCCAGCGATGCGCGGTAGTCCTCCTGCCCCGGCATCGTCGCGCCCAGCAGGACGACGCGGAACGCCGGCGTGCCCGCGGCACGCAGCCGAGCGACCGCCCGCAGGAGGGTCGCGTGGTCCTTCACGGGGGAAAGCCGCCCCGCGCA
>JBAIWX010000091.1:0-2972 GCA_037916975.1 Gemmatimonadales bacterium
TGAAGACGCCCCCCGACCCCCCGGTGCCGAGCGTGAGCACCGTGGCGAGGATCTTCCCGAGCGCGAGCGCGAGGAGGAGGAACCAGGGCAGCGTGCGGAACATCTGCAGGTGGATCTCGATGTGGCCGCGGCCCGTCAGCGCGCCGCCGCTCACGAGCGCCATCAGCCCCACCGCAACCCCGCCGAGCAGGGGGATCGCCCAGGGCGGCAGGCGCGTCGCCCGCGGCAAGGCGGCGACCGCGTCCTCCGTGCGCACGAACAGCGCCGAGACCAGCCCCGTCACCACCCCGAGCAGCGGGAAGAAGAGGAAGATCTCGCGGTAGAAGGTGTAGCTGTACTGGAAGGGCACGGAGAACGCCGGGTGGTTGCCGAACCAGGCGCGCGAGAGCAGCGAGGCGGTCACGCTCGAGACGACGACCGGCGCGAAGGCGTTGGTGGCGAGGGAGCCGAGGATCTCCTCGAGCGCGAAGAAGGCGCCGGCGAGTGGCGCGTTGAACGCCGCCGCGATGCCCGCCGCCGTGCCGGCCCCGACCAGCACGCGCATGCGCGTCGGTCGGAGCGCCAGGCCCCGCGCCACGGCGGATCCCACCGCGGCGCCCAGCACCGCCACCGGCCCTTCCGCGCCCGCCGATCCTCCCGTCCCGATCGTCACCGCGCTGGCGGCCGTGCGCGCCGCGGCCGGGACCGCCGGGAGGTCGCCGCCGCCGTCGGCCACGGCGCGCTGGACGTCGGGGACGTTGAGGCCGTCGTGGCCGCCGCTCAGGCGGCGCACGAGCGCCCAGGCGAGGACGAACCCTCCGCCGGTGAGCAGCGGCCGGTAGAATGCTCCCCCCGTGGCCGGCAGGTGCGCGAGCGGCCACACGACGAGCAGGTCGTACGCGACGTCGATCAGCCGGAAGAAGAGCAGCACCCCGAGCGCGCCCAGCGCGCCGATCAGCACCGCGACGGCGAGCATCACGGCGTCGAGATGGCGGCCGGGGGCACGGAGGCCCCGGAGGATGGCGAGGCGAACCGCGCGAAGCCGCGCCCGGACGTCGGCGGCGAGCGCCGGGCTCACCGGCGCGCGGGACGCCCGGCCGGCGGGCCCTTCTCGAAGAGCATCGGCGGCTCCTCGTCGGGCAGCTCGAGGGCGCGCGCGAGGGCCGCGAGGCCGCGCGCGAGCTGGCGCGCCTGCTCCGGCGGGAGCTCCTCGAGCGCGCTCAGCAGCCGCGCGGTCGGCGGCTCGGGTGCCCGGGCCGCCAGGGCGGCGCCGTCGTCGGTCAGGAAGACGTCCGTCACGCGGCGGTCGTCGGTCCGCCGGCGCCGCTTCACCAGGCCGAGGCGCTCGAGCCGCGCCACCACCAGCGAGGCCGCGCTCTGCCCCGTCCGCGCGCGCTGGGCCAGTTCGCCGACGGTGCACGGCCCCTCCGCCAGCGCCCGGAGCACGAAGAGCTGCGCGTTCGTGATCCCGGTACGGCGCTCGACCGCGCGCGCCGACTCCGAGAGGAAGGCGACGAGGCGGCGGAGGTCGCGGAGGGCGGGCAGGCTGCGGCTGCGCACGGCGGGGCGGGACCGGGTCATGGACTCTATTTGTGTTGACGTCAATGGTAGTCGGACGGGGGCGCGGCGGAAAGCGCTGCGCCGGGCCGGGATGTTACGACACGGCGGGCCGACTCGGCAGCCCCCGGCACCTGCAACCGGGGGCGGCCATCCACCGTAATGCGCCAAGGCCTTACCTTACGGAATCCTTCATTCTCCGGCCCGGATCGTCGATGCACCGTCACCTCGCCTGTCTCCTCGGCGCGCTCGCGCTCGCCGCCGCCCCCCTCGCCGCGCAGTCGGGCGAGAAGCCGGCCGACAAGAAGCCGCTCCCCCTCGCGACCGCGCGGACCCTCACCTTCACCGCCACGCGCGGGACCTGGATGTCGGTGGACGTCTCCCCCGACGGGCAGACGCTCGTCTTCGACCTCCTCGGCCAGATCTACGTGATGCCGGCGACGGGCGGGAAGGCGACGGCCCTCACGTCCGGCCCTGCGTTCAACAGCCAGCCCCGATTCAGTCCCGACGGGCGGCGCATCGCCTTCGTCTCCGACCGGAGCGGCGGCGACAACGTCTGGCTGCTCTCGCTGGACCTCAAGGACACCGTCCAGCTCACCAAGGGCAACGACAACCTGTACGTGTCGCCGGAGTGGACGCCGGACGGCCAGTACGTGGTCGTCTCGCGGAGCGGCGGCCTGGGCGGCGGCGCCAAGCTCTGGATGTACCACGTGGAGGGCGGCAACGGCGTGCAGCTCATCAAGGAGCCGGCGGCGCTCAAGACCGTCGGTGCCGCGTTCGGGCCCGACGGCCGCTACATCTGGTACGCGCAGCGGACCGGCGACTGGCAGTACAACGCCATCCTGCCGCAGTACCAGCTCGCCGTCTACGACCGCGAGCGCGGGACCGCGACGCCGATGACCAACCGCTGGGGCTCGGCGTTCCGCCCCGCGCTCTCGCCCGACGGGAAGTGGCTGGTGTACGGCACGCGGCACGACGCCGCGACCGGCCTCCGCCTCCGGGAGCTCGCGACCGGCACCGAGCGCTGGCTCGCCTGGCCCGTGCAGCGCGACGACCAGGAGTCGCGCGCCACGCTCGACGTCCTCCCGGGCTACAGCTTCACCCCCGATTCGCGCGCCCTCGTCGTGAGCTACGGCGGCGAGTTCTGGCGCGTCCCCGTGGATGGCGGCGCTGCGACCAGGATCCCCTTCACGGCCGAGGCGGCGCTCGTCCTCGGCCCGGACATCCGCACGAGGTACAGGGTGGACGACGCGCCGACCTTCGTGGCGCGGCAGATCCGCGACGCGGTGCCCTCGCCCGACGGGACGAGGCTCGCCTTCACCGCGCTCGACCGGCTCTACGTGATGGACTGGCCGAACGGCACGCCGAAGCGCCTCACCACGCAGGACGTCGGCGAGTACTACCCCAGCTGGTCCCCGGACGGGAAGAGCGTCGCC
>JBAIWX010000092.1:0-1583 GCA_037916975.1 Gemmatimonadales bacterium
CGGCCGGCGAGAAGGACCCGCTGAGCCATCGTGGCCGCGCCCTCGCGGCGCTCGCCGAGGCCCTTGCCGCTCACCCCTCGCGGTAGAGCCCCCGCCGCCGCACCAGCCACTTCTCCAGTTCCACCGCCGGGACCACGACCGCCGAGAGCGCGAGGCAGGCGGCGAACGCGCCGCCGCCGATCGGCACGAGGCGGAGCAGCGCCTGCAGCGGGCCCGGTCGCACGGCGAGGTACTGGAGCGCCGCGGTCCCGACGAGGGCCGCCAGGAGCCACGGGTTCGGCTCGAGCCGCCGATCGAAGGCGGACGCCCGTTCGGCGCGGATGGCGGATGCGTGCCAGAGCTGCGCGAGCGCGAGCACGCTGAACGCCATCGTGCGCCAGCCCGGCTCCGCCCGCGCCACGCCCCAGGCCGCCACCCCGAGGGTGAGCGCGCCGATCAGCATCCCCACCCAGCTCACGTGCTGCCAGAGCCCGTGCGCGAACAGCGACTCGCCCCGTGGCCGCGGCGCGCGCGCCATCACGTCCGGTTCCGCGTGCTCGGCGGCGAGGGCGAGCCCGGGGAGGCCATCCGTCACGAGGTTGACCCAGAGGATCTGCACCGGGAGGAGGGGGATCGGCAGCCCGACGAGCGGCGCCAGCACCACCGCGATCACCTCGCCGAGGTTGCCCGCGAGCACGTACCGCACGAACCGCCGGATGTTGTCGTAGACCCGCCGCCCCTCGCGCACCGCGCGCACCACCGTGGCGAAGTCGTCGTCGAGGAGGACCAGCCCCGCCGCCTCGCGCGCGACGTCGGTGCCCCCGCGGCCCATCGCCACCCCGATGTCGGCGCGCCGGAGCGCCGGGGCGTCGTTCACCCCGTCGCCCGTCATCGCGACGACCTCGCCGCGCGCCTGGAACGCCTCGACGAGCGCCAGCTTCTGCGCGGGCGTCGAGCGTGCCACCACGCGCAGGCGCGGGAGCACCGCGGCGCGGGCCGGCGGCGTCAGCGCGTCCAGCTCGGGCCCGGTGAGCACGAGGTCGTCCGGCGCGAGCATGCCCAGCTCGCGCGCGACGGCGCGCGCGGTGAGGGCGTGGTCCCCCGTGAGCATGACGCTGCGGATGCCCGCGGTGGCGGTCGTCGCGAGGGCCGCGCGCGCGGCGGGACGGGGCGGGTCCGTCAGGGCGACGAGGCCGAGGAAGCGCTGGCCCCGCTCCGCCGCCCCGGGGTCGTCGGCGGCGGCGACCGGGAGGTGCCGCTCGGCGATCGCCAGCACGCGATAGCCGGCGTCGGCGAGGGCCCGGGCCTCGGCGAGGACGGCCGTGGGGTCGATGGGGACGTCGCCCCCCGGCATCGCGACGGTGTCGCACTGTGCCACGATCCGCTCGGCGGCGCCCTTGGAGCAGGCGAGGAGGCCGTCGTCCGCGCCGTGAAGCGTCGTCATCCGCTGGCGCTCGGCGGCGAAGGGGCGCTCCGCGACCCGGGGATGCGCCGCGCGGATCGCCGCCGCGTCCGCGCCCTGCGCGCGTGCGAGGGCGAGCAGCGCGCGGTCCACGGGATCGGCGCCGGCGTCGTTCCCGGCGGCATCGTTGCACAGCACCAGC
>JBAIWX010000093.1:0-14059 GCA_037916975.1 Gemmatimonadales bacterium
GTCTACCAGTTCACGCGCGACCCGGCCTTCGAGGGGCGCATCGCGTTCCTCGAGGACTACGACATGCACCTCGCGCACCTGCTCGTGCAGGGCGTGGACCTCTGGCTCAACCTCCCGCGCGTCCCCCTCGAGGCCTCCGGGACGAGCGGCATGAAGGCGGCGCTCAACGGCGTCCCGCAGCTCAGTACGCTGGACGGCTGGTGGCAGGAGGGCTACGACGGCCTGGGCGGCTGGGCGGTCCCGCCCGCGGCCGAGGGCCTCGAGGTGGACGCGCAGGACGCCGCCGACGCGGAGCACGCCTTCCGCATCCTCGAGGAGCAGGTCGTCCCGCTCTACTACACGCGCGACGCGCGCGGCATCCCCCTCGGCTGGGTCGAGCGGATGCGGCACGCGCTGCGCCTCGGCGGGCAGCGCTTCACCACGCGCCGGATGGTCGCCGAGTACCTGCAGGAGTACTACGTCCCCGCGGCCCGGGCGGACCAGGCGGGCGACGACCTGCCGACCGACTGACGCCGTGCCCACCGCCGCCACGCGCGCCGTCCGGGACCTCCCCCCCGTCGTCCACCTGACGTCGGAGTACTTTCCGTACGCGCGGACCGGCGGCCTCGCGGAGGCGGTGAGCGGCCTCGCCACCTTCCAGCAGCGGGCCGGCCAGCGGGCGCTGGCCCTGCTCCCGCTCTACCGCTCGGTGCGGGAGTCGGCACCCGGGCTCGTCCCCGTGGGCGACGCCTTCGAGGTGCCGCTCGGGCCCTCGCGCGAGCCGGCGCAGCTCCTGCGGGTCGCCGCCCCCGGGGCGGGCCCCGAGGTCTACGCGATCGCGCACCCGCACTTCTTCGAGCGGGACGGCCTCTACGGCGACATGCACGGCGACTTCGGCGACAACCATCGCCGCTTCGGCTTCTTCGTACTCGCGGCGCTGGAGGTGCTGCCGCGGCTCGTGCCCGGCCGGGCGATCCTCCACGCGCACGACTGGCACGCCGCCCTCGCGCCGATGTTCCTGCGGCTCACCCACGCCGGCCGGCCGGGGTACGCGGAGCTCCGCACGGTGCTCTCGGTGCACAACCCCGGCTACCAGGGACACTTCCCGCCCGGCATCGTCCCGGAGCTCGGCATCCCGTGGGAAGCGTACGACTGGCGCTGCCTCGAGTGGTACGGGAAGGCGAACCTGCTCAAGGCCGGGGTGAGCACGGCGGACATGGTGGTGACGGTGAGCCCGCAGCACGCGCGCGAGCTCCTCACGCCCGAGGGCGGCTTCGGCCTGCAGGAGGCCTTCCACGCCCTGGGCGACCGCCTGGTCGGCATCCTCAACGGGATCGACCAGCAAACGTGGAACCCGGCCACCGACCTCCAGATCACCGCGCGCTTCGCGGCGGGGGACCTCGAGGGGAAGGAGCGCTGCAAGGCGGCGCTGCAGCGGGCCTTCGGCCTCCCGCAGCGGACGCGGACGCCGCTCTTCGCCTTCGCGGGGCGCCTCGCGCGGCAGAAGGGCCTGGACGTGATCCTCGGGAGCCTGGGGCTCCTCGGGTCCCCGGCGCAGTTCATCTTCCTGGGCAGCGGCGAGCGCCGCTACGGCGAGGCGCTGCTCGCGCTGCAGCGTGCGGCCCCGGACCGCATCGGCGTGGACCTGGCCTTCACCGACCGCGTCGAGCACCGGCTGATGGCCGGGGCGGACCTGCTCATGATGCCGTCCGAGTACGAGCCGTGCGGGCTCACCCAGATGCGCGCCCAGCGCTACGGCGCGATCCCGGTGGCCCGGCGCGTGGGCGGCCTCGCGGACACGATCGACGACGGGGTGACCGGCTTCCTCTTCGACGCCTACGCCCCGCCCGCCTTCGAGGAGGCGGCCTTCCGCGCCCTGGCGGCCTACGAGGACCGCGCCGCGTGGGGCCGGATGATGGACACGGCCATGCATCGCGATTTCGGGTGGGAGCGCGCCGTGGAGCGCTACGCCCAGGTCTACCAGCGCGCCCTGGAGGGCCCGTGACGCTCGACTTCGTGCTCGCCCTGCACAGTCACCTCCCCTGGATGCTCAACCGCGGCCGCTGGCCGCACGGGAGCGACTGGCTCTGCGAGGCGGCGCTCGAGACGTACCTCCCCCTCCTCGAGGAGCTCCGCGCCCTCGAGGACGACGGCGTCCCCGCGCCGGTCACCCTCGGCATCACGCCGGTGCTCGCGAACCAGCTCGCCCACCCGGCCTTCCGCGCCGAGCTCGACCGGTTCTTCGCGCAGCGGCTCGAGGCGTGCGCGGAGGCGCCGGTCTCGCTCGCCGCGACGAACGACGAGGAGCTGCTGCCGCTCGTCGCCTTCTGGAAGGACCGCTACCGGCGGCACCAGGCGCTCTGGGAGCGGATCGACAAGGACCTCGTCGGCGCCTTCCGCGCCCTCGAGCTCCGCGGGCGGGTGGAGCTCATGAGCTCCGCCGCCACGCACGGCTTCCTCCCCCTCCTCGCCCGGGACGAGAGCATCCGCCTCCAGCTCGGCCTCGGCGTGGCGGAGCACCGGCGGCTCTTCGGCCGCTCACCGCTGGGCTGCTGGGTGCCGGAGTGCGCCTACCGTCCCCGCGACCGCTGGGCCCCGTGGCCCACCGCCCCGCGCGCCACGCTCCGCCGCGGCATCGAGGAGCACCTCGCCGACGCGGGCTACCGGTACTTCTTCGTGGATGCTCACCTCGTGACGGGCGGGCGCCCGATCGGGCTCTCGAGCGGCGCCGAGCCCCTGCTCGAGGCGGTGCCGCTGGGCGAGGGTGAGCGCACCCCGTACCGCACGTGGCGCGTCGCGAGCGGTGGCACCGGGTCGGTCTCCTGCTTCGCGCGGGACCCGCGCGCCTCCGCCCAGGTCTGGAGCCGCCAGCTCGGCTACCCCGGCGACGGCGCCTACCTCGAGTTCCACAAGCTCCGCTGGCCCGGCGGCCTGCGCTTCTGGCGCGTCACCGGGAGCGACGTGGACCTCGGCGCCAAGGCCTCGTACGACCCCGCGGCCGCGGCGTCGCGGGCCGAGGCGCACGCCGCCCACTTCGCGCGGCTCGTGGACCGGATCGCGGCGGAGCAGCCGGCGCGGGGGCGCGTGCTCGCGGCGCCGTTCGACACCGAGCTCTTCGGCCACTGGTGGTTCGAGGGCCCGCACTTCCTGGGCAGCGTCTATCGCGCGCTCACGGCGCACGCCGACGTGCGGCCGGTGAGCGCCGGCGGCCACCTGCTGCGCCACCGTCCCGGCCCCGCCCTGCGGCTCCCACCCGGCTCGTGGGGCGCCAACGGCGACTGGAGCGTGTGGCTCTCCCCGCTCACCGCGTGGACCTGGGAGCGGCTCTGGGCGCTGGAGGAGGCCTACTGGGAGGTGGCGCCGGCCGCCCTCCGGCAGCCCGCCACGCGGGTCGTGCTCGCGCAGGCGACGCGCTCGCTCCTCCTCGCCCAGGCGTCGGACTGGCAGTTCCTGATCAGCGGGATGAACGTCGCCGACTACGCCGTCGAGCGCTTCAACGGCCACTGCGACGACGCGGAGGCCCTCGTCGCCGCGCTGCAGCCGGGGCGCGAGGACGGGCTCGAGGCGGCGCTCCGCCGCGCGGAGGAGGCGGGACGGCGCGACGACTGCTTCCCCGACCCGCTCCCGGCGGTCGAGGCGGCGCTGGCCGGCACGCGCGCCCTCGCCTTCGCCTGACCGCGGCGCGCCCGCGCTCGTGACCGCCCCCGCCGGGTGGCTGGCGCGGCTCCGCCGCGTGCTGGCCCTCGACCTCACGCCGCTCCGCGAGAGCCCCGAGTTCCGGCGGCTCTTCCTCGGGCAGACGGTATCGTACGCGGGCTCGATGATCACGGGCGTCGCGTTTCCCTACCAGGTCTACCAGCTCACCCACTCCTCGCTCGCCGTCGGCCTCATGGGCGCCGTGGAGCTGGTGCCCCTCGCGCTGATGGCGCTCGTGGGCGGCGCCTTCGCCGACGCGCTCGACCGGCGGCGGCTGCTCCTCCTCGCCGAGTTGGGGCTCGCCACCTGTTCCGCCATGCTCGTCGCGCTGGCGCTCCTGCCGCACCCGCCGGTGTGGGCGCTCTTCGTGATCGCGGCGGTGAGCAGCGGGCTGAGCGGCTTCCAGCGGCCCGCCCTCGAGGCGCTGACGCCGCGCCTCCTCCGGGGCGACCTGATGCCCGCGGCCGCGGCGCTCCAGTCGCTGGGCCGGACCGCCGGCGCCGTCGGGGCACCCGCGCTCGGCGGGTTCCTGATCGCGGTGCTGGGCCTGCCGGGCACCTACCTCGTGGACTTCGCGACCTTCGTCGTCTGCCTCGGCGCCGTGGCGAGCCTCCGCGCCGTGCCGCCGCCGCCCGACGCCGAGCGGCCGAGCCTCGCGCGCGTGCTCGAGGGGCTCCGCTACGCGCGGAGCCGTCCCGACCTGCTCGGGACGTACCTGATCGACATGAACGCGATGTTCTTCGGGATGCCGATGGCGCTCTTCCCCGCCATCGCCGAGCGGCTCGGCGGCGGCCCGGTGATCGGCTTCCTGTATGCGGCGCCCGCCTTCGGGGCGATGCTCGTGACCCTGGGAAGCGGCTGGACCGCGCGCGTCCACCGGCAGGGCCGCGCGATCGCGCTGGCCGCGGCGCTCTGGGGGGTGGCGATCGTCGGGTTCGGCTTCGCGAACTCGCTCTGGCCCGCGCTCGCCTGCCTCGCGCTCGCGGGCGGCGCCGACGCGGTGAGCGCGATCTTCCGGATGACGATGTGGAACCAGACGATCCCCGACGCGCTGCGGGGGCGGCTCGCGGGGATCGAGCAGATCAGCTACATGACGGGGCCGCTGCTCGGCAACGTCGAGGCGGGCCTCGTGGCGGGACTCGCGAGCGTGCGGGTGTCGGTGGTGTCGGGCGGGATCCTGTGCGTGGCGGGCACCGCGCTGCTCTGTGCGCTCCTGCCCGGCTTCACCGGCTACGACACGCGCACGTCCCCGCACCGCGCCGCCAAGCTGGCGGAAGAGGCGGCGCGCCCCTGAGGCCCGGCGCGCTCACCCCTCGAGCGCGTCCCGCTCCGCCCGCACCCGCTCCACGTACGGCCTGAACGCGGGGTCCGGCTCGCGCCACCAGCCGAGGACCCGGTCGTAGAGGCGCCGTGCGCCGGCGGTGTCGCCGCGCCGCGCGAGGATGCGCGCCTCGCCGAGGCGGGCGTAGGGCAGCAGGTGCAGGTCCCGGCCCGAGGCGTCGGGAATGCTCCGGTAGAGCGCCAGCGCCGCGGAGTCCGCCCGGCCCGCCGCCAGCACCTCGGCCACGAAGAGCTTCACCGGGTACTCCGGGTCCCCGAAGTCGAACGGTCGCCCCTGGTTCGCGGCGAGGGTGCCGAGCAGGCGCCCGGCGCGCGCCGCCGCCGATGCCGGGTCCTCGGCCGGAGGGACCGTGCCGAGTTCGGCCCAGAGCCGGATCGAGGGGACGGAATCGTAGTCGGTGGCGAGTCGGCGCAGTTCCTCGGCCGCCGCGGCGCGGGTGGCGGAATCGACGGCGCCGCGGTCCAGCCGCAGCACCAGCAGGTCGGTGAGCGCCGCGTAGGCGCCGCGCGCCTCCGGGGAGCCCGGCCGCAGTCGCGGGCCCTCGCGGACCGCGCGCGCAACGGCCGGGTCGGCGAGCGGTGCGCCGGGCAGGGGCGCCTTGAGCAGCAGGGCGAAGTCGCAGAACGTGGGATCGGGCATCGCGCACCACTCGGGCGTGCTGAACGCGGCGTGCCACTGCCCCGCGGCGATCGCGAACTGCACCTCCAGCGATCCGTCCCGGCCCGCCGGCCCGAGTCGGTACACCGCTCGCCCGTCCTCAAGCTCCTCGAGATAGACGGCGAGCCCGCGCCCCGCCTCGCGCGCGGCGCCCGGCGGCGCGCCGCGCAGCTCGCGCAGGAAGCGCTCCCGTCCCGCCGCGTCCCCGGACAGCCAGGCCTGCAGCGCGCGCAGCTCCCACGCCCTCGGCGTGGCGCCGAGGCTGGGGAGCACCAGCGCCGCCAGAGAATCCACGAGGGCACGATCGCGCCGCGCGGCCGCGATCCGCACGAGGTGCACGAGCGCCTCGGGATCGTCGGGATCGAGCGCCACGACGTGCTGGAACGCCCCCTCCGCCTCCCGCCAGTTCCGGCCGAAGTTGGGGCCGTAATGGAAGAGCGTCTCCCCGAGCAGGTACCAGGCGTCCACGGCGTCCGGATCGTCGGCGAGCACCCGTTCGAGCACCAGGCGCGCGGTGTCCGCCCGGCTGCGGTAGTAGGCGCTGGCCGCGAACAGGAGCCGGCGCTGGCGCTCGGTCAGCCGGGCCTTGCCGGCATCCGCGAGCGCGAGCATGCGCCCGATCTCGTCGCCCCTGAAGCCCGCCCAATCCAGCGCCACCGCCCCGCGGTAGGCCGCGATGGCGAACCCGCTGTCGAGCGCCACGGCGCCGCGGTATCGGTCCGCCGCTTCCGCGTAACGGCCCGCGCGCATCGCCGCCTCGCCGTCGAGGAAGGCGCGGAAGGCGGGCAGCGAAGCCGTCGCCACCAGGGCCGCCTGCTGCAGGTCGCGCCGGCCGATGCCGATCCCCTCGGCGAGGAGGTGGAGCGCGAGGGAGTCGGCGAGGGCGAACAGCGCGTCCCGCTCGCCGCTCGCCGTGGCCGTCGCGACGGGCGCGCCGGGGCGGTCCGTGCCGCGCAGTTCAGCGCGCACCTGCACGCGGGTGCCGATCGTCGTGACGTCACCGACGACGATCCAGGTGGCGCGCAGGCGGCGCGCCGCCTCGAGGGCCCGCTGGCTGTCCTCGTCCGCGGTGGCGCGGTGCTCCGCGAGCGCCCGCACGGCACGCGGGTCGGCCACGCGGACGCCGCCGGCCCGGTCCAGCTTCGCCTCGAGCAGCGACGTGACGCCGTCGGCCACGTAGGCGAGCGCGGGGTCGCCATGGGAGGCGAACGGCAGCACCGCGACCACCTTCGGCTCCGGCGGACTCGCCCGGCGCGCCCGCGCCACGAGGGCCCCGCCGGCGGCGAGGCCGACGACCAGGCCTGCGGTCGCGAGCGCGCCACGCCACCGCCGGCCGGCGCCGGGCCGCGCGCCGGTCAGCGCGAGGCCGTTCGCCACCGGGGCCGCGGCGGCCCCCCCGCCCTCGGCGGCGGTTCCCGCGTCCCCGTCTGACGTGGTCCCCCCGCGAGCCGTCGAGTCCACCGCCATCGTCTCGACATCCATGGACGGCCGTCGGGCGCGAATCCGCGCCACGAGCTCCAGCGTCTCGGGAGCGGGCTGGTCCCCGAACTCCGCCCGCAGGCGCTGGGCGAAGCCCTCGAACGCCTCCAGGACACCCGCCCGGTCGCCGGCGCGGTCCAGCGCGGCGAGCAGGCGCCGCAGCGCCTCCTCGTCGAAGGGGACGAGCCCCGCGGCCCAGCGCGCCGCCTCCGCCGCCGTCGCCCGATCGCCCGACTGCTCGGCCTCCCGAACCGCCGCCCACCCCGCCCCGACGGCCAGTTCCTGCAGCCGCTGCCGCTCCCGCTCCAGCCACCGCTCGAACTCCGCCGCCCCCGAGACGAAGAAGCCGGGCAGCAGGTCGCCACGATACAGCGCCCGCACCCGCCGCCAGTCGCCGGCGGCGGCCGCCCGCTCGAGGGCGAGCGCGTCGCACTCGATCCGGTCGTGGGCCACGCCGATCGTCTCGGGGGTCCGGCTGGGCAGGACCTCCGCGCCGAGTTCGCGGCGGAGGTGGTAGATGGCCTGCGAGAGCGAGTTGCGCGCGCGCGGCTCGTCGGAGTCCGGCCAGAGGAGGGGCAGGAGACGGTCGCGCCGGTGCTGACCGCGCGGCGAGGCGAGGACGAGCCAGGCCAGCAGGGCGACGCGCTTGGGCTGGGACAGGAGGCGGTCGGCGGGGCCCTCCTGGCCTCGCAACTCGATGCCGCCCATCAGGTTGAGAACGACCACGAACGCGCTGCTCCAGCGGGCCGAGGCCCGGACGTGCGCTGTTTAAGGGGAGTTGGAACGGGAGATAAGACCCCTGTGTCAGAATCGCAAGGTCCGCGCCGCATCGGCGCGCGGAACCGCACCGCGACACCCCCATCCCGAGGCCTTCATGCGCTTGACCGTGCCCACCGCCCCTCGCCTCCTGACCCTGGTCCGCCTCGTGCCCGTGGCCGGGCTCGCGGCCCTCGCCGCCTGCGGCGACTCCGGGACCTCGCCGAGCACCCTGACGACCGTCTCCTTCGCCGGCTCCTTCGCCTCCGCAGCCAAGTCGGGCGTGATCAAGTTCTCGACCCAGGCGGCGGCCGCGCTGCCGGGCCCCGCGGGGGTGGCACTCGCCTCGGCCCCGATCCAGTACACCGGCGAGCTGGACTTCAGCGACGGCTCCGCCAAGGTCGTCCTGAGCGGCACCGTCAATGGTGCGGCGCTCAGCCTCTCCGGCGGCGGCTACACCTTCACCGGCAACCAGAGCGGCGACCTCGCGGCCGGCGATTTCACCGGCCCGAACGGCCAGTCGGGGACCTTCTCGGCCGTGCGCACCACGACCAGCGCCGCCGTGAAGGTCCTCTGCGGCGAGTACACCGGTGACGACTCGGGCGTCTTCAGCCTCGCCCTCAAGCCCGACCGGACGGGTGGGGTGATCCTGGTGCCGTCGACCGGCGGCGGCTTCTCCGGGAAGGCCCGCCCCAAGAGCGGCACGACCGACCAGGTCGAGGTGCTCCCCGACGCGCAGCCCAACTTCGTGATCGCGACGGGCACGCTGACCAGCAACGGCGACAACATCAGCGGCTCGTGGAACGACGGTCAGGGCAGTTCGGGGACGTTCGTGGGCAACGTGGCGAGCTGCACGCCGAGCTGACCGCCGGCGTCCAGGCGAACGGCCCGGTCCCTCCTGGGAGGGGCCGGGCCGTCGTGGTGCCGGGGCGCCGCTCGGGGGCGGGCGGCGCCGGGGTGGCCCGGTCCGCCTCCGCGCTCAGGGCGTCGCCGCGCCGGGCCGGGGCTCGAGCCGGAGGATCCAGAGCCCGGTGTTGATGTCCGGGACGTAGATGTTCCCGTCCTTCACCACCGCGCCCCACGCGAACGTCGCCCGCGGCCGCTCGCCGTCGGCGTCCGCGGTGAGGATCCAGGCCATCTCCCGCCCCTGCCGGAGCAGGTCGCCCTTGAGCTCGCCCGACACGTCCAGCGCGCGCGCCCCGCCCTGGTAGTTCCCCATGTAGAGCGTGTCGCCCTCGACCCAGATGTTGTGCACCCCGCCGTCGGTCGGCTCGTACCAGGCGACCACCTTCGGGTGCTCGAGGTTCGAGACGTCGATCACCGTGAGGCGGCCGAAGGTCAGGTTGTTCCCGTCCTTGAGCCCCTTCGGCATCTGCGCGCCGTAGACCTCGTCGCCGACGAAGACGTAGTTCCGGTGGCGCCACGCGGTGTGCGTGCCGCGCGCGCCGAGGCCGTAGTACTGGTCCACGCGGCGGTAGAGCTCCTGCAGGTCGTACTTCGCCTGCGACACGAACACCGGGTGCTCCGGGCTCCCGCCCTTCACGCCGTTGCCGACGTCCACGATCACGAGCCCGTCGTTCCAGTAGCTCAGGTAGGCGAGCCCGTCCTGGACCGCGATGTCGTGGAGGTAGCGGCCCGCTTCCGTCTGCTCCATCTGGAACCGCGCCACCTCGTGCGGCTTGTACGGGTCGCGGATGTCGATGACGCGCATCGAGCCGGTCGCGTCGTCGGTGAGGTAGACGTAGCCGCGGTAGACGTAGGAGGAGTGCACGCCCCCCGAGACCGTCTCGTTGTAGTCGGCGATGACCTTCGGGTGGCAGGCGTCGCTCGCGTCGAAGATCATGATCCCGTTCTTGCGGTTCGACGCGCCCTCGCGCGAGAAGACGCCGTACTTCCCGTCCTCGGTCGTCATCACGTCGTTGATGAGCCGGGCGTCGATCACGAGCGAGTCCGCGATCCGGGGGGCCGCCGGGTTCGCGACGTCGATCGCGTACACCCGGTCGGCGATGGTGCTCAGGTACGCGCACTTCCCGCCGGGGTGCACCCACACCTCGGCGCTCGAGAACTTGACCGGCACGCGGCCCACCACCTGGAACGGGCGGCCGACGCGCCGATGGGTCACCTCCACCACCGCGTCCGCCGTCACCGTGCCGACCGTCGCCGTGACGGTGTACTTCCCCGCCTCCTCGGCGACGAAATCGCCGTCGTCGCCGATCTGGGCGACCCCGCCCGACCCCTCGACCGCCCAGCGCACGCCGACGTCGCCGAGGGAGCGCCCGGCGGCGGTCCGCGCGTCTGCCCGGAAGCGCACGACGTCGCCGGAGGCGACCGACGCGGTGCCGGGGGTGAGGACCACCTTCGCGACCGGGCCCGCCAGCACCTCGACCGGGAGTGCGGCCGTCGCGCGGGCCCCCTTCGCGGTGATCGTCGCGCGGCCCGGCGCCACGGCGGTGAGCCGCCCGTCCGGGGTGACGCTCGCGACGCGCGGGTTGCTCGACGCGAACGTCACCGCCTCGTAGCTGCGGTCGTTCTGCGCGCTGTAGGGTGTCCCGGTGAGCGTGAGCCGCGTCCCCGCGACGAGCCGCGCGGGCGCCGGGCTTACCTCGACTCGTGCCGCGAGCTGTGGCAGCACCCGCACCTCCGCCTGCGTGATGGCGCTCTTGCTGCCGGGCAGGGTCGCGACCACCGTCACCCGCACCTTCCCCTGATAGCCGGCGCGAACGAGGCCGGTCGAGTCCACGCCGCCCTCGTCGCCGCCGGTGAAGTAGGCGAAGCGCACGCCCGGGAGGGGCTGGCCGTCGGCGCCGAGCGCGCGGGCCCGGAGGCGCAGCGTGTCGCCGACCCGCACCTCGGCGCGCGGCGGGGTCACCTCGACCCGGCTGATGAGCGACGGCGGCCCGGCGGGCTTCGCGGGCGGGGCGGGCTGCTGCTGGAGCAGGGCGAGCAGGACGATCATGCGGGACCCTCGGTGGCTCGTGGGGGCGCGGCACCGTGCCGCGCGCGGTTCACTGCGGCGCGGGCGCCCGGCGCCGGACGACGACGTCCACGGGGACGCGCGCCACGACGCGGAAGGAGAGTTCCCACGCCTGCCCGAACACCATCTTGTTGTTCACGTCGTCGTACTTGTGGATGCGCGCCTCGGCGTCGAACGAGAGCCCGTCCGGGCGCCCGCGGCGGCGCAGGACGCCGATCTCCGTGTAGCGGCGGCCCGACCGGTAGAAGTCGGGCTTCACGCCGGTGGAGTTGTAGTTGTTGTCGCCCAGGTCGCCGACGTAGTCCCGCCCCTTCCACCAGATGACGAAGAACTCGGCCCCGCGGATCGGGCTCGCCGAGGCGCGCAGGTAGGTGCCGTGGCCGCTCGTCGGGCGGTCGGCCGGGTAGGCGGGATCGATCTGGCCCACGCTCCAGAGCCGGTACGCCCAGAGGGCGCTGGGCCCGAGCCCCGGCAGCGTGTCCTGCAGCCGGAGCCCGAGCGCGTAGGTCCGGTTGTTCGTCGCCGGCACGCCCGCGTTGAAGAGCTGGCCGCCGCGGTGGTACCAGAAGCTGTTTCCCTCGACGGCCACCCAGCGGCGCGGGAGGAGCATGAGGCGCGTCCCCTGCGTGAACTGCTCGCGCTGCGTCGGGGTGTTGAGCTTCTGCCAGTCGAGGTACACCTCGGCCTCGAGCCAGTCGTGCCGCTGGATCCACTGCAGGCCGTACTCGATGGGGTGCGTGAGCTCGAGGGTGGTGACCTGCTGCGGCTCGAGGAAGCCGTGCCGCCGCTGGGTCTCGAGCGTGCCGAGGGCGAGGAAGGTGTGCGGCGCCGTGTAGCGGAGCGAGAGGACCGGCTTCACCGAGTCCATGAAGCGCTCGGAGCCCCAGCGGCGGTCGAGGAAGACGCCGCCGCGGAGCTCGACCTTCGGCGTGACCTGCGCCGCGAGCCAGCTCGTGACCTGGGCGCCGAAGATCGTCTCCCCCTCGCGGTACGGCCCGAAGAACTCGGTGTCGTCGCCGTAGAAGGTGCCCAGGGTGCGCCAGGAGAGGTCCTGCGCGTGCGCCGGCAGGGCGGCGGCCAGCAGGAGCAGCGACGGCAGGACCGGGGACAGGCGACGGAGGATGGACGACACGCGACGGGTACCTCGCTCGGGGGGCGGCCGCTTGGCCCGCGCATTATAATTGGCAGCCATGAACCTGACGACGTCCCCCCGCCGGGTCCACCTCGGGCTCGTCCAGACGCGCTGCACCGACGACGCCGAGGCCAACATGGCGCGCGCGATCGCCGGGGTGCGCGAGGCCGCCGCGCGCGGCGCGCAGATCGTCTGCCTGCAGGAACTCTTCCTCGGCCCCTACTTCTGCCAGACCGAGGAGCACCGCTTCTTCGAGCGGGCCGAGCCGATCCCCGGTCCCTCCACCGAGCGGCTCGGCGCCGTCGCCCGCGAGCTCGGGGTGGTGATCATCGCGAGCCTCTTCGAGAAGCGCGCCGAGGGGCTCTACCACAATACCGCGGCGATCATCGACGCGGACGGCACGTACCTGGGAAAGTACCGGAAGATGCACATCCCGGACGACCCCCAGTACCTCGAGAAGTTCTACTTCACGCCCGGCGACCTCGGCTTCCGGTCGTGGCGCACGAAGTTCGGCACGATCGGCGTGCTCGTCTGCTGGGACCAGTGGTATCCCGAGGCGGCGCGCCTGACGGCGCTCACGGGCGCGCAGATCCTCTTCTACCCCACGGCGATCGGCTGGCTGCCGGGCGAGAAGGAGATCCACGGCGCGCAGCAGTCGAACGCGTGGGAGACGATCCAGCGGAGCCACGGCATCGCGAACGGCGTGTACGTCTGCGCCGTGAACCGTGTCGGCACCGAGCCGGGCCCCGACGGCGGCCTCGAGTTCTGGGGCGGCAGCTTCGTCTCCGACCCGGGCGGCCGCGTGCTCGTGAAGGCGGGCACGGAGCCGCAGGTGCTCACCTGCGAGCTCGACCTCGGCCGCGTGGACGTGAGCCGCACGCACTGGCCGTTCCTGCGCGACCGCCGCATCGACGCCTACGGCGAGATCGTCAAGCGCTACATCGACTGACGCGCACCGCGGTGGCGACGGGCGAGGGGGAACGACGGCGGCGGGGCGCGCCGGCTCGCTCCCCCTCGCCGCTCGCATCGGCCCCTTGCCGAGCCCGCGATCGCGCTGCACACTCTCCGTACCCGCCGCCCCCACCCCTCCTTCCGGTTCCGAGATGCCTCCGATCGATACCTCGAGGACGCCTGCGTCGCAGGGATTCCGCATGCCCGCCGAATGGGAGCGCCACCGCGGCACGTGGCTCAGCTGGCCGCACAAGGAGGCGTCGTGGCCGGGCAAGTTCGGGCCCGTCCCCGGCATCTTCGCGCGCATGGTGCACGCGCTCGCGCCGTACGAGGAAGTGCACATCAACGTCGCCGACTACGAGATGGAGGAGCGCGTCCGCCGCCTCCTCGGCCACGCGCACAACGTCTTCTTCCACCACCACCCGACGAACGACGCGTGGTGCCGCGACCACGGCCCGATCTTCGTGCAGCGCGAGGTGGACGGCCGGCGGCAGCAGGCGATCATCGACTGGGGCTACAACGCGTGGGGCGACAAGTACCCGCCCTACGACCTCGACGACGTCGTCCCCACCCGCGTGGGCGAGGCGTTCGACATCCCCGTGTTCCACCCGGGCATCGTCATGGAGGGCGGCTCCCTCGACGTGAACGGGCGCGGCACGCTCCTCACCACCGAGGCGTGCCTGCTCAACCCGAACCGGAATCCGCACCTCTCGAAGGCGCAGATCGAGGGCTACCTCCGCGACTACCTCGGGGTCACGAACATCCTCTGGCTCGGCGACGGCATCGTCGGCGACGATACCGACGGCCACGTGGACGACATCACGCGCTTCGTGGACGCGAACACGCTCGTCACGGTCGTCGAGGAGGATCCGCAGGACCCGAACTACGAGCCGCTGCAGGAGAACCTCCGCCGGCTCGCGGAGATGCGCGACCAGGACGGCGAGCCGTTCGACATCGTCGAGATCCCGATGCCCCGCCCCGTCGAGCACGACGGCCAGCGCCTGCCGGCGAGCTACGCGAACTTCTACATCGCCAACAACGTGGTCCTCGTCCCGACCTACGACCCCGAGCGCGACCCGATCGCCCTGGAGCG
>JBAIWX010000094.1:0-11019 GCA_037916975.1 Gemmatimonadales bacterium
GGGCCCGTCCCGTTTTCCCGAGGCCGCGGCGCTCAGCGCGCGAGCAGCTGCCGGCGGAGCCGCGCGAGGCGGCGGCGCACCGAGCCGTCGTACACCCGGTCGCCCACCTTCACGACCGCGCCGCCCAGCACCGACGGGTCCACCACGTACGTGGCGAGCACTTCCTTGCGGAACGCCTTCGCGAGCTGCGCGGCGATCGCCTGCTGGAGCGCCGCGTCGGGCGCCCGCGCCACCGTCACCGCCGCCCGCACCCGGTTGAACTGCGCGTCCACGAGCGCCGAGTACTCCTGCGCGATCGGGCCGAGCAGGTTCTGCCGGCCGCGCCGCACGACGCCCTGGAGGAACAGCACGAACTCGCGCGGGGCGCCCGAGAGCGCCTGCGCCACGAGCGCGGCCTTCCGCGGCTTCGGGACCCGCGGCGACATGAGCACCGCCTCGATCTGCGGGCTCGCCGCGATCGCGGCGGCGACCGCCTCCACGAGTCCCGCGTACTCCTCGAGCCGGCCCGACTGCGTGCCGAGCGCGAAGAGCGCCTCCGCGTAGTTCCGCGCGACGCCGGTCGCCTGCATCAGTTGGTCGTCTCCAGCGACTGCAGGTAGCTCGTCACCAGCTTGCGGTCGGCCTCGCTGTCGAGCCGCTCACCGACCAGCCGCGACGCCGCCGCCAGCGAGAGGTCCACCGCCTCGGCGCGCAGGCCCGCGATCGCCCGGTCGCGCTCCGCGGCGATCTCCCGCCGCGCCCGCGCCACGAGCTCGTCCTGCTCCGCCTTCGTCTTCTCCAGCGCGGCGGCCCGGTCCCGCTCCGCCTGCTGCTTCACGTCGTTGAGGAGCGCCGTCGCCTCGGCGCGCGCCGAGGCGAGGGCCTTCCGGTTCTCCTCCGCCAGCTGCTTCGCCTCGGCGTTGAGCCGCTCCGCCTCGGCGAGCTGGCGCTGGATGGCCTGCTCGCGCTCCTCCGCGGCCTTCACGATCGAGGGCCACGCGAACTTCTTCAGCAGCCAGAGCAGGGTCAGGAACACGAGCCACGTCCAGAGCGTGAGCCCGCCCTCGACCTTGAACGGCCCCATGTCCTTGCCGGCGCCCTCCGAGAGGGCGAGCAGCGCGAGCAGTGCCATCGTCCGTCGTCCTTAGAGGAGCTTGAAGAGGAGCGCGAACACCAGCGCGATGATCGTGGCGCCCTCGAGGAGCACCGCGATCAGCAGCGCCGCGCCGCGGATCTCGCCCGCGGCCTCCGGCTGCCGCGCGATCGCCTCGGCGGCCTGGCCACCGATGCGGCCGAGGCCGAGGCCCGCGCCGATGATCGCGAGGCCCAGCGCGATCGCCGCGCCGAGGAGCGAGAGGTTGTTCTTGGCGGCCTCGGCCGAGGTGGCCGCGGCGTCCTGGAGGAGGAGGAGCATGTTGACCATGGTCGGGACGTCCTTGTGCGTCTCGGGGAGATGAAGCGTCGGGTCGCGCTCCCGGAGCCTGGTGCCGCGTCTCCCGCACGGCGCCGGTCCGGCGGCCCGTCACTGCCCTCGCGGGCGACGGGCATCCCCGGCCACCCGGCCGGGTACGGGTCCGGTGCCGCGGAGCGCGCGGGACACCGGGGTGGCGCCACGTGGGCGCCGGGATGCTGCGGGCGGCGCCGGGGCGCCGCCGGCCGGCCGCGTGCGGCCGGTCAGTGCTCGTGCTGCATGAGCCCGATGAACACCGAGCTCAGCAGCGCGAAGACGTACGCCTGCAGGAACGCGACGATCAGCTCGAGCATCATGATGCCCGTCACCAGCGCCGCGGTCGTGATGCCGATGCCCCAGTTCGCGCCGGCCAGGTGGCCGAACATGAACACGATCCCGAACAGCGACAGGATCACGAAGTGCCCCGCCGTCATGTTGCCGAAGAGACGGACGGCGAGCGCGAACGGCTTGACCAGCTTGCCCAGGATCTCGATCGGCGCCATCCCGATCGAGAGCGCCACCGCCCCGGGGCCGTGCAGCCCCTCGAAGTGCGGGAAGATCGTCGCGAGGTAGCCCTTGGGGCCGAGCTTGAGGAAGCCCGCGACCTCGATCGTGAGGAACACGATGATCGCGAGGCCCGCCGTCACCGCGAGGTTGCCCGTCGGCGACGCGCCCCACGGCATCAGGCCCAGCAGGTTCGAGATCAGGATGAAGAAGAAGAGCGTCAGGATGAGCGGCGCGAACTTCGCCCCGGTCTCCCCGATGTTCGCGATGCAGATGTCGTTGCGGACCCAGAGAACCATCGCCTCGACCGCGCCCGCGAAGCCGTGCGGCGGCTTCCCCGCCTTCCGCTGCCGCTCGAGCTGCGACCCCGCCAGGCGCATGATGACGAACGTCAGCACCGCGGCGAGCACGAGGAAGACCACGTGCTTGGTCGGCGAGAGGTCGAGCGTGAGCGGCCCGACGTGCACCGGCGCCCACTGCGGCAGGTGGATGTCGAGGACGCCGAAGTAGTAATCGATCTCGATCGAGTGCGCGTCGGCGGTGTGGTGCATGACCATCTCGCCGATGTTCACCTTGCCGCCGGTCTCTTGCAGGATCATCGCGTGGCCCTGAGCTCCAGGAACAGCAGGGGGACGAGCACCCCCAGGAATCCGAACGCCGTGGGAAGCGGCGGGAACACGCTCCGCTTCGCCACCACCGCCACCGCCACGAGCACGACGCCCGCGAGGCGGAGGCCCATCCCGTACAGCCAGCCCTTCGGGAACACCATCCGCGGCTGGTCGAGGCCGACGAGCGCGAGGCGGTGCGCCACCGCCTGGATGCCCGTGGCGATGAACCCGAACACCGCCGCCGGCACCAGCGCCCCGTCGCCCAGCCACCGCGCCAGGAGCGCCGTCACGAGGACCGTGAGCGCCACCCCCGCCGCGAGCACCCGCGTCACTTGAGGTGCCCCCGCTCGTCCTTCGCGCCGAGGATCACCACCCGGCGGTAGATGACGACGAAGCCCATCACCGTCCCGACCACCGCGCCCGCGATGAGGCAGAGCGGCAGGGTCCCGAGCCAGCGGTCGAGGAGCCAGCCGGCGCCCGTGAAGAGCAGGATCCCGCCGGCGAACTGCATCCCGAGCCCGGCGTACCGGTAGGCCTCGGCGAGGCCTTTCGGCCCCCCGTCGCCCGGGCGGTTCTGGGGCATAGCCGCGAGAAAGTAGTCGCTTGTGAAGATTAGTGCAAGGCGCCGGGGCGGGGCCCGAGGGACTCCGGCCCTCAGCGCCCGGCCCGCTCGATCGTCGTCCGGACCCAGAGCCCGAAGAGCGGGTCCACGAGACGGAGCCGGGCCCCGCCGCCGGACGGCTGGCGCCAGCAGATGCCCTTCTCGACCAGCGCCTCGAGCGACTTCTGCATGGTCGCCGCCGGCAGCCCGAAGCGGTGCATCACGTCCCGGCTGAACAGCCCCTCGCCACCCACGTGCGCCACTGCCTGCAGGGCGCGCCGCTGCGGCACGGTGAGCGTGAGCCAGAGCTGGCTGTACACCGGATCCAGCCGGCGCGCCGACTCGGCGTGCACCTCGCGCACGAGCGCCGGCGTGAGTCCCGTCCGGCGCCGCGCGTCGCGGAGCGCGTTCCAGCAGTGATGCGCGAGGAGCTGGACGTTGTAGGGCACCTCCTCCGCCTCGGCGAGGATCGCCTCGAGCGCGCCGTCGTCCGGCGGCGCGCCGAGGGTGGCGAACCCGCGGCGCAGGTACCCGACGAACGCCGGCCGCGGCACCTCCGCGAGAAAGCGCACCGTGCCCAGGCGGTAGAACGGCCGGGACGGGTCGGCGGTCATGGCGGTGAGGAGCCGGGTGTCGGAGCCGGCGAAGACGTACCCGACGGCCCGGTGCCCCTGCACCGCCGCGCGCAGCTGCCGCTCCGCGCCCTCGCCCTCGGCGACGAGGTGCTGCACCTCGTCGAGCACCAGGCCCACGCGCCGCTTCGCCTTCCGGGCCGCCGCCTCGAGCCCGTCGAGCGCCTGCACGAGCCGGGGCACCGGCGACCCGGTGCGCTCGACGCCGAGCGTCGCCGACCACGACTGGTCCACCGGGTTCCAGCTCACCGACGGCCTGAGGCCGCGGAAGAACTCGCCGAGCGCCTCCCCCGCGCGCGCGAGCGGGCCGGGCACGACCTTCCCCGCCTCGCCGACGAGCGTGGCGAGGAGCGCATCCACCGAGTCGAACGCCTCGACGTTGTACCGGAGCACCACCCCGCCCGCCTCGCGGGCGAGGACGGCGCCGACGTTGTGCACGGACGACTTGCCGTAGCGCCGGGGCCCGACGAGGAAGCACTTCCCCCCGCCGAGGAGGGCATCGCGCACCTCGGCGACCTCGGTCTCCCGGTCCGCCAGCTCGCCGGGGCCGAGTTCGCGGCCGTACTCGAAGGGGTTGCGCATCGGGGCCAGACCCTCAGGATTATAGTCTATTGTATTATACGCCTAAGTATATCCTAGTTCGGCTCCGGCCGCGACGGGGACCGGACGCACGCGGCCCGGTGCCGTTCGACGGGCGGAGCGCTTGCTCGGGCCGGGAGGGCGGGGCAACTTCCGCCCCCCTGTGGGCGTAGGATCAGCCAGCCCTCTCGACCTGGAGCCCGAGTGACCGCACCCGCCCCCGCGCAGGACGACGTCCGCCGCCTGGAGCAGCTCGCGACCGCCGTGACCCGCCTCCGCGCGCAGGTGGCGCAGCGCATCGTGGGCCAGGAGACGGCGGTGGACGGGATCCTCACCGCGATCCTCGCCGGGGGGCACGCGCTCCTGATCGGCGTGCCCGGCCTCGCCAAGACGCTGATGGTCTCGACGGTGGCGGAGGCGCTCGAGCTCTCCTTCAGCCGGGTGCAGTTCACCCCCGACCTCATGCCGGGCGACATCACCGGCACCGAGATCATCGAGGAGGACCTGACCACGGGGAAGCGCGCCTTCCGCTTCGTGCGGGGGCCGGTCTTCGCGAACGTGGTGCTGGCGGACGAGATCAACCGCACGCCGCCCAAGACGCAGGCGGCGCTCCTGCAGGCGATGCAGGAGCACCAGGTGACGGCGGGCGGGCAGACCTACGCGCTCCCGAACCCGTTCTTCGTGCTGGCGACGCAGAACCCGATCGAGCAGGAGGGGACGTACCCGCTCCCCGAGGCGCAGCTCGACCGGTTCATGCTCGAGCTCCGGGTGGGCTACCCGTCGCGGCAGGAGGAGGAGGCGATCGTCGAGCAGACGACGGGGGCGGGCCACGTGACGATCGCGCCGGCGTTCGACGCGGCGACGCTCCTCGCGATGCAGGAGCTGGTGCGGCGGATCCCGGTGTCGAAGGGGCTCATCCGGGCGGCGGTGGCGCTCGCGCGGATGACGCGGCCCACCGACCCGGACGCGCCGGCGTTCGTCCGGGAGTTCGTGGACTGGGGGGCGGGGCCGCGCGCATCGCAGTACCTGGTGCTCGGCGCCAAGGCGCGCGCGGCGATGGCGGGCCGGCCGATGGCGGACCTCGACGACGTGAAGTCCGTGGCGCTGCCGGTGCTCCGGCACCGCGTGGTGACGAGCTTCGCGGCGGAGGCGGCGGACCGGACGAACGAGGACGTGGTGCGCGAGCTGGTGGACGGCGGGGCGTGGATGAAGGGGTGACCGCTCGGCGGTCGGGGCCGGAAGTGCGAGCGCGCCCGGGAGCGATCCCGGGCGCGCTCGTCCGTTCTGGGCCGGCCGCGTGAAGGGTACGCGGGGGGAGGCCCGGCCCGGGCCGGATCACCGCCACAGCTGTTGCACCTCTCCCCGTCGTCGGGGTACTGCACGGTAGCGCGCCCGCAGCCTCAGGCTCGGATCCAACTCGTTGTCCCGCAGGGGGTTCTGAAGTTGACGGGTCTGGGGATGGACCGGGCGCTGCGGAGGAGGGGGGCAACCGGTGTGCCACGCAGGCGCGACCGCGTGGTGAAGGAGGGGTCATGGCGGGAGGCGGGAAGCGGGGCGGGCACCGGCCGCCGTCGGAGCGGCCGAGCAAGGTGTGCGCGCGGTGCGGGCGGCCGTTCGCCTGGCGGAAGAAGTGGGCGCGGGAGTGGGAGCGGGTGAAGTACTGCAGCGAGCGGTGCCGGCGGGGGTGAGCGGCATTCCGCGGGATCCGGTTTGAGCGTACGTTGAGCCGACCGGGCTAGATCCCGACCGGCCTCCACCCCCGACATCCGGCATGCCGCCACGCCACCAGCTGCGCTGCCTCGGCGAGCCGCAGCTCCTGACCCTGGGCGACCGCCCGGTGCGCCTGCGCACCCGCAAGCACCTGGCGCTCCTCTGCTTCCTCGCGGTGGAGCGGCGGCCGTTCCAGCGTGACCTCCTCGCCGAGTTCTTCTGGCCGCGCGCGCGGGCCTCGCACGCGCGCCATTCCCTCGTCGTCGCCATGTCGGAGGTGCGCCAGCGCCTCGGGCGGGACTGCTTCGAGGTGAAGGCCGACCGGATCCGCCTCAAGGACGGCCAGCTCCTCGTGGACGTGGACCGCCTCCTCCAGGGCGACATCCTGGGCGACGAGACCGGCCACGGGCCGCTCGAGCTCGACGGCTTCCTCGAGGACTTCGAGCTCGAGGACACCCCCTCCTTCAACCACTGGCGCGACCGGGTCCGGGCGCGGTTCCTCCCGCACATCCGGGACGCGCTCGTCATCCTCATCGACCGCTGCCGGCGCACCGGGGCCTTCCGTGCCATGGAGCCGCTGGGCGACCGGCTCCACAAGCTCGACGAGCTGAGCGAGGAGGCGGCGCGGGCGCGGATGGAGGCGCGGGCCTTCGCGGGCGACCGGCTGGGCGCGCTCCGCATCTTCGAGCACTGGAAGGCGGAGCTCGCCGGCCAGCTCGGCGCGGCGCCCTCGGCGCTGGTCGAGGGGATCGCGGCCCGGCTCCGGCGCGGGTGGGAGCGGCCGGGGGAGCCGGCGGTGCCGCCGGTGCGCACCGAGCAGTGGAAGGACCGCCCCTTCATCGGCCGGGCGCGGGAGTACCGCGCGCTCTACGAGGCGTGGGAGGGGATGCGCCGCGGCGAGGTCTGCCACCGGCTCCTCATGGCCGACTCGGGGATCGGCAAGAGCGCGCTGCTCGACCGCCTCATGACGGCGGCGGGGCTCGAGGGGGCGACGGTGGCGCGGGTGCAGTGCCACGAGTTCGACCGGGAGCTGCCCTTCGCCGCCATCAGCGGGCTCATCGCGCAGCTCGTCGAGAAGCCGGGGGCGGCGGCGACGGAGCCGGAGCTCCTCGCGGAGCTCGCCCGGCTCGTCCCCGTGGTGCGCCGGCGCTTCCCGAACCTGCCGCCGGTGCTCGAGATGCTGGGCGAGGCGGCGCGGCTCCGCTTCACCGACGCGGTGCACGCGCTCGTGGCCGCGGTGGGCGCCGAGCACCCGGTCATCCTCGTCGTGGACGACGTGCACTGCGCCGACGACGTGAGCCTCGCGGTGCTGCACCTCGTCATGCGGCGGGCGCAGGGGGAACCGCTCCTCGTCCTCTTCGCGGCGCGTCCCGGGGAGCTGGGGCATTCGCCGCAGGCCGCGCGGCTCCGGGACCAGGGGGAGTCCCTCGGCGTGCGGGTGCTGCCGGTGCCGCCCCTCACCGAGGAGGAGTGCGACGCGGTCCTGGCGGCGCTCCTCGAGGGGAAGAAGGCTCCGTCAGTCACCGCCCGCCGGGCGCTCGTGCGGGCGGCGGCGGGCTACCCGATGGTGCTCGAGCTGCTGCTGCGGGACTGGGAGCACACGGGGGCGCACGCGCTGGCCCTCGCGATCGACGCGATGACGTCGGAGGCCGAGGCGCGGGGCGGGATGGACGAGGCGTACCGCCTCCTGCTCGAGCGGCTGATCACGACGCTGGACCCGGAGACGCGCAACGTCCTGGGGATGGCGGCGCTGCTCGGGTCGCGCCTCAACGACCCCGGGATGTACGCGCTGGCGGACCTCACGGTGGGGCAGACGCTCACGGGGCTCACGCGCCTCCAGGAGGAGCGCATCCTGCGCGAGTCGCCGCGGGGGATCGAGTTCGTCAACGAGCTCATCCGGGGCCATGCGTACATGAGCGTCGTCCGGCCGCTGCGGGGGCTGCTCCACGGCCGGGTGGCGGATGCGCTCATCGCGCAGGCGCACAAGGGGGCGGACGACCTCGACCTCGAGATCGCGTGGCACTGCGTGCGGTCGAACCGGAGCGAGGAGGCGATCCCCTACCTGCTGCGCGGGGCTCGACGGGGCATCTCGGCGGGGGCGGTGCACGAGGCGGAGCGGCGGCTCGGCACGGCGATGTCGTGGCTCGCGGGGGACCCCCGGCGGCAGGCGGCGCTGCTCCTCTCGGAGCTCTTCCTCGAGCAAGCGCGGTGGGAGGAGGCGCGGGAAGCGCTGCTGCTGCACGACGAGGCGGCGGGGTCGGACGAGGGGTGGATCCTCGAGCAGTCGGCGCGGGCGCGGACGACGCACCGGTCGGAGCGGGACTGGCGGGAGATCGCGGGGGAGCTGGAGGTGCGGATACTGAGACCGATCGACGCACACGCGTTTGTCAACGCGACAAGACTCAGCGTGTTCCTCTCCAGCAGGCTAAAGGAAAGAGCATTTGCGGAACGCTTTCTGGAACTGACTGAAGGTCGACACCCGGATGGCTGGACGGTCTATCACGACCTCGCGCTCCGCACCGCTCGCCTTCAACTGCTCTATCACCTAGGCCAGCGACACAGCATCGACGAAGAGCTCAGTTCGATCGCGGAAAGCGCGAAGCCGCTTGATCGACCCAACGTCCTATCGTTCACACTCCTGAAGGGCCTTGGCGCCTGCGCTGTAAGGCTCGGCGACTACGAGCGTGCGCTCGGGTTCATCTCAGACGCGCTAACGATAGCGAAGCGCCTCGACAATCCTGAGGCGATCGCAAACGCGCACGCGCACCTTGCCATGTGCCACTGCCGACTCGGAAATCTTCACGCCCAAGTACTGCACGCAGAACACGCCCTCTCGAAGGCCGTGAGCGACCCGCTGAAGGCGAGGTTACTGGCATCATACCACGGCGCGCTCGGGCATGCACTGACAGGCCACCCCCGAGTAGCCGAGAACATGATTGAACAGATTCAAGCAGAGATCGACGGCAGTTTTCCTGCGTGGGCACAGCAAGCCACCGCACTCTATGCAGCAGACGTGCTCTTCGCTCTTGAGCGCGAGAAGCCGGCTCGTGAACTCGGGTGGCAGGCGTTCGAGCGACATGGATTCCGGACTACATCGCCGGACCTAGCCGGCGCGATGACCCGCACCCTTTCACGCTCGCTGGAGTTGCCGGAGCGGCGCGATCGAGCAACCTCCGAGATTCGCAAACTCTACGAGTGCCGAGATCGACTTGACGCCCTGGACTATGTCGAGGTGACCGCAGCGTTTGCAATCGCTTGCGCTGACCCGATGACCGACATGGATCGACTGAGGCGGGAACTAGCAGCAGCAAGCGCAAGGCTTCCTGCAGCCACGTGCGACCTAATCAAGCGCCTAGGAATTCCGCTCCCGGGCTAATTCTGGGGACCTACGCTCGGCGAAGTCGCCAAAACGCTCCAGAGCCTCGGGCGAGGCGCTGCGAACGCCGCGGGATGGGCACCAAATCGTCGCCTGCCGACGATCCACCCGCTATCAGGCGGCGGACAGCCACCGAGGAAACCGCAACCTCTACCAGTTCAGGATCGAACTGCGTGCCCTTGCACTTCTGAAGTTCATTGATGACGACCTCGAGCGGCAGGCGCTTTCTATAGGGCCTGTCGGTGGTCATCGCGTCAATCGTGTCCGAAATCAGAATGATTCGGGAGCCCAAAGGGATCTCACTTCCCCCGAGACCGTCGGGATAGCCTTGGCCGTCCCATCGCTCGTGGTGATGTCGAACCGCGCGCTGGACCGCCCCCCGAAACTTGCTGATGATTCCAACCAGTTCCGCGCTCTTCAGTGCGTGCGTCTGCATCAGCGCGGTTTCCGCCTCGGTCAGACGGCTTTCCTTGCGGAGAAGGGGCGCAAATTCCTCGTGAATCTTGCCCACGTCGTGCAGGAGCGCCGCCGCTTCGACCTCCTCGAGCTCCCTCGCCGAAAGCTGGAGCTCGAGTGCAATCGCGCGGGACAGCTCGCGCACGCGAAGCGAGTGACCTGAGGTATAGGGATCACGCGCCTCGATTGCCTTAACCATCAACTGGAGAAGCTCTTGTCCGCTTTCCTGCAGCGCGTGGTACATGCCATATACGTAGCGCACAAGCACGATGGGCACGATCACGACAATGAGCAGGAAAGGCCCCAGAACTGAGGCAGTGCTCTTCGTGTACATCCACGCGACAAACAGCGCCAGGAGGCTCGCAGCCAGGTCGTAGCCGACCAGACCGCGTACGTTCAAATGCCAGACCTCGCGGAACGGCCGATTGCTGCTAAGGGATGCAGCCGCACTTACCGCCGAAACATTGACAAAGATGTAGGTGGCGGCAACGACGAAGAACAGGAAAAGATCTCGTTGGACAACAGCCGGACGAACCGCCTCGGCGGCCAGGTACGACGGCGGCACAGAGCCATCGAATACCTGCTGATAAACAAGGACTGCAAGAACGATCGACAGAGTCCGCTGAGCGACGTTGAAGATCACTCGATCAACAGAGCGCCCTTGGACGATCTTGCCGACGAGTGTCGCGATCGCGGTAATTGCCCCGCCCCAGAAAGCACCAAACAGAATCCCAGCAGCGAGGTGGATGATGAAGGAGGTGCTTCCTGTGGCGTTGACCCGAAGGTCGGTTGGTGTCAACTCCAAAAGGAATGCAACTACGCAGAGGCTGACGATTCCCCAAGTACCCGGAAAGGCGCCGCTCAACTGCCACGCATACCACATCGAGAGGGCAGCCAAGACGGAGCTGGCTCCCACGAAGAGATTGATGCGGTGGCTCTTTGACATAGTGACGCGCCCTTCGAATGAGAGCGGGGCCCCGGCCCCCTAGCCTCAGTTCCAGTCCTGGCCTTCGCCAAGCAGGACTCTGAGGATGTAGTCGATGATGTTCACCGACTCCTTGTCCTTGGCAGCGTACTTGCTCATGAGCGTCACCCCCTTCCGGTAGAGCTTGGTACCGCTGGAA
>JBAIWX010000095.1:0-1627 GCA_037916975.1 Gemmatimonadales bacterium
GGTGTTCTTCGGGGTGCGGTCGTACCGCGACACGGTGGCGGGCGGCACCCTGACCTTCGGGCGCGCCTTCCTGGTGGGGCTGCTCATCACGCTGGTGGCGACGGCATGCTACGTCGTCACCTGGGAGTTCATCTACTACCGGCTCGCCCCCGACTTCGGCGACCGGTACGCCGAGCACCTGCTGGCGAAGGCGCGCGCCGCCGGCGCCACCGAGGCCGAGCTCGCGCGCAAGGCGAAGGAGATGGCGGAATTCCGGGAGATGTACCGGAATCCGCTCGTCAACATCGCGTACACCTTCCTCGAGCCGCTGCCGGTGGGGTTCCTGTTCACGCTGGTGTCGGCGTTCGTGCACAGCCGGCGGAAGCCGCTGGCGGGCACGGCGGCGTCGCACGCCTAGGCCGGCCCCGTCACCGGGCGCCTTCAACGGGAACCGGGCGGCGCGGGCGCGGACCCCGGCGGGAACCACTTGGCGCACGTCTCCGGTCGACCGATCTTTCGCGGGCCATGACGGAACGACGCTATTCCGAGGACGAGGTCGCCGAGATCTTCGAGCGCGCTTCACAGGCGCAGCAGGAGGTGCGGCGCCAGGTCACGCCCGCGGCGGGGCTGTCGCTCGCCCAACTGCAGGAGATCGGCGGCGAGGTGGGGATCCCCGCCGAACTGGTGGCGAGCGCCGCCCGCAGCCTCGACCACGCGGGACGCCCGACCATCCGGCGATTCCTCGGCCTCCCCGTCGGCGTGGGCCGCACGATCCAGCTCGAGCGGGAGCTGACCGAGCAGGAGTGGGAGCACCTGGTGGTGGACCTCCGCCGGACCTTCGACGCGCGCGGCAAGGTTCGGATGGACGGGCCGTTCCGGCAGTGGACGAACGGCAACCTGCAGGCACTCCTCGAACCCACGCCTTCCGGCCCGCAACTGCGCCTCCGGACCCTCAAGGGGAACGTCCTCCCGATGCTCGGGGCCGCGGGCATCATGGGCGCCTTTTCGGTGCTGGTGGCGATCGCCGCGGTCCTGCAGGGGAAGCCCGCGAGCGCGTTCGTGGGCGTGGCCGCCCTGGCCCTCATGTCGCTCGGCTTCCTCGGCAGCGTCCTCCTCCCGCTCCCGGGCTGGGCCCGGACCCGCCGCCAGCAGATGGAGGCCGTCGCGTCCCGGCTGCTCGACCGGATGGCGGACGGATCGGCGGCGCTGCCGCCGCCGGACGAGGCGTGACCACCGCACTGCAGGCTGTCAGTACCGACACCCCGGAGCGCCCCGTGACGCAGTCACCCTACCCCGACGTCTTCGACCCCGCGGCCGTGGAGACGCTGCTGCGGCGCATCGCGGCGCTCACCCCAGATTCCGCGCCGCAGTGGGGCTCGATGTCGGCCGCGGCGATGCTCGCGCACGTGAACGTGGCGTACGAGATGGTCTACGAGCCCGCGAAGCACCCGCGGCCGAACGCGCTGCTCCGGTTCGTCATCCGCCTCGTGGCGAAGCAGGGCGTCGTCGGCCCGAAGCCCTATCCGCGCAGTTCGCGGACGGCCCCGGCGTTCCTCATCAAGGGTCCCCGCGACTTCGGCGCCGAGCGGGCGCGGCTCGAGGGGTTCGTGCAGCGGGTGCGCGACGAGGGGCGCGCGGCGTTCGAGGG
>JBAIWX010000096.1:0-7273 GCA_037916975.1 Gemmatimonadales bacterium
CTCGAGGCGCTGGTCCCGTCCCCGGCGCCGCCCCGCCGCGATTCGTGCCCGCCGCCCGTGCGGCGCGCCCCGCGGCCGCCCCTTCGATCGAGCCGGCGCTCGCGCCGGTCGGCCTCGCCGAGGTGCCGCCGGGGCCGGCGATGGCGGGCGAGGCCGAGCAGCCGGAGGCCGCCCGGCAGGTGCCGGCACCGCCCGCGGAGGCATCGGCCGCGGCATCCGGGGTGGCCGACCTCGCGGAAGCCGAGGGAATGGAGCCGCCCGCGCACGAGGTGCCGGAGTCGGGCGAGGCTGCGCCGCTGCTCGCGGGGGAGAGCGTCCCGCAGGCGGGCCCGCCGTCCGCCGACGTCGCACCGGCACCGCTCGCGATCGAGGCCGCGCCCCCCGAGGCGGCGGTTGTTGGGCGCGAGGCGGCGGAACCGTCCGCCGGCGCACCGCCGCCAAGGCCGGCGTCCACCCGCGCGCGCGGTGGCTCCAAGACGGCGGCGCCGACCTCCGAGGCCGCGGCGCCGCCGCCGGCGCCGACCCCGGCCGGTGCGCCGGCCGAGCCGACTGCCCCCGGTGCAACGGCGCCGCCGGGTGCCCCACCGGCGTCCGAGACGGCGCTGCCCTCGGAGGCGGCCGGAGTGACGCCCGAGTCGTCGGCCCCTGCCCAGGTCCCGGGCGCGGCCGCACCGGACGATCGCGTCGCCGCCGAGGCCGGTGGTGCGGCGCCGGGCACGGCGGCGGAGCCGGGGGTCGAATCGGCCGCGGACGACGTGCAGGTGCCGTTCGTGGCTCCCCCGAACGCCCAGGTGCAGCACGTCGAGGAGCGGCGCTCGCGCCGTCCGCGCCCGCCGCGCCGGGCCGAGGCGAGCGAGCCGCCGATCGCGTCGGCGCCGCCGCCGGCCGACGCCGCGGTCGAGGGGCCGACGCCGGGCTCGAGCGCCGCCGACTGGGGCGAGATCCTGCGGGCGGCCATTCGGCGCGATGCGTGGAACCCGAACGCTCCGCCGCCGCCGCAGCCGGCGCCTGCGAGCCCCCCCACGGCGCCACGGGCGCCGAGCGCGCCGCGCACCGCGCGACCGGCATCGGCTGCGGAGCCGCCGCCGGCCACCGAGCCGCTCGGGGAGTCCACTCGCACCTTCGTGCGGCCCCTCCTCGGTGCCGACCCCGGCGAGGTGCGCGTGGTGCGCGGGGCGGAGGGCGCGGAGCTCACCGCGGCGGCGGGCGCCGATGCGCTGGCCGTCGGCGACACGATCGCGCTGGGACCAGGCGTGGACGAGCGCTCGCCGGAGGGCCTGGGCGTCGTCGCGCACGAACTCACGCACGTGCTGCAGCACCGCGCGCCGTCCTTCGTGCCGCCGATCGTGGCCGGCCCCGCCGCCGCGACGGGTGCCGTGCCGGCCGCGCGCACCTTCGTGGCGCCGCGCGAGGGTGCGGAAGGGGCCGCTCGCGCCGTCGAGGCCGCCGCGCGGGGCGAGGCGCGCGTCCGCGAGGCGGTGACGGCACCGGATGCCGGCGTGAGCGGCTCCGCGCCCGGCGCGCCGGCGCGGGCGCCGGCGGGACCGAGCGTGCCGTCGTTGCCCGGTGCGCGAAGTGCCGCGGGCGCATCGGCCGCTCCCGCAGCGCCGCCGGCCGCGCCGGCGTCGCCGTGGGGAGAGCTGCCCGCGCCGTGGGAGCCGATCCCGTACGGCGACGGCGCTTCCGGGGGCGAGCCGGTCGGCGTCGGGACCGGACCGGGTGCGTCCGTCGCGGCACCGGCACCCGCCGCCGGCGGCACCGCGCAGGTGCAGGCTGCGGAGCCCGGGCGCATCACCGACAGCGGCCCCGTGACCGGCGGCCCGTCGCCGGCGGAGGGGGGAACGGGAGCGCCCGCCCCCGACATCGATCGGTTGGCGCGCGAGGTCTACGAGGCGATCAAGCGGCGGCTGGCGCTCGAGCGCCGGCGGCTCGGCTGAGCAGGAGGGACGATGGCGAGCATCGAAGCCCCGGCACTGGCCAAGGCGTACATCATCGACGTGGACAACAACGTCCGCATCGAGTGCCAGTTCTGCCCGAAGGAGTACGCCTTCAAGAAGACCAACCAGTGGCCCACGAACCAGAAGACCGGCGCCACGACGCCGCAGGCCACCTTCGGCGGCGGTGACCCGGCGGTGCTCGACCTCGAGCTCTTCTTCGACACGCTGCACCTGCACACCGGGTCGGGGGCGCCGGACGACGTGCGCGAGAAGTTCACCGACAAGCTCTGGAAGCTCATGAAGGTGGACGCGCGCCTGAAGAACGAGAAGAACAAGAACGGGCGCCCGCCGAAGGTGCGCTTCCAGTGGGGGAGCACCTGGTCGTTCGACGGCGTGCTCACCTCGATGACGCAGAAGTTCACCATGTTCTGGTCCACCGGGATCCCGGTGCGCGCCACGGTGAACGTGTCGATCCGCCAGCTCAAGGACGAGGATGCGCTGCGGCGCCAGAACCCGACCTCGGGCGGGCCGGGCGGGAACCGCATCTGGACGGTCACGGAGGGGGACACCCTCGCCTACATCGCCTTCCGCGAGCTGGGCGACACGCGGGAGTGGCGCCGCATCGCCGAGGCGAACGGCCTCGACGCGGTGCGCGAGCTGCGCGCTGGCACCCGGTTGCTGATCCCGAATGCCTGACCGCGAACATCTCGTCCATCACTTCATCCTCGAGGTCGAGGGGATGGCGCAGGGGACGGCCGAGGAGCTCATGCAGGACCTGGTGCTCCTCACCGTCGAGAACAGCCTGCACCTGCCCGACGTCGCGACGGTGGTCGTGCACGACACGCGGCTCAAGTGGGTGGACGAGGCGGGGCTCGAGCCGGGGAAGGGGCTCAAGGTGCGCTGCCTGCCGGGGTCGGAGGGCTCGCAGGAGCAGGTGATCTTCGACGGCGAGATCGTCGAGATCGAGCCCGAGTTCTCCGCCTCGGCGCAGCGCCTGCAGATCCGCGCCTTCGACCGGCTCCACCGCCTCGCGCGGGGGCAGCAGGTGCGCTCGTTCCAGAACGTGAGCGACGCGGACCTCGTCCGGCGCCTCGCGCAGGAGGTCGGGCTGCAGTCGAACGTGAGCGGCGGGAACGTCGTCCACGACTACGTCTTCCAGAACAACCAGACGAACCTCGCGTTCCTGCAGGAGCGGGCCGCCGCGCAGGGGTGCCTCCTGTACGTCGAGGGCCGCACGCTCCGCTACGGGCCGCCCTCCTCGACGCGCGGGACCGTCCAGCTCGCGTGGGGCCAGACGCTCCGGACCTTCCAGCCGCGCCTCACCACGCTCGACCAGCTGGTCTCGACCAGTGCCCGCGGCTGGGACCCGAAGCAGAAGCAGGCGATCGTCGCCCAGTCCTCGACGCCGCAGACGGCGCCCGAGCTGCAGAGCGGCCAGCGCGACGGGGGCCAGGCGGCCAAGCGCGCGTTCAGCATCGATGCCAAGGGGCTCGTCGCCGAGGCGCCGCTCCGCAAGCAGGCGCTGGCGGACAAGGTCGCGCAGGGCCGGCTCGAGCACCACGCGAGCCGGTTCGTGGAGGCCGAGGGGGTCGCGGCGGGGGACAGCAGGCTGGTCGCGGGGTGCCACGTCGAGCTGGACAACGTCGGCACCCGCTTCAAGGGGAAGTACCTCGTCACCGCGTCCCGGCACGTCTACCGCGAGGACAAGACCTACGAGACCGAGTTCACGATCTCGGGGCTCCAGCCGGCCACGCTGCTGGGGCTGTTGCGCAGTCCCGCCGGGGTCCCGCCCAACCGGGGGCTCGTGATCGGCATCGTCACCGACAACAACGACCCCGAGAAGATGGGCCGCGTGAAGGTGAAGTACCCGTGGCTCTCCGCCGACCACGCGAGCGACTGGGCCCGCGTCGTCGCCGTCGGGGCGGGGAACGCCCGCGGCATCCAGTACCTCCCCGAGGTGAACGACGAGGTGCTCGTCGGCTTCGAGCAGGGCGACATCCACTTCCCGTACGTCCTGGGCGGCCTCTGGAACGGGAAGGACGCGCCCCCCGAGTCGGCGGCGGTGACGGGGAGCGGCGTGGTCAAGCGCGTCATCCAGTCGCGCGCGGGGCACAAGATCATCCTCGACGACACCGACGGCGGGGGCGGGATCACGATCGAGGACAAGGGCGGCAACGTCATCAAGATCGAGACCGCCCAGAACACGCTGACGGTCTCGATGAAGGGCGACGCGAACGTGAAGGCGCAGGGCAACATGACGCTCGAGGCCACCGGCAACCTGTCCATCAAGGCCTCGGGCCGCGTGGACGTGCAGGGGCAGGCGGGGCTCAAGCTCGAGTCGTCGGCCGTCGCGGAGCTCAAGGGCGCGATGGTCAACATCAACTGAGGACCGGACCGTGGCGCGGACGACGGACGACTTCCTGGGCGCCGGCTGGGCGTTCCCGATCGGGGTGGACGCCCGCGGGCGCGTCGCGCTGGCGCGCAAGGAGCGCGACATCGAGGAGGCGATGGTGATGATCCTCCTCACCCCGCCCGGGCAGCGGGTGATGCGGCCGGAGTTCGGGTGCCGCATCCACGAGCTCATCTTCGCGCCGAACGACGCCACGACGGCGGGCCTCGCGGCCTACTACGTGCGCGAGGCGCTGACCTTCTGGGAGCCGCGCGTCACGATCGAGGACGTGAAGGCGGCGCCGAGCACCGACGATCCCGCGCGGCTCGACATCCACGTGCGCTACCAGGTGAAGGCCACGCTCGACGAGCGCACGCTCGTCTTCCCGTTCTACACGATCCCCGGGGAGTGAGCGGCGCCGCGCGCCGCCCTCCCCGTCCACGTTCGCCGATTCCGGAGCAGCCGCATGCCGCTGCCGACCCCGAAGCTCGACGATCGCCACTTCCAGGACATCGTGGACCAGGCGAAGACCCTGATCCCGCAGTACTGCCCGGAGTGGACCGACCACAACGTGAGCGACCCGGGCGTGGCGCTCATCGAGCTCTTCGCCTGGATGACGGACCTGCTCCTCTACCGGGTGAACCGGGTGCCGGACAAGGCGTACGTCGCCTTCCTCGAGCTGCTGGGCGTCAAGCTCGACCCGCCGCGCTCGGCGCGGGCCCCGGTGACGTTCTACCTCTCCGGGCCCCAGCCCGCCGACGTCGTGATCCCGGAGAGCACCGAGGTGGCGACGGTGCGCACCGAGACCAAGGCCGCGATCGTCTTCTCCACCGAGCAGGACCTCGCGATCCGCGTCCCGAGCCTCGCCGGCTGCTACACGCGCGACATCGACCGCCGCGGCGAGGGGGAGTGGCAGGAGCACGACCTCGCGCAGATCGACCTGCCGGGGCAGCGGATCCAGGTCTTCGCCGGGGAGCCCAATCCCGGTGACGCCTTCTACCTCGCCTTCCGCAACGACCTCAGCCGGCACCTGCTCGCGCTCGTGGTCGAGTGCGAGTCGGCCGGCGGCGCCGGCGTGGACCCCACCCGGCCCCCGCTCGTCTGGGAGGTGTGGCAGGGCGGCACCCAGCGGTGGATGGCGTGCGACGTCGAGCAGGACGGGACCGGCGGCTTCAACTTCTCGGGCGAGATCCTGCTCCACCTCCCGCCCATGACGCAGGCCACCTTCCGCGACGTGAACGCCTACTGGCTGCGCTGCCGGCTCGTCGAGCCGCCCCCGGGCACCACCTCGTACGAGGTGTCGCCGGAGGTCTCGCGACTGCGCATCGAGTCGCGCGGCGGGTCCGTGGACGCGCGCCACGCGGTCACCGTCCTGAACGAGATGCTGGGCCGGAGCGACGGCACGCCGGGGCAGGCGTTCCGGCTCCTCGCCACGCCCATCCTCGCCCGCGACCCCCAGCGCGACCACCTCCTCGTCGAGCTTCCGGGGGGCACGGTCGAGCAGTGGTCGGAGGTCGCCGACTTCGGCGACTCGGGGCCCGCCGACAGGGTCTTCACCCTCGACAGCGTGGACGGCACCGTCACGCTGGGGCCGGCGCTCCTGCAGCCCGACGGCACCGTGTACCGCTTCGGCGCCGTGCCGCCCAAGGACAGCTACCTCCGCTTCAGCCGCTACCAGCACGGCGGCGGCACGGAGGGCAACGTGCCGAAGGGGATGCTGCAGGTGCTCAAGACCTCGATCCCCTACGTGGCGCGCGTGAGCAACCGCGCGCCGGCCGTGGGCGGGCGCGACGCGCAGAGCCTCGAGGACGCGAAGCTCCGCGTCCCGCACATGCTGCGCACCCGGACGCGGGCCGTCACCGCCGACGACTTCGAGACGCTGGCCTGCCAGGTGCCCGGCGTGCACCGCGCGCACTGCATGGCGCCCGGCGCGCAGCCGGGCGCGGCGGGCGCGCCCCGCCCGGGCGAGGTGGTCGTGACCGTCCTCCCGCAGGTGGACGACCCCTCGGGCTACATCCCGCCCGAGCGCCTGACGCTCTCCGCCGAGCTCAAGCAGGCGGTCGGCGCCTTCCTCGAGCAGCGGCGGCTCATCGGCACCCGGCTCGACATCGAGGGCCCGCGGATCATCTGGATCTCGGTGGAGGCGCGCATCCGCCTGCCCGACGGGAGCGATCCCGCGCTCATGGTGGAGACGCGGCGGCGCGCGGAGGCCGAGCTCTACCGCTACATCAACCCGGTGGTCGGCGGGCCGCAGGGCAGGGGCTGGCCGTTCGGGCGCGACCTGCACAAGTCCGAGCTCTACGCGCTCCTGCAGCGCGTGCCGAGCATCGAGTTCGTCGACGACCTGCGCGTCACCTTCCGCGACCCGATGGAGGGGAACGTCGCCAAGGAGGCGCCGCCGCTCCTCACCCTGCCGCCGAACGCGGTGCTCTGCTCCGACGCGCACCGCGTGAACCGGTCGTAAGGGGACGGCGACCATGGCCCCGTTCCGCGGTTCGCTGCAGGTGAAGCTCGGCGACGAGGTGGTGCAGGTGGTGCGCCTCGGCGACGAGGTGGTCACCATCGGCCGGCTCCCGTCGAACACCATCGCGCTCGCCCACCAGGCGGTGTCGCGCAACCACGCCGAGGCCCGGCTCGACCCGGCCGTCGGGGTGGTGCTCACCGACAAGGGGAGCGCGGGCGGCACCTTCGTGGGCGGGACGCGCCTCCTCCCGAGCCAGCCCGTGGTGCTCGGCCCGGGCCAGGGCGCCACGATCGGGCCGTTCACCCTCACCTTCCTCGTGGACGAGGAGGCCGCAGCGCCCGCGCCCCCGCCGCCGTCCCCGGCGCCGAAGCCTGCCGCCCCGGCGCCGACGCCGACCAGGGCCGCCGAGCCGGCGCCGACCGGCACGCGGGCCGCGAAGAAGAAGGCCGACACCACCGGCGCCGCGGCCGCGGCGCCCCCCGC
>JBAIWX010000097.1:0-25576 GCA_037916975.1 Gemmatimonadales bacterium
GAGACAGTGGACGGCCTCTGTGACGGTTCGGTGACGCCCGGGCAATAACTTCGTGCCGTCTGCCCCCGCCCCAGATGTCACCCGGCCGTCACCGTATCGTCACAAAGATCGACCAAATCTCTTCTCGGACACAAGGAGAGAGCGCGATGAGGATCTATCCGGTGCTCGTGGCCGCCCTGGCCCTGACCGCCGGCTGCAAGGAGAGCGGAGGGCCGGTGACTGGCCGCCGCACCACGGCGAGCAGCCGCGGAGAGATCGAGCTCCAGGGCGCGGGCGCGACCTTTCCGTACCCCCTCTACTCGAAGTGGATCGCCGAGTATCAGAAGATCGAGCCGCAGGTCCGCATCAACTACCAGTCGATCGGCTCGGGCGGCGGCATCCGCCAGTTCACCGAGGGCACCGTGGACTTCGGCGCCACCGACGGTCCCATGGACGACGCGCAGGTGCAGGCGGTGCCGGGGGGCGTGCTGCACGTCCCGACCGCACTCGGCGCGGTGGTGCTGACGTACAACGTGCCCGGGCTCCCGGCCGCGCCGCTCCACCTCGACGGGCCCGCGATCGCCGACATCTTCCTCGGCCGCATCGCCAGGTGGAACGACCCCCGCCTCGCCGCGCTCAATCCCGGCACCGCGCTGCCCGCCACGGACATCATCGTCGTCCACCGGTCCGACGGCTCGGGGACGAGCTTCATCTTCACCGACTTCCTCTCGCGGGTCTCGGCCGAGTGGGCGGCGAAGGTGGGGCACGCCACGGCCGTGAACTGGCCGATCGGGCTGGGCGGCAAGGGCAACGAGGGCGTCACCCAGCAGGTGAAGCAGACGCCCGGGGCGATCGGCTACGTCGAGCTGCTCTACGCCCTCTCGAACCAGCTCCCCTTCGCGTCGGTGAAGAACGCCGCGGGCCGCTTCGTGGCGCCCTCGCTCCGGACGGTCACGGCCGCGGCGGCGAGCGCCACCTTCGGGCCGGACACCGACTTCCGCGTCTCGATCGCGAATGCGCCGGGCGCCGACGCCTACCCGATCGCGTCGTTCACGTGGCTGCTGGTGCACCCGACGCCGGCCGACACCGCGAAGGGCCGGAAGCTCCGGGACTTCCTCCGCTGGATGGTGGGCCCGGACGCCCAGCGCATGGCGGCCGACCTCAACTACGCCCCGCTGCCGGTCTCGCTCATCGAGACGATCCAGCGGCGGATCGGCGGCTGAGTGGCGGACCTCGCGGAGGGCGGCGCCGCCCGGCGCACCTTCGGGCTCGACCGCGTGAGCCGGGGCGACCGGCTCTTCCGGGCGGCGCTGACGCTGAGCGCCGCGGCGATCCCGGTCCTCCTCGGCTTCCTGGTCTGGGAGCTCTGGACCGGCTCGGCGCTGGCGCGCCAGCGGTTCGGGCTCGACTTCCTCACCACGAGCGAGTGGGACCCGGTCGCCGAGCGCTTCGGGGCGCTGCCGCTCATCTTCGGGACGATCGTCTCCTCGCTGCTGGCCCTCCTCATCGCGGTCCCGCTCTCCCTCGGCGTGGCGATCTACCTCGTCGAGTTCGCGCCCAAGGCGGTGCGCCAGCCGGTCGCCACGGTGATCGGCCTCCTCGCGGCGATCCCGAGCGTGGTGTACGGGCTCTGGGGCATCTTCGTCCTGATCCCGGTCCTCAAGACGACGATCTTCCCGCTGCTCCGCTCGGCGCTCGGGGTGCTCCCCTTCTTCCAGGGCGTGATCTACGGCCCCTCCATGCTCTCGGCGAGCGTCATCCTCGCGATCATGGTGATGCCGTACATCATGTCGGTCTCCCGCGAGGTGCTCCTCGCGGTGCCGACCAGCCAGCGCGAGGCGGCGCTCGCCCTCGGCGCGACGCGGTGGGAGGCGGTGCGCACGGCGGTCGTGCCGTACGCGCGCTCGGGGATCATCGGTGCGGTGATCCTGGGGCTGGGCCGCGCGCTGGGCGAGACGATGGCGGTCACCATGCTCATCGGGAACCGGCACGAGATCGCCGCCTCGCTCTTCGCCCCCGGCTACACGATGGCGGCGGCGATCGCCAACGAGTTCGCCGAGGCGGCGGGGGACGTGCACCTCTCGGCGCTCAGCTACGTCGCCTTCGCCCTCTTCCTCGTCACGGTGCTCGTCAACGCCGGGGCGCGCCTGCTCATCTGGCGCGTGGCGCGCGGCTCGAGCGCCGGGAGCCGGGCGCTGTGAACCGGCGGCTCCTCCGGCGGCTCAAGAGCGACGCGATGACGGGCGTGCTGCTGCTCGCCGTCCTCCTCGCCGTCCTGCCGCTCGTCCTCATCCTGGCGACGCTCGTCCTCAAGGGGGCGAGCAGCCTCTCGGCGGACTTCTTCACGAAGACCCCCGCGCCGGCGGGGGAGACGGGCGGCGGGGTCGTCCACGCGATCGTGGGCAGCCTGCTCATGGTGGGCACCGCCTGCCTGATCGGCATCCCGGTCGGGATCGGCGCGGGCATCTACTGCGCGGAGTACGGGTCGAGCCGCCTCGCGTGGGCGACGCGGTTCGTGGCGGACGTGCTCAACGGGACGCCGTCCATCGTGATCGGCGTCTTCGTCTGGACGTGGGTCGTCGCGACGCAGAAGCACTTCTCCGGCTTCGCGGGGAGCGTGGCGCTCGCGATCCTCATGGTGCCGATGGTGCTCCGCACCACCGAGGAGATGATCAAGCTCGTGCCGCACTCGCTCCGCGAGGCGGCGCTCGCGCTGGGCTACCCGCGCTGGCGCACGACGCTCCAGATCGTCCTCATGACGACCCTGCCGGGGATCGTAACCGGGGCGCTCCTCGCGGTGGCCCGCGTGGCCGGGGAGACGGCGCCGCTCCTCTTCACCGCGCTCGGCAGCCAGTACCTGAGCACGAAGCTCAACGCGCCGCTCGCCTCGCTCCCGCAGACGGTCTTCGTCTACGCCACGGGCCCCTACGAGGAGTGGCACCGGAACGCGTGGGCCGCCGCGCTCGTCCTCATCGGGCTCGTCTTCGTGCTCAGCCTCGGGGCGCGCCTCGCGCTCCGCCGCTCGGCGGCGCTCAATGGCTGAGGCGACGCTCGCGGCCCCGCCGGCGGTGCGGCCCCGGCTCGAGACCGACAAGCTCTCCGCGATGTACGGGAAGCTGACGGCGGTCAAGAACGTCTCGCTGCGCTTCGCACCGAACCAGGTGCACGCGCTGATCGGCCCGTCGGGGTGCGGGAAGAGCACCTTCCTGCGCACCCTCAACCGGATGCACGAGCTCTCCGAGCACGGCTGGATCACCGGCCGGGTGCTGCTCGACGGCGAGGACATCTACGGGCCGCGGGTGAGCCCGATCGCGCTCCGGCGCCGGGTGGGGATGGTCTTCCAGAAGCCGACCCCCTTCCCGACCATGTCCATCTTCGATAACGTGGCGGCGGGGCTCCGGGTGGACGGGCGCCGCTCCGCGGCGAGCCTGGCCGAGGCGGTGGAGCGGGCGCTCCGCCTGGCGGGGCTGTGGGACGAGGTGAAGGACCGGCTGCGCCAGAGCGCCACGGCGCTCTCCGGCGGCCAGCAGCAGCGCCTCTGCATCGCGCGCACGGTGGCGCCGGCACCCGACGTGGTCCTGCTCGACGAGCCCACCTCGGCGCTCGACCCGCAGGGCACGCAGCGCATCGAGGAGCTGGTCTACCAGCTCAAGCGGGACTTCACGATCATCATCGTGACGCATAACATGCAGCAGGCGGCCCGCGTGTCCGACACGACGTCGTTCTTCTACATGGGCACGATGGTCGAGACGGGCCCCACGCGCGAGATCTTCACCGCGCCGCGGAACGAGCAGACCGAGGCCTACATCACGGGACGGTTCGGATGACCACCGCCGTGCGGCAGCCCCCGCCGCTCCTGCAGGTCTCGAAGGCCACCTTCGCCCGCCGGGGGGAGGCGCCGGCGCCCGCCGAGCGCGGCGCGCCGGCCGTCGAGGTGCGCGACTTCCGCTTCGCCTACGGCGGGCGGGAGGTGCTCAAGGGCATCAGCTTCGACGTCCCCCGGCGCGCGGTCACGGCGATCATCGGGCCCTCGGGGTGCGGGAAGAGCACCTTCCTGCGCTCGGTGAACCGCCTGAACGACCTGATCCCCGGGGCGCGGCACCAGGGCGAGATCCGGGTGGACGGGGTGTCGGTCTTCGCGCCGGGCACCGACCTCGTCACGCTGCGCCAGCGCGTGGGGATGGTCTTCCAGCGCCCCAACCCGTTCCCGAAGTCGATCTTCGACAACGTGGCGTACGGGCCGGCGCTCAACGCGCTCGTGCCGAAGCGGGACCTCCCCGACCTCGTGGAGCGGTGCCTCCGCCAGGCGGCCCTCTGGGACGAGGTGAAGGACCGGCTCGACGCCCCGGCCACCGGGCTCTCGGGCGGCCAGCAGCAGCGGCTCTGCATCGCGCGCGCCCTCGGGAACCAGCCCGACGTGCTGCTCATGGACGAGCCGTGCTCGGCGCTCGACCCGATCGCGACGCAGCGGATCGAGGAGCTGATCCACGACCTCAAGCGGTCCTACACGATCGTGATCGTGACGCACAACATGCAGCAGGCCGCGCGCGTCTCCGACGTCACCGGCTTCTTCGACCGCGGCGAACTGGTCGAGTTCACCGGCACCGAGAAGCTCTTCACCACGCCGGCCGACCCGCGCACGGAGGCCTACATCACCGGGAGGTTCGGATGAGCTTCGAGACCCACCGCCACTTCCACGACGAGCTGAGCGCCGTGAAGGTCCGGCTGCTCACCATGTCGGGGGAGGCGGAGGCGGCGCTCGGCCTCGCGGTGGACGCGCACCTCGCGCGCGACGGCGAGAAGGCGCAGCAGGTGATCCGGAACGACCGGACCATCGACAACATGGAGATGGAGATCGAGGAGCACTGCGTGCGCCTGATCGCCCTCCAGCAGCCGATGGCGCGCGACCTCCGCATGCTCACCGCCGCGCTCAAGATCGCCAACGACCTCGAGCGCGTCGGGGACCACGCGGTGAACATCGCGCAGTCCGCCGCCCGCCTCGCGGAGGCGCGCGCCATCGCGCCCGAGCCCGAGATCGTCGAGATGGCGCGGCTCTCCCGCGAGATGCTCTCCGACGCCCTCGAGGCGTTCATCCGCGGCGACGCCGCCGCCGGCCGCGAGGTGTGCCTCCGCGACGACAAGGTGGACGCCCTCCACCGCTCGGTGTTCCGCATCCTCCTGACGCACATGATGGAGGACCCGCACAACATCAGCGCCGGGATGGAGCTCTTCCTCGTCAGCCGGAACCTCGAGCGCGTCGCCGACCTCGCCACGAACATCGGCGAGGACGTGGTCTTCCTCGTCGAGGGGAAGTCCATCAAGCACCACGCCGAGGACCGGGGCGAGGACCGCCCCTCGGCCGCCCGCCTCCTGGCCCCCGAGTGACCGCCGGCGCCGCGCCCCTCGGCGTCCCGGGGAGCGAGGCGCCGCCCCGCGAGCGCCTTGGCGCGCTCGACGTCGGCTCCAACTCGATCCGCCTCCTCGTCGCCGAGGTGGACCCGGTCGCCGGGCTCCTCGTCATCGACGAGGTGAAGGACCAGCCCCGGCTCGCCCGCGGCGTCGCCGCCACCGGGCGCCTCGACCCCGCCGCGGTGGACCGTGCCCTCGCCGCGCTCGCCCGCATGAAGACCGTCGCCGAGCGGCGGGGCGTCCGCCGGCTCGCCGCCGTCGCGACCGCCGCCGTGCGCGAGGCCGCCGACGGCGAGGCCTTCGTCGAGCGCGTCAACCGCGAGCTCGGCATCCCCCTCCGCATCATCGACGCCGACGCCGAGGCGCGCCTCTCCTGGCGCTCCGTGGCGCACCACTTCCGCCTCGACGGCGCGCGCGCCCTCGTCGCCGACATCGGCGGCGGTTCCCTCGAGCTCATCGGCGGGGTGGACGGCCTCGTCGAGGCGACCCGCTCGCTCCCCCTCGGCGCGGTGCGCCTCACCGAGACCCACCTCGCCGGCCGGAAGGACCCGCGGAAGGCCGTCGCGGACCTCCGCAAGGACGTGCGGCGCCTGCTCAAGAAGGCGCTCCCATGGCGCGAGTGGGCGGGAGCGGCGGTCATCGGGTCGGGCGGGACGTTCACCAACCTCGGCCGGATGGCGGAGGCCCGGCAGGGCCGCCCGGTGCCGGACAGCATCCACGGCACCCACGTCCTCACCGGCGAGGCGGAAGCGCTCCTCGAGTGGCTCTGCACCAAGTCGGCGGAGCAGCGCCGGAACGTGGTCGGCCTCAACCCCGAGCGCGCCGACATCATCCTCGCGGGCCTCGCCGTCACCACCGAGCTCCTCGACCTGACCGATGCGCGGGGCGTGACGGTGAGCGCCTTCGGGCTGCGCGAGGGGCTCCTCCTCGAGATGGCCGGCACGTCGGCCCCGGCGGGACAGGACCCGCTCCGGCTCATCCGGGAGTTCGTGGACCGCTGCCAGTGCGACCGGCGCCACGTGGAGCAGGTGCGGCTCCTCGCGCTGCAGCTCTTCGACCAGCTGGGCGAGGCCCTCGGCGCGGGCCCCGGCGAGCGGGCGATCCTCGAGGCGGCGGCGCTCCTGCACGACGTCGGGCAGCTCGTGAGCTACCGGAGCCACCACAAGCACAGCTACCAGCTGCTGATGCACGCGGAGCGCCTCCCTTTCTCCGCGCGCGACCGGCACCTCGTCGCGCTCGCGAGCCGCTACCACCGCCGCAGCGGGCCCAAGAAGAAGCACGAGGCCTTCGCCGCCCTCCCGGCCGACGACCAGCAGGTGGTCCGCCGCGTGGCCGCGCTGCTCCGCGTCGCCGACGGCCTCGACCGCGGGCACACCGCGCTCGTGGAGCGGGTGACCGTCGCGCTCGACGACGAGCGCCTCCTGATCCGCGCGAGCCCCCGCCTCGCCGGCGCCGACCTCTCGCTCGACATCTGGGGCGCGAGCCGGAAGAGCGATGTCCTCGCGAAGCTCATCGGCCGCGAGGTGGCGATCACCGCCGCCTGAGCCCGGCGCCCGCCGGCCGTCACGGAATCGTTGCAGCCGTGACACACCGTCCTGACAGCGACCCGCCAGCTTCGGCAGCATGCGGGTCCTCCTCAGCCGCCTCGATGCGCGCGACCGCGCGCTCTTCGCCCGCTGGGCGCTCGACGCCGGCTCGGCGCTGCCCTCGCGCCGCGCCTGGGCGGCGCTCACCCACCTGGGCGGCACCGCGAGCAGCGTCCTCGCCGCCCTCCTGCCGCTCGTCGCCGGCGGGGCGCTCGCCGGGGCCGCGCGCGAGGCGTGCGTGAGCCTCGCCGTCTCGCACCTCGTGGTGCAGGCGGTGAAGCGGACGGTGGGACGGCCCCGCCCCTCGCGCGGACTCCCGATCGCCGCCCTCGTCGCCGAGCCGGACCGTTTCTCCTTCCCCTCGGGGCACGCCACGGCGGCGCTGGCGGTGGCGCTCGCCTACGCCCTCGCCTTCCCGCTCGCGGGGCTGGTGCTGCTGCCGGTGGCCTTCCTGGTGGGATGCTCGCGCGTGGTGCTCGGGGTGCACTACCCCGGGGACGTGCTCGTCGGCCAGGCGATCGCGGTCACCACCGGCCTCGCCGTCCACCTCGCCGCCTGACGCTCACCCCGCGGCCGCGTCGCCGGCCGCGAGCGGGGCCCAGCGCTCGAGGGCCTCGAGCAGCGCCTGCTTCCGCACCGGCTTCGTGACGAAGTCGTCCATCCCCGCGGCGCGGCAGCGCGCCTCGTCCTCGCTCAGCGCGCTCGCGGTGAGCGCCACGATCGGCGTCCGCGGGCGCCCCGGCGCCTCCGCCTCCCCCGCGCGGATCCGCGCGGTCGCCGTGAAGCCGTCCATCACCGGCATGTGGCAGTCCATGAGCACGACGTCGTAGCTCCGCGCGGTGGCGAGGCGCACCGCCTCCTCGCCGTGCTCCGCGAGGTCCACCGCGCACCCGGCCCGCCGCAGCAGCTCGCGCGCCACTTGCTGGTTCACCGGGTTGTCCTCGACCAGCAGCACGCGGCGGAGCACGGGCACGTCGGCGGCCGCGAGCGGCGCCGGGGCGGCCGGGGCCGGCGTCTCGGCGGCGGGGACGGCGCTCGCCAGCCGCGCGAGCTCCTCGGCGAGCTGCAGCCGCTGCACCGGCTTCACGACGCAGCCGGTGATCCCGAGCCCGCCGAGGCGGAGGGCGGCCTCCCGCTGGTCGAGCGAGGCGGTGACCACGAGGCTCGCGGCGGCCAGCGCGGGGGTCTGGCGGACCAGCCGCGGGAACTCCGCCCCGAGCTGCGCGGGCACCTGCCAGTCCACGAACACGATCCCGTACGGCTGCCCGAGCGCGGCGGCCTCACCCAGCCGGTCGAGGGCCACCTCCCACGCCGGCGCCACGTCCACGGCGTGCCCCGCGGCCTGCAGTTCCTCGCGGAGTGCCTGCGCCGCCACGAGCCGCTCCTCCACGACGAGGGCGCGCGGGGGCGTGCCCCGCCACGTCGCCGCCGGCGCGGCCGCCGCGGCCTCGGGCGCGAGCCCGAGCTCGACCTCGAGCACGAACCGGCTGCCGCGGCCCGGCTCGCTCGTCACCGTCAGGGTCCCGCCCATCAGCTCGGCCAGCTGCCGCGAGATCGCGAGGCCGAGCCCGGTGCCGCCGTAGCGCCGGCTGGTGGAGCCGTCCGCCTGCGTGAACTTCCCGAAGACGTGCTCGAGCTTGTCGGCGGGAATGCCGATCCCGGTGTCCTCGACCGCCACCCGGTAGCGCGCCCGCCCCGGGCCCGCCGGCCCGGCCGAGACCTCCACGAGGACGTGGCCCTGCTCGGTGAACTTGATCGCGTTCCCGGTGAGGTTGGTCAGGACCTGCCGGAAGCGGCCGTCGTCCACCTGCACGCCCGTCGGCGTCCCTTCCAGCCAGCGGACGACGAGCTCCAGGCCCTTGCCACGGGCGCGGGGGACGAGCAGCGCCACCGCCTCGTCCACCGCCGCGCGCAGGTCCACCGGCCGCGGGTCGAGCTCGAGGCGGCCGGCCTCGATCTTGGAGAAGTCGAGGATGTCGTTGATGATGGTGAGCAGGCTGTAGCCGGCGCCGCGGATCGTCTCGACGAAGTCCCGCTCGGTCGCGCCCAGCGGCATGTCGAGGAGGAGCTCGGTGAAGCCGATGATCGCGTTCATCGGCGTGCGGATCTCGTGGCTCATGTTGGCGAGGAACTCCGACTTGAGCCGCACCGAGTCGAGCGCCGCGTTGCGCGCCACGACCAGCTGCTCGGCGAGCCCGGCGAGCTCCTGCGCCTGTGCCTCCGCCAGCGACCGGCTCTCCTCCACCTCGGCGGTGTAGCGCTCGAGGGCGCGCTGCTGGCGCTTCCCCTCGCTGATGTCGAGGTAGGCGTACACGACGGAGGCCACGCGCCCGTCGCGGTCACGCACCGGGGCCGCGTTGAGCGACACGTCCACGAGCCCCCCGTCGGCGCGCTGGCGCACCGTCTCGCAGCCCAGGATGCTCTCGCCGCCCCACACCCGTGTCAGCATCTCCCGGTACTCGGCCCGGCGGTCGGCCGGGATGTTCGGGATCTCGATGCCCAGCACCGCCTCCGCGGGCCAGCCGAAGATCCGTTCCGCCGCCGGGTTCCAGCTCAGCACGCGGCCCTGCGGGTCGAGGCTCACGATGGCGAGCGGGGCGTGGTCGAGCACCGCGCGCAGCCGCTCGGAGGTGCGCTGCAGCTCCTCGGCCGCCTGCCAGCGCTCCGAGACGTCGAGTTCCACCGCGATGAAGTGCGTGCAGCGGCCGCGGTCGTCGAACACCGGCGAGATGTGCATCTCGACCCAGTACGGGCGCCCCGACTTGTGGTAGTTGCGGAGCTCGATGCTGATCGGCTTGCGGGCCGCGATCGCCGCGCGGAGGCGGGCCTTGGCCGAGGGGTCCGTCTCGGCCCCCTGCAGCACGGGCCCCGGCCGCTGCCCCTCGAGCTCCTCGAGCCGGTAGCCCGAGATCGCCTCGAAGGCGGGGTTGCAGTAGACGATCCGCTGCTCCGGGTCCGTGATCAGGATCGCGTTGATGGAGCGCTCGGCCACCGACGAGAGGAGGCGCAGCCGGGCCTCCTGGCTCACGCGCTCGGTGATGTCGATGTCGAGGCCGACCAGCCGCACCACCCGCCCGTCGGCGTCACGCTCCGGGCGCCCGTGCGATGCGATCACGCGGGTGCGCCCGTCCGGCAGCCGGACCCGGAACTGGGCCCGGAAGTCCGCTCCCGTCTCGGCCGTGACGCGCGCCGCCGCGTCCACGGCGGGGAGGTCGTCCGGGTGCACGAGCCGGCGCCAGCGCGCGAGGTGGATCCGCTCGCCCGGCGGCAGCCCGTAGAGCGCCGCGTGCTGCGCATTGGTGGCGACCATCTCGTTGGCGACGAGGTCGAAGCTCCAGACGCCCAGGCCCATCGCGGCCGTCGCAAGCTCGAGCCGCTCCGCGAGCTCCTGCCGCTCCCGCTCGCCGCGGCGGCGCTCAGTCACGTCCATGACCGTCCCCGTCAGGCTCGTGACGCGCCCCGCGGCGTCCCGCACCGCCGTGCCGCGCCCGAAGACGTGGATCAGCCGCCCGTCGTCGAGCCGCGCGTCGAGCTCGAGATCGTACGGCGTGCCGTCGGCGATCGCGCGCTCCACCGCCGCCGCCAGCCGGGCCGCCGAGTCGGGCAGGTAGTGCGCGAGCACCTCCTCGTAGCTCCACGCCCCGCGCTCCGGCGGGACGCCGAAGATGCGGTGGGTCTCCTCCGACCAGGTGACCGCGCCTGCCGCGAAGTCGAAGGACCAGGAGCCGATGCGGGCGATGTGCTGCGCCTCGCGCAGGTGCGCCTCGCTGCGCTCCAGCGCCTCCTCCGCGCGGTGCCGCTCGGTGACGTCGGTCTCGAAGCCGAGGACTTCGCAGGGCCGCCCGGCCTCGTCGCGACGGAAGACCGTCATGCGCGCCTTCATCCAGCGCCACGTGCCGTCGCGGTGGCGGCTGCGGTAGTGGAGGACCTGCACGTCGTCCTCCGCGGACGCGGCGAGCGCGGCGAACGTGGCGTCCATGGCGGCCACGTCGTCGGGGTGGACGATGGCCGCGAGGAGGCCTTCGCCCAGCGCGAGGACCTCCGCCGGGGTGTAGCCCAGCGTCGGCTCCACCGCGCCGTTCACGTAGATCGGGCGGCGCGCCCGCAGGTCGAAGACGTGGATCACGTACGGCGCCTGCGTCGTCACGCGCTCGAAGAAGCGCCGCGTCTCGGCGAGCGCCGCCTCCGCGGCCTGCCGCTCGGTCAGGTCGCGCGCGTGCGTGACCACGACGCGCGCGCCGGCGGGATCGCTCACCAGCGCGGCGGTCACCTCGAAGGTGCGCCACGACCCGTCGGCGTGGCGGAAGCGGACGACCGAGAGCCGGCCGTCGTCCCGGCCGTCGGGCAGGGCCCGCAGGCGGCGGCGGGTCTCCGCATGGTCCTCGGGATGCAGGAAGTCGTTGCCGCGCCGGCCCTCGAGCGCGGCGGGCTCGTGGCCGAGGACACGCTTCCACGAGGGGCTCGCGTAGCGGATCGTCCCGTCGAGACCAAGCACGGTCACGAGGTCGGACGCGTTCTCGATCAGGCTGCGGAACCAGGCCTCGCTCGCGCCGAGCCGCTCCTCGGTCCGCTCCGCGCGGGCCCGTGCCCGGGCGAGCGCCTCCGCCTGCTCGGTGCGACGGTGCTCCTCGGCCGCGGCCCGGAGCGTCTGCCGCCGCAGGTGCAGCGCCGCCAGGCTGCACAAGGCGGCCTCCGCGACCCGGACGGCGAGGAGCGCGGCGAGGTCCCCGTCGGCCCGCGCCGGGCCCCAGAACAGGGCCGCCCGCGTGGCCTGGTCGAGCGCCGTCGCCACCCACAGGTGATGCACCGCGAGCAGCAGCGTGCCGGGCCACAGCACCAGCCAGTCCTCGTAGAGGAGCAGCAGCGTCGTGCCGAGGAAGAAGAACGACCCGACGCCGGGCTCATGGGGCAGGAGCCACGCGAAGAGGAGGGCGAGGGCCTGGATGGCGAGCCCGGCAAGGAGGCGCGTGCCGCGCCGGTGCGGCCAGGCCCGGGAGGCGAACCAGAAGCCCGCGGCGCACGGCACGGCCACGGCCGCCGTCGCCAACCCGCCCACGAGGCGCCCGGAGGCGGGCCGCAGGGCCACGATCACCCCGGCGGCGAGCGAGAGGCCGACGAGGAGCGCGCGCATGATCTGGTTGGCACGCTCGAACACCGGGCGGAGCACCTGGCGCGTGTCAGTCGCCACGGCGGGGTCGTCGGGGTGGCCGAGCGTCGAACCGGTCGCCTGTCGCTGCTCCATCCACTGATCCCCGGGGGCTGGGGTCCCGGGAAGGCGGGATTCGCCCTCCGTTCGGGAGGGTTATCGGCAGGCGGACCGGTCGGCTGGAGGCGGAACGGGGGAGGCGGCGAGCCGACGCCCGGGCAGGCTCAGTAGCTGGCGGCGGAGGGGGAACCGGGCTCGGGGAGCGGCCGGACCAGGAGGTCGGCAAGGGTCGGTGCGCCGGGTCCGACGAGCCCGGTGAACTGCAGCGTGCTCGAGGTGCCGAGGCGGTCCGCACCGGCCGCGAGCATGCGCAGCGCGGCGTCCCCGCTCCGGATGCCGCCGGACGCCTTCACGCCGGCGCGGGTCCCCACGGCCCGGCGCATGAGGCGCACGGCCGCCTCGGTCGCCCCACCGGCCGGATGGAAGCCCGTCGAGGTCTTCACGAAGGCGGCGCCGGCCTCCACCGAGACGAGCGACGCGCAGGCGATCTCGAGCGGCGTGAGCGCCGCCGTCTCGAGGATGACCTTCACCCGTGCGCTTCCTGCCGCGCCGACCACCGCCGCGATGTCCTCGCCGGCCGCCTCCCACGCCCCCGCCTTCGCGAGACCGAGCGCGAGCACCATGTCGATCTCGGTCGCGCCCTCCGCGACGGCGCGGCGCGTCTCGTCGGCCTTGGCACCCGAGGCCATGGCCCCGAGGGGGAAGCCGATCACCGCCGCCGTGGCGACGCCGCTCCCCGCGAGGCGCGCCGTCACGCGCGCGACCCAGGCGCCGTTCACGCAGACCGCCGCGACGGCCAGCGCGCGCCCCTCGTCCGCGACGCGATCGACGTCCACGGCGGTCGCCTCCGGCTTGAGCAGGGTGTGGTCGATGCACGCACCGAGACCGGGCCGGGCCGCGAGCGGGGCGAGCCACGCCGGCACCGCACCGGCAGGCGCCGGGGGGACGTCACCGACCGCGACGAGCGCGGCCGCCGCCTCAGCGAGCGCCCGCACCGAGCCACCGCCGGACGTATTCGGCACCCTGCCGGTGCGCCTCGACGAGCGCGCGCTGCCGGAACGGGACGACGAGCAGGACGCCGGCCAGGAAGCCGCCGACGTGCGCCCAGAACGCGGTCCCGCCCTGCTCCGACCCGGCGGTCGCCCATCCACCGAGGAGCTGCAGCAGGAACCAGTAGCCGAGCATGAGGTAGGCGGGCACGGCGACCGTGGTCACGAAGATGAACAGGAAGACGAGCAGGTCGATGCGGACGCGCGGATAGAGCATCACGTAGGCGCCCATGACGCCGCCGATCGCGCCGGAGGCCCCCACCATCGGCAGGCCGCTCGACGGGTCGGCCGCCACCTGGGCGAACGCCGCCGCGAGGCCGCAGAGGACGTAGAAGAGCAGGAAGCGCACGCGGCCCATCGAGTCCTCGACGTTGTTCCCGAAGACGTGGAGGAACCACATGTTGCCGATGATGTGCATCCAGCTCCCGTGCAGGAACATCGAGGTGAGGGGCGTGAACCAGCCCGGGGTCGCCTCGATGACGCACGCATGACCGCCCCCGGCGGGGATCGTCGTGCCGGCGGGGATCCGCCCCAGCAGCTCCCCCGGGATGAGGCCGAGCCGGCACACCGAGGCGGGAAGTTCCGGGTCGGCGCCCATGCCCTGCACCACCACCCAGACGAGCACGTTGAGCCCGATCAGGGCATAGGTGACGACCGGTGTCCGGAGCGTCGGGTTGTGGTCGCGGAGCGGGAACATGGGGTGAGAATATAAGCCCACCCCTTCCCGCCGACGCCGTCCGACCGAGGGCGTCCGGTTTCATCGCTCCCGCTCCCCAAGCGATTGCCCGGCAAGACCTTGGCGCCCTCCGGCGCTGGCAGAGGTCTTGCACATCCTTGCACGATAACGTCCGATCGCCCGCCGCGGCCTTGCGTTTCGCGAGATCGCGGCGCGTTGCCCTTCGCCCCGAGGCAGGATGCCCTTCGTCGTCGAGCCCGCCGCCAGCGCCTCCCGCCGGGATGGGCGCGCCGTCGGCCCATGGACGCTCGCCGCGGCGCTCTACGGGCTCGCGTACCTCTGCTGGGAGCGGACCGGGTGGGGCGGCGAGGAGCTCCGCGGCCTCGTGGGCAACGTGGCGTTCATGCCGCTCAACCTGCTGGTCGCGGGGCTCAACGCGCTCGCCGCGCGGAACCCGGAGCTCGCCCCGGGCACGCGGCGCGCGCTCCGGCTCCTCGCCCTCGCCTCGCTCGCCGTCTTCGTCGGGAACTGCATCTCCGTCTGGTTCCTGGTCGCGCGCGACGCGACGCCGCCCGTCTCGCCGGCGGACGCCTTCTACCTCGCCGACGTCGCACTCATGCTCGCGGCGCTGCTCGCGCTGCCGCTCAGCCGCCGCCTGAGCCTCGAGTGGTGGAAGTTCGTCCTCGACGCTGCCATGGTGCTCACCGGCGGCGGCGTGCTGATCTGGTTCTTCGCGGTCCGCCCGACCGCGGCGCAGAGCACGGGCGCGGTGGAGTCGCTGCTCGCCTTCGCGTTCCCGCTCGCCGACCTGCTGCTCCTCCTCGGCATCACCACCGTGCTCCTGCGGAAGCCGATCGACGGGAACCGCACCGCCTTCCGGCTGCTCGTCGCCGGGATGCTCGTCAGCATCGTCGGCGACCTCGCCTTCGGCCTCGTCCAGGCGGAGACGAACGCACGGAGCGCCGCCTGGACCGACGCAGCCTACCTGCTCTCCTACCTGCTGCTGGTGGCGAGCGCGGAACTCTACCGGCGGGACCCGGTGGCGTGGCGCGAGCCGGTGGGAGAGGCCGACGGCGCGCACCCGCTGAGCCCGCTTCCCTACCTCGCGGTCGGTGCCACCTTCGCCGTGCTGCTCTTCGCGACCGTGCGGCACTGGACGACGCCGGTGGGGCCGCTCGCCCTCGCGGCGGTCGCGAGCACCTGCCTGGTGCTCGTCCGCCAGGTGCTCGCCGTGCGCCAGAACGTGCGCCTGCTGGCGGAGGCGACGGCGCGGCAGAACGCCGCGCGCTTCCGCTCGCTCGTGCAGCACGCCTCGGACGTGATCCTCGTCGTGGACCGCGCGCGGATCATCCGGTACGCGAGCCCCTCGGCGGCCCGGGTGCTCCGCTACGACCCGGAGCGGCTCCTCGAGCGGGACGTGACCGGCCTCGTCCCGCACGACGACCGCGACCGGACCGGCGGGTTCCTGCGCGAGGTGGTCGGCCGGGCCGGCGTGCACCCGGCGGCCGAGTGGCGCTTCATCCAGCCGGACGGCGCGCCGCTCCACGCCGAGGTGACGGCGACCAACCTGCTGGACGACCCGGCGGTGCAGGGCGTCGTGCTCAACGTGCGCGACGTGAGCGAGCGCCGGCGCCTCGAGCAGGAACTCCTGCACCAGGCCTTCCACGACCCGCTCACCGGCCTCGCCAACCGGGCGCTCTTCCGGGACCGCGTGAGCCACGCGCTCGCGCTCGCCCGGCGGCGCTACCGCGGCATCACGGTGCTGTTCGTGGACCTCGACGACTTCAAGAAGGTGAACGACAGCCTGGGCCACGCCGAGGGCGACCGGCTCCTCGTCGCGGCCGCCGAGCGCTTCCGCTCCTGCGCCCGCGCCGCCGACACCGTGGCGCGGCTGGGCGGCGACGAGTTCGCGATCCTCGTGGAGGAGATGACCGGGCCCGACGACGAGGCGGCCCTCGTCGATCGCCTCATGGCGGCGATGGCGCAGCCGTTCGTGCTCGCGGGGACGGAGGTGTTCGTGAGCGCGAGCATCGGCCTCGCCACGGCGGCGTGGGAGGAGACCGCCGACGACGTGCTCCGCAACGCCGACATGGCGATGTACACCGCCAAGCGCGGCGGGAAGGGGCGCTGCGCGACCTACCAGGCCCACATGTACGCCGACGTGCGGGAGCGCCTCGAGCTCGAGGCGGCGCTCCGCACCGCGCTCGACAGCGGGCAGCTCGAGGCCCACTACCAGCCGGTCGTGGACCTCGCGAGCGGCCACGTGACCGGCCTCGAGGCGCTCGTCCGCTGGCGGCACCCGCGCCGGGGCCTGCTCGGCCCGCAGGAGTTCATCCAGCTCGCCGAGGAGACCGGGCTCGTGACACGCGTGGGCCAGTGGATGCTGCGGGAGGCCTGCCGGCAGGCGGTCCGGTGGCGCCGCGCGTACCCCGGCCGCGGGCTCACGGTGGCGGTGAACGTCTCGGGGCGCCAGCTCCTCGACGCGGACGTGGTGGAGGACACGCGCGCGGCGCTCGTGGCGGCGGGCATCGAGCCCGGGGCGATCGTCCTCGAGATCACCGAGAGCGTGCTCATGCAGCACACCGCCGGGGTGCTCGAGCGGCTGCGCGACCTCAAGACGCTCGGCGTGGGGCTCGCCATCGACGACTTCGGGACGGGCTACTCGTCCCTCAGCTACCTGCAGCGCTTCCCGATCGACACGCTCAAGATCGCCCGCCCGTTCATCGAGGACGTGGGCGTGGGCGGCGAGCGCGCCGCGCTCGCGCGCGCGATCATCGGCCTCGGCGACACGCTGCGCCTCGCCACCATCGCCGAGGGCATCGAGACCCCCGAGCAGCGGGCCGCGCTCGTGGACCTCGGCTGCCGGCTCGGCCAGGGCTACCTCTTCGCGCCCCCGCTCCCCGCCGCCGACGTGGATCGGCTCCTCGCCGGCGCCGCCCTCGGGCAGGCGCCACTCCTCCGCGTCGTCTGACGCCTGCCCTAGCGGGCGGCCGCCGCCAGGACGGCGCGGACCTCGTCGGCGAGCCCGCCGTTCGTCGCCACCGCGCTCCCGCCGAGCGCCGTGGCCCGCCCCGACCAGTCGGTGAAGACCCCGCCCGCCTCCTCGATGATCGGCTGCATGCAGGCGCCGTCCCACGGGTTGAGCACGGGGTCGAGCATCGCCTCGGCGCGCCCCGTGGCGACGAGCAGGTAGCCGTAGCAGTCCCCCCACGTGCGGCTCACCCGCGCCCGGTGCGCGAGCGCGTCCCACCCCGCGCGGCGCGCCGCGTCCGGGAAGCCGCTCAGGTCCGTCGTGCAGACGGTGGCGCGCGCGAGGGCCGAGGTGCGCGAGACCGCCGCGCGCGAGCCGTTGTGCCAGCAGCCGGCCCCGGGCGCCGCCGCCACGTGCTCCTCCACCGCCGGGAAGCTCGCGGCCCCCGCGAGGACGCGGTCGCCCTCCATCACCGCGACGAGGCTCCCCCAGAGCGGCACGCCGGCCACGAAGGCCTTGGTCCCGTCGATCGGGTCGATGAGCCAGCGGCGCCCGGTCGTCCCCGGCGACTCGCCGAACTCCTCCCCCAGGACGCCGTCGCCCGGGAAGCGCTCCGCCACCCACTCGCGGATCGCCGTCTCGGCGGCCCGGTCCGCGGCGGTGACGGGCGAGCCGTCGGCCTTCCACTCGGTGAGGATGCCCTGCCGCCAGTGGCGCAGCGCGAGGCGGCCACCCAGCTGCGCGGCCTCGAGGGCCGCCTGAAGGTGCGTGTCGTGGGTCATGGCCGGAATGTGGCGGCCGGCGGGACGGCCGCAAGGCGCACGATGGCCGGCACCGGGGCCGCGCCATAAGTTCCCGTCCGGCGCCACGTGACCGTCGCGGGCACGCCGGCGCGCCCGCTTCCGCCCCCCAGCCACCAGGAACGCCCGTGCGTCGTCCCCAGCTCCCGCTCGCCGCCCTCGCGCTCTCGCTCGCCGCGCTCCCCCTCGCGGCGCAGGCCCCCCGCCTCGGCACGGCGGAGTTCCCGACGTCGGGGGCACGCACTGCGCGTCCCGACTTCCTCCGGGGGCTCCTCCTGCTCCACAGCTTCGAGTACGAGGACGCCGCCGCCGCCTTCCGCGCCGCGCAGGCGAAGGACCCCGGCTTCGCGATGGCCTACTGGGGCGAGGCGATGACCTTCAACCACGGCCTCTGGAACGAGCAGGCGCCCGACTCGGCGCGCGCCGTGCTCGCCCGCCTCGGCCCCACGCCCGCGGCGCGGAGCGCGAAGGCCGGCACCGCACGGGAGCGCGCGTACCTGGCCGCGGTCGAGCAGCTCTACGGCGAGGGCCCCAAGCCCCTCCGCGACACGCTCTACGAGCGCGCCATGGCCCGCCTCGCCGCCGACTACCCGGCGGACGACGAGGCGAAGCTCTTCGACGCACTCGCCATCATGAGCCTGAGCCAGGCGGTGCGGAACGTGCCGGCCTACATGCGGGCCGGCGCCATCGCGCTGGACGTCTTCGCGCGCCGCCCCGACCACCCCGGCGCCGCGCATTACGTGATCCACGCCTTCGATGACCCGGTCCACGCGCCGCTCGGCCTCGCCGCGGCCCGCGCCTATGCCCGCATCGCGCCCGGCGCGGACCACGCGCAGCACATGACGACGCACATCTTCCTCGCGCTCGGCATGTGGCGCGAGACCGTCGCCCAGAACGCCGTCGCCAGCGGGAGCGACCGGTCCCGCTGGCAGCCGGGTCACTACACCTACTGGCACCACTACGGGCTGCTCCAGCTGGGCCGCCTCGACTCCGCGGCCGCCGAACTCGCGATGCTGCGCGACCACGTGGCGGCCGCACCGCGGCCGCGGCGCCTCGCCTACCTCGCCCAGGCACGCGCGCAGCAGGTGTTCGCCTCGGCGCGCTGGGACGACCCCGCGCTCGGCTGGGAGGTCCCCGTCCCGGCGGACGCGACCAACCCGCGCGCGGCGGACCGCTTCACGCTGGGCTTCGCCGCCCTCCAGCGCGGCGAGCGCGCCCTCGCCGAGCGGCACGCCGCCGCCCTCGACAGCCTCCGCGGCGCCACGCCCGGCGACTTCGGCGGGCTCCCCGAGGTCCCCGGCATCCTCGGCGACGAGCTCCGCGCGGCGCTGCTCCGGGCCGACGGCCGGACGGACACGGCGCGCGCGCTGCTCCAGGCCGCGGGCGATCGCCTCGGCGCGCTCCCGATGGAGTTCGGCCCGCCCGACGTGGTGAAGCCCCCGCACGAGCTCCTCGGCGAGTGGCTCCTCGCCGACGGCCGGCCCGCCGAGGCCGTGCGCGCCTTCACGCGCGCCCTCGAGCTCATGCCCGGGCGCCGCGTCGCGCTTCTCGGGCTGGCCGCCGCCGCCCGGCAGTCGGGGGACCTCGCCCTCGCCGACGACGCCGAGGGCCGGCTGCGCCAGGCCGCCGGCCCCGTGACGGAGTGACGCGCCGGCCTCAGTCGCCGAGCGGCGCGAAGCGGGCCTGGAAGAAGCGGAGGTAGGCGGGCTCGAAGGTCATCCGCAGGCCGCGCGTGCGCGCCCGCGCGTCGTGCACCGCCTTCACCGCCTCCGCCACGACGTCCATGTGTGCCTGCGTGTACACGCGGCGCGGGATCGTGAGGCGCGTGAGCTCGAGCGCTGGCCGCCGGTGGTCGCCGGTGGCGGGATCCCGGCCCGCGCTCACGATGCCGCGCTCCATGCTCCGGATCCCGGAGTCGCGGTAGAGCTCGGCGGCGAGCGTCTGCGCCGGGAAGGCGTCCTGCGGAAGGTGCGGGTAGAAGCGCTTCGCGTCGAGGAAGATCGCGTGCCCCCCGATCGGCTGCACGATGGGGATGGCCCAGCTCTCGAGCAGCTCGCCCAGGTAGCGCACCTGCCCGATCCGCGCGCGGACGTAGTCGTCCTGCACTGACTCCCGGATCCCGATCGCGAGCGCCTCCATGTCGCGCCCCGCGAGCCCGCCGTAGGTGTGGAGCCCCTCGTACACGACCGCCAGGTTGCCCAGCACCTCGAAGAGCGCCGCGTCGTTCACCGCGAGCCACCCGCCGATGTTCACCAGGCTGTCCTTCTTGGCGCTCATCCACGCGCCGTCGGTCTGGTCGCAGAACTCCCGCAGGATCGCCGCGATCGGCACCCCCGCGTAGCCCGGCTCCCGCTCCTGGATGAAGTACGCGTTCTCGACCATGCGCGTCGCGTCGAGGAAGAGCCGCACCCCGTACCGGCCGCAGAGCGCGCGCAGCGCCTTCACGTTCGCCATGCTGACCGGCTGCCCCCCGGCCATGTTCACCGTCCCCGCCAGGCTCACGTACGCGATCCGGTCCGGTCCCTCCCGGCGGATCAGCGCCTCCAGCTTCTCGAGGTCCACGTCACCCTTGAACGGGTGCCGGCTCGCCGGGTCGTGCGCCTCGGGGATCACGACGTCCACGAACGTCCCGCCGGCGAGCTCCTGGTGGAGCCGCGTCGTGGTGAAGTACATGTTGCCCGGCACCAGCTGGCCCGGGCGGATCGCCGCCTTGCTGATCAGGTGCTCGGCGCCGCGCCCCTGGTGCGTCGGCACGACGTACCGGTAGCCGTAGTGCGCGCGGACCGCCTCCTCGAGGTGGTAGAAGTTCTCGCTCCCCGCGTAGGCCTCGTCGCCGAGCATCATCCCCGCCCACTGGCGGTCGCTCATCGCGCTCGTGCCGCTGTCGGTCAGGAGGTCGATGTAGACGTCCGCCGAGCGGAGCAGGAAGGTGTTCCACCCCGCCTCGGCGAGGGCGCGCGCCCGGTGCGCCTCGTCCGTCATGCGGAGCGGCTCGACCATCTTGATCTTCCACGGTTCGGCCCAGGAGCGGCGGCCCGACTGCTGGCCGATCGTGTGGTAGGGGGCGTGCGTCGTCATCGCGGCGTCCGGTCGTGGGTGGGCGGGACGGCCCGAATCTTGGCCCCGCCGGCGGACGGCGCCACGGGATCGCCTTCACCGTTGCCTTCATGATCGGGGCGGGACGCTATCTTTGCCGCCATGACGCGCCCGGTCCCCGAGCTCCTCGCCCCCGCCGGCACCCTCGACGCCGTCCGCGCCGCGCTGGCCAACGGCGCCGACGCGGTCTACCTGGGCGCCGAGCGGTTCAACGCCCGCGACGACGGGGCCCAGCTCACCATGGACGAGCTCGGCGAGGCCTGCGCCCTGGCCCGTGCCAGCGGGGCGCGCGTCTACCTGACGTTCAACGTGCTCCTCAAGCCGGCCGAGCTTCGCGACGCCCTGCTCCACCTGGGGGAGTGCCTCGACCGCGGCATCGACGCCGCGATCGTGCAGGACCTGGGCGCGGTGCGGCTCATCCGGCGCGCCTACCCGGGCCTCGAGGTGCACGGCTCCACCCAGATGACGGTGCACGACCCCGCCGGTGCCCGCGTCCTCCAGCGCCTCGGCGTCGAGCGCGTCGTCCTCGCGCGCGAGAACACCCTCGACGACCTCCGGGCGATCCGCGCCGCCGTCCCCGACCTCGGCCTCGAGACCTTCATCCACGGCGCGCTCTGCATCGCCTACTCCGGGCAGTGCTTCATGTCGGGAATGATCTCGGAGCGGAGTGCCAACCGCGGCGCCTGCGCGCAGTCGTGCCGCAAGGACTACGTCCTCGCCGACGCGCACACCGGCGCCGAGCTCGACCGCGGCTACCTCATCAGCGCGAAGGACCTCGCCGCGGGCGAGCACCTCGACGCCATCGCCGAGATCGGGATCGGCTGCCTCAAGGTCGAGGGGCGGAAGAAGAAGCCCGAGTACGTCGCCACCGTCACGCGTGCCTATCGCGGGTTCCTGGACCGCCTCGCCGAGGGCGCGTGGGTACCGCCCACCCCGCAGGAGATGCAGCCGCTCGTGCAGATCTTCTCGCGCGGCTTCACCGGCGGGATGCTCGGCGGCCGCGCCGGCCGCGACTACATCACCCGCGACCAGCCCGACAACCGGGGCGCCGTGCTCGGGCGGGTGCTGCGGCGCGAGGGACAGGAGCTCGTCGTCGAGGTCGCCGCGCCGGTCGGCCCCGGGGACGGCCTCGGCTTCGAGCACCCCGGCGGGGCACAGCGCGGGAACCTGGGCTTCGCCGTGACGCGCGTGCGCACCCTGCGCGAGGCCCCGGGCCGCGTGACACAGGCGATCCCCGCCGCGGCCGACGTCCCCGCCGGCTGGGTCGTCGTGCGCTCCTCGCACGCCGCCCTCCTCGAGCGGGCCCGCGCGAGCTTCGCCGCGCTCGAGCGGGCTGGCACGGCGCCCGCCACGCCGCTCGACGTCGTCGTGCGGGGACGCTCGGGCGAGCCGCTCGCCCTCGCCTGCACCGCGCACGGCGACACGGTCACGGTGGCGAGCCCGATCCCGCTCGCCCCGGCCGGGAAGCGCCCGCTCGACGAGGCGCGGCTCCGCGAGCAGCTCGGCCGGCTCGGCGGCACGCCCTACCGCCTCGGGGCGCTCGACACCTCGGCACTCGAGGCCGGCCTCTTCCTCCCCGTGAGCATCCTCAACGACCTGCGCCAGGAGGCGGTCCGCCAGCTCCTCGTCCGGCGCGACTGGGCGCACGACGCCGAGCGCGCCCGGCGCACGGCGGCGGTGGACGAGGCGCTCGCGCTCGACGCGCCCGTCGAGCCCACCGCCGACCCCGCCGGCGAGCCGGGCCGCGTGATCGCCGAGGTGTGGCGGCTCGAGGACGCCGAGGCCGCCGCGGGCGCCGGCGCCGACGAGGTCGTGCTCGACCTCTTCCTCCGCCACCCGACGCCGCCCGTCTCCCGCGTGCGTGCCCTCGCCGAGGGGCTCGCCGCGCGGGGCATCCCGCTCCGGCTCCGCACGCCGACGATCGTCCGCCCCGAGGAGCGGAAGACGGTGGACAAGTGGCTCGCGCTCGGCCTCCCGGTGCAGACCGGACACGTCGGGCTCCTCGCGGAGCTCGCCGGGGCGGGGCGGGACGTCGTGGCGGACTACGCGGTGAACTGCTTCAACCAGCACACCGCCGACCTGCTCTTCGGGCTTGGCGCCCGGCGGATCACCCTCTCCGTCGAGCTCACCGGCGAGGAGATGGCGGCGGTCTCGGCGCCGTGGCGGGGACGCGGCTTCGAGGTCTTCGCCTACGGCCGGCCCGAAGGGATGACCATCGAGCACTGCGTGCTCTCGGCCGCCTTCGAGCGGGTCGCGACTACCTGCCGCGACCTCTGCGTGCAGAAACACACCCACGTCGAGCTCACCGACCCGGCGGGCTACGTCTTCCCGGTCGCCACCGACTCCGCCTGCCGGAACCGGCTCCTCCACTCGCGGCCGGTTGACGCCACCGAGTTCCTTCCCGCGCTCTGGCGGCACGGGCTCCGGCGCTACCGCCTCGTCTTCAACGTCCCCGGCGACCCGGTCGCCGAGGTCACGGCCCACTACCGGACGGCGCTCGAGGCCCTGCGCGCCGGGCGCACCCCCGACCCCCGCCCGCTCCGGACCCTTTTGGGCGGCGCCTTCACCCGCGGCCACTTCGCGCGCGCGGTCTGAGTCGGGGAAGCGGGGCGACCGCCCCGGACTCCCGCGCCATTTCAGCCGCCCCCGAGGCCCCCCTCGGCACCGTGCGACGCTCCTGCCTACCGATCGCCTGCCTTTTCGGCAGTTTTTTGGGGTACGGCGCTTGCTTTGCCGCCATCATGAAGTCCAACTACCGGCGCCACAACGAGATGCCGGTGCCGACCGGGCGGCCCTGCGGCGCCCCGGCGGCCGCGACGACAACGTGAGGAGTCAGCACACATGGCGTCTTCCAAGATCATCGGGATCGACCTCGGCACCACGAACTCGGTGGTGGCGGTCATGGAGGGTGGCGACCCGGTCGTGATCCCGAACGCCGAGGGCGGGCGCACGACGCCGTCCGTCGTGGCGTTCACCAAGGACGGCGAGCGGCTGGTGGGCCAGGTGGCCAAGCGCCAGGCGATCACCAACCCGAAGCAGACCATCTTCTCGATCAAGCGCTTCATGGGTCGCCGCCTCGGCGAGGTCGGCGAGGAGGCGCGGCGCGTGCCGTACAAGGTGGATTCGGGCACGAGCGGGCTCGCGGCCGTCGAGATCGCCGGCAAGACGTACACGCCGCCCGAGATCTCCGCGATGATCCTGCAGAAGATGAAGCAGACGGCGGAGGACTACCTCGGCCACCCCGTGGACAAGGCGGTCATCACCGTCCCGGCCTACTTCAACGACGCGCAGCGGCAGGCGACGAAGGACGCGGGGAAGATCGCGGGCCTCGAGGTGCTCCGCATCATCAACGAGCCCACCGCGGCGGCGCTCGCCTACGGCCTCGACAAGAAGAAGGAGGAGAAGGTCGCCGTCTTCGACCTGGGCGGCGGCACGTACGACATCTCCGTCCTCGAGCTCGCCGAGGGCGTCTTCGAGGTGAAGAGCACCAACGGCGACACCCACCTGGGCGGCGACGACTTCGACCAGCGCCTCATCGACTGGCTCGTGGCGGAGTTCAAGAAGGACCAGGGGATCGACCTCGCCAAGGACGCGATGGCCCTCCAGCGCCTCAAGGAGGCGGCGGAGAAGGCCAAGATGGAGCTCTCGAGCACCACGAGCACGGACATCAACCTGCCGTTCATCACGGCGGACGCGTCGGGCCCGAAGCACCTCAACCTGACGCTCACGCGGGCGAAGTTCGAGCAGCTGGTGGACGACCTGATCCAGCGCACGATCCCGCCGATGCAGCAGGCGCTCAAGGACGCGGGGCTCACCCCGCAGCAGATCGACGAGGTGATCCTCGTCGGCGGCTCGACCCGCATCCCGAAGATCCAGCAGATCGTGAAGGACTTCTTCGGGAAGGAGCCCAACCGGTCGGTGAACCCCGACGAGGTCGTGGCCATCGGCGCCGCGATCCAGGGCGGCGTGCTGGGCGGCGAGGTGAAGGACGTCCTCCTGCTCGACGTGACCCCGCTCTCCCTCGGCATCGAGACGCTGGGCGGCGTGACGACCGTGCTCATCCCGCGCAACACGACCATCCCGACGCGGAAGTCGGAGGTCTTCTCGACCGCCGAGGACAACCAGACCACGGTCGAGATCCACGTGCTGCAGGGCGAGCGGCAGATGGCCTCGGACAACCGGACCATCGGCAAGTTCCAGCTCACCGGGATCCCGCCGGCCCCGCGCGGCATGCCGCAGGTCGAGGTGACCTTCGACATCGACGCGAACGGCATCCTGCACGTGTCGGCGAAGGACAAGGCGACCGGCAAGGAGCAGAAGATCCGCATCGAGGCGTCGAGCGGCCTCTCGGACGCGGACATCGACAAGATGGTGAAGCAGGCCGAGGCCCACGCCGCCGAGGACAAGTCCCGGCGCGAGGAGATCGAGGCCCGCAACCAGCTCGACGGCCTGGTGTACAAGGTGGAGAAGGACGCCAAGGAGTGGGTCGAGAAGCTCCCCGCCGAGGCGAAGACCCGGCTCGACCAGGCGGTTGAGGGCGGCAAGGCGGCCCTCCGCACCGGCGACGCCGCGGGGATCCGCAAGGCGCTCGACGAGCTCAACGCCGCCTATTCCGCGGCCGGCGCGGCGCTCTACCAGGCGCAGGGGGCGGCCTCGGAGCCGCAGGCGGGCGCGCCGCAGGGCGAGCCGGCCCAGCCGAAGCCGGACGACGTGGTCGAGGCCGACTACGAGATCGTGGACGAGAAGAAGTAGCTGGCGGGGTGGTGGCGGTCGGGGCGGGCCGGGGTCCTTAGGGACACCCGCC
>JBAIWX010000098.1:0-27582 GCA_037916975.1 Gemmatimonadales bacterium
GCATGAGCACCGCACGCAAGGCCTCGACGCCCCCACGACCCGCCCGCAGCCGGCGCGAAGTGCCGGCCCTTCCGCCCGCCGACGCCGTCCACGCGACGACGCGCGCGGCCTGGCGCCGGTGGCTGGCCCGTCACCACCAGCGCAGCGCCGGCGTCTGGCTCATCTCGTGGAAGGCTGCGACGGGCAAGCCGCGGATGGCGCGCGAGGAGGCGGTGGCGGAGGCGCTCGCCTTCGGGTGGGTGGACAGCCTGCCCCGTGCGCTCGACGCCGAGCGGGGCATGCTGTGGTTCGCGCCGCGCAAGCCGGGCACCGGGTGGTCGCGCGTCAACAAGCGGCTCGTCGCGCGGCTCATGGCAGCGGGGCGGATGATGCCGGCGGGCCTCGCGAAGGTCGAGGCGGCGAAGCGGGACGGCTCCTGGACGAAGCTCGATGCCGTCGAGCGGCTCGCGATCCCGCCCGACCTCGCGCGCGCCCTTCGCGGCACGCCGAAGGCGGCCGCCTTCTTCGCGGCCTTCCCGCGCTCGGTGAAGCGCGCGATCCTCGAGTGGATCGGGAACGCGAAGCGGCCGAAGACACGCACGAAACGAGTGACCGAGACGGCGCGCCTGGCCGCCCGGAACCTCCGCGCGAACCAGTGGCGCCAGCCGGGGGCGGCAGGGTGATCGTGGACGCGATGAAGGACGGCCGCCGCGCGAGCTGGCCGATGGTCGTGCACACGGCCGTCATGGATGAGCTGATCCTACGGCTGGTCCGCGACGCGGGCGTGGACGTCGTGCTCGACCTCGCCGCGGCGGCTCGACCGGGTCGCGCTAGCGGGGCGCCCGCGGGAGTTCGACCGCATGTCGGGCACGATGCTCCTCGAGCGCACGGGCTGACCGGGGCCGTTCACGTCCCCCCGCGTGCGCGCGCGAGCCCGGCGCGGGCCCGCTCCACGAGCGGGGCCATCACCGGCTCGGCATCGCTCCAGTACCAGAGCGCGCGCTCGAACGCGGCGGCGGCGGCGGGCGCCTGTCCCGCGGCGAGGAGCAGCTCGCCCCGGCGCACGAGCGCATAGGGCGCCAGGGCCAGCGAGAAGGGCGAGAACTGCTCGAAGCTCCCGAACCACTTCGCCGCCTCCTCGTTCCGCCCGGCCGCCGCGAGCGCCTCCGACCGGAGCAGCCGCTCGTGCACGACCGCGAAGAACGGCGAGGCGGCCATCGGCTCGTACCAGCCGAGGGTCCACTCGCGCTCGAGCGTCTCCAGCGCCGCCGGTCGGCGCCCCGCGTGCCAGTCGGCCTCCGCCCGGATCCCCGCCGCGAGGAGCGGCATGAACCCCTGGGCCGGCCCGCCGATCCCGGCACGCGCGACGGCCGCGGCGTACCGCGCCGCCGCGGCCGGGTCGTGCCGAGCGGCGAGGAGGCCGAGGAGATAGTCCTGCAGCACGCCGTGGGCGCCGTCGTGGGCCGCGATGAAGAGGCCGGAGGGAGCGAGGGAAGGCCCCTGCGCCGTATCGAGCGCCGCGACCGCGCGCTCCGCCGCCGCGAGCTCCGCGGCGGTGAGCTCGCCCGGCGCGAGGAGCCGGAGCAGCGTCCCCGACTCGAGCGCCGCCCGCGGGTCGGCGGCCGCGGCCGCCGCGAGCTCGGCCCGCGCCGCGCCGGGGCGGCCACGCGCCGTTTCCAGCCACGCAGCCATGAGGTGTCCGGCGGTCTGGGCCGGCCGGGAGCGCGCGGGGGCACCCAGGGTCTGGGCCACGCGCACCGCGCCCGGCAGGTTCTCGCCCCAGCACGCCACCACGTAGGCCGCCAGGCTCAGCGTGACGTCCGACGCGCCCTGCAGTTGCGCGAGCACCGCAGCCTGCGCCGCGCTGTCGCCGGAGCGCATGGCACGCAGGGCGAGCGCCTCCAGCCGACGGTCCCCCTCCGGCTGCAGCCGCGTCAGCACGGTGACGAGCGAGTCGAGCTCGCGGGTGTCCCCCTGGACCGACACCACGCGCACCAGGTGCAGGAGCGCGCTCACGTTGTCGGGCTCGAAGAAGAGCACGCGCCGCCACGCCGGGGCGGACTCCGTGACGGGCCGGCCCGCGGTGGGACCGAAGTGGAAGAGCACCTCGCCGAGCTGGATCCACGCCTCGACGTCGTTCGGGTAGGTCGCGAGGATGCTGCGGTAGAGCGCCTCCCCCTCCTCGGGACGGCCGTTGCGGGAGCGGCGGAGCGCCTCGAGCAGGAGCCGGTCGTGCTCCGACAGGCGCTCGCTGAGCGCCGCCGCCCGCTCGGCGCCCTCGCGCGCGAGGTCCACGCGGGTGAGCCATTCGCCGGCCACGCTGAGCCGGTACCACGCGAGCGCGAAGAGGGAGTCGGCCGTGACCGCCGCGCGGAAGGCGTCGGCCGCCGCCTGGTGGCGCCCCTCGCGGAAGGCGGCCTCGCCCTCGAGGTACGCCTTGAGCGCCGGCAGCGAGTGCGTGGTGATCGCCGCGATCGCCGGCAGGCGCACCGAGCCCCCGCCCCAGGCGGTGAGGAGCCGCGTGGCGAGCTCGTCCACCATCTCGAACACCCGAGCCGCCGGACCTTCGGCGCTCGCGCGCGCCACCGCCTCCGCGCGGCGCCCGTCGTACAGCGCGGCGTCGAGCCGGACGTTCCCGGCGACGGCGACGATCTCCCCGAGCACGAAGTAGCCCGCCCCGAACCGCGCGGCGACGGCCCGCGCGCCCTCGGCGTCGAGTCCCGCCGCGCCGGCCCCGACGTGGCTCAGGATGGCGCGCGGGTCCACGGTGTGAAGCGCCGCGGCGCCGTCGAGCTTCGTGCTCAGGAGGTTGACCATCCCCGAGCCCAAGCCGAGGGAATCGTTCCCGCTCACCTTGAAGGGCAGCACCGCCAGCGTGGTCGCGGCCGGCGCGGCCGAGGCCCGGCGCCGGGCGAACCACGCGCCGGTCACGCCCAGGACGACCAGCAGCGCGGCGGCGAGCACGACGAGCGAGCGGCGCACCGCGAGCCGCTGCCGCGCCGGGACCGGCGCCACGAGCGCCTCGACGAAGGCACTCGCCGTCGGGAAGCGCGTCGCCGGCTCCTTGGCGAGCGCCCGCTGGACCGCATGCGTGACCGACGGCGCGACGCCGGGCCGCAGGCGCGACAGGTCGGGCGGTTGCCGGGAGGTGTGGCCGGCGATCACCTGCTGCGGCGACGGCGCGGAGAAGGGGGACGAGCCGGTGACGAGCTCGAAGAGCACGCAGGCCAGGCTGTACTGGTCGCTCCGGCCGTCCACCTCCGCCCCGAGGATCTGCTCGGGGCTCATGTAGGCCGGCGTCCCGATCGCGAAGCCCTGCTCGGTGAGGGTCTGGCCGGCACCGCCCGCCGAGATCGCCTTCGCGATGCCGAAGTCGCTCACGATCGCGTGGCCGCGCTCGAGGAAGATGTTCTCGGGCTTGATGTCCCGGTGCACGAGCCCCCGCCCGTGCGCGTAGTCGAGCGCGTCGGCGACGTCCCGCACGAGGGCGACCGCCTCGTCCTCGCCGAGCGGCCCGGTGCGCGCGAGGCGCTCGCGGAGCGTCTCGCCCTCGAGGCGCGGCATGCAGTAGTAGGGGGCGCTGAGGCCGCCGCCCAGTTCGACCGTGCCGGAATCCAGCAGCGGGAGGATGTTGGGGTGGACCAGGCGGGCGGCGATCTGGATCTCGCGGAGGAACCGCTCGATCCCGACACCGGCGGCGAGTTCCGGCCGCAGCAGCTTGAGCGCGACCGGCCGGTCGTGCTTGAGGTCCCACGCGAGGAAGACGATGGCCATGCCCCCGCTGCCGAGCTCACGCTCGACGCGGTAGCTGCCTGCCAGCCCGGCCTGGACCCGGGTGAGGAGCTCGGTGGGGATCACGCGCGGAATCTACAGGGCGGCTTGGGGGCGCTCCAAGCGGCGGTGTCACGACTCGTGACACCGTCAGGACCCGTACACCGCTGGCGCGTAACGCCTGCACGCCTCGTGCGTCCGCCCCGGCGCAGTCGATGCCCGACCTCGCCACCACCCCGGAGGATGCCATGCTCCGTCGGACTGTCCGATTCGCGGTCCCGCTGGCCGCGCTGCTCGCCGCGGCCTGCAACAGCAGCACCGTCACCCCGCCGTCCGCCCCCTCGGCCGCCCAGCAGGCCGCGGTGGGCGCCACCGCCAGGGACGAGGTCGAGGCCGACCTCGGCGGCCTCCTCCCCGGCTCGGCGGTGACCCCGGCCTTCGCCCAGGCGGTGCCCACGGGCCTCGCCGCCTTCTCGACGCCCTGCGTCGTGCCGTCGAGCACCACCGACACCGACGGCGACGGTGTCTTCGACGACGCCACCTGGACCTTCACCAACCCGCCCTGCTCGTTCACCAACCGCCGCGGCGGGACGGTGGCGCTGACCGGGCAGCTCCGCATCCAGGACCCGACCCCGGCGGGCGCCGGGTTCGGCCACGTGACGACGCTCACGGACCTCGCCTTCAGCTACACCGCGCCGCAGGCCGCGAACAGCTACGTCGTCACCCGGAACGGGACGCGCACGGTGACGGGGAACGCCGCCGGGCTCGCCCTCGCGACCAACGTGACGATCGTCCGGAGCTTCCCCTCGGGCGCCTCGGCCACGGTGGCGAAGCAGTGGAACGTGGCGTTCACGCCGACGGGCGGCGCGTCGCTCGTGCAGGGGCAGCCCCTCCCGAGCGGGACGCTCGCCATCACGGGCACCTGGAACTGGACGCGCGGCAGCGAGAGCGCGTCGCTCGCGGTGACGACGCCGACGCCCCTCACCTACGACGCGACCTGCACCCAGGCGCAGGTGTTCACCGCGGGCGAGCTCCGCGCGACGGGCACCTGGAACGGGGTGAACGGCTACCTGCGGGTGCAGTGGAACGGCTGCGGGGTGGAGCCGAGCGTGACGTTCATCGCGCTCTGAGCCGGCGGGTCGAGCCAGGACGTGCCACGGGCCCCGGTGACGGGGCCCGTGTGCGTTCCGGCCCTCAGCCGCCGGCGATCGCGCCCACGACGAGATAGGGTTCGGCTCCCGAGGCGACCGCCTCGGGGAGCGGCGCGTCGGGCGGCTCGTGCGAGAGGTCCCTGCCGCAGGCGAAGAACCGCACGAGGGCGCGCCGCTTCCCCGTCGCGTGGTCGCGGAGCGTACCGGCGAGCGCGGGATGCGCCGCCTCGAGGGCGTCGAGCACGGCGCGCTGCGAGACCGGGGGCGCGACCTCGAGGAGGACTTCCTCGCCGGTGCGCGCCAGGTCGCGGAGGTGCGCGGGCAGCACCACGCGGATCACCGCGCCGTCCCGCCGCGCGGGTCGCTCATGCCAGCGTCTGCGCCTCGACCGACATCACGGCGGGAAGGTGCGTGGCGATCGCCCGCCACGAGTCGCCGCCGTCGGCCGAGGCGTACACCTGCCCGCCGGTGGTGCCGACGTAGACGCCGCAGCCGTCGAGGCGGTCGGTCGCGAGCGCCTGCCGGAGCACGTTCACGTAGCAGTCCTGCTGCGGCAGCCCCTTCGCGAGCGGCTCCCACGCCTCGCCCCCCGTGCGGCTCCGGAAGACCCTCAGCTTCGCGTCCACGGGGAAGCGCTCGCCGTCGCTCTTGAGCGGCACGACGTACACCGTCTCCGGCTCGTGCGCGTGCACGGCGACGGGGAAGCCGAAGTCGCTCGGCAGGTCGCCGCTCACGCGCCGCCACGTGTCGCCGGCGTCGTCGCTCCGCATCACGTCCCAGTGCTTCTGCATGTAGAGCGTGCCGGGCCGCGACGGGTGCAGCGCGATCCGGTGCACGCAGTGGCCCACCTCCGCCTCGGGGTCCGGGATGTACTTCGACCGGAGCCCCTTCGTCACCGCCTTCCAGGTGAGGCCGCCGTCGTCGGTGCGGAAGGTCCCCGCCGCGGAGATGGCGACCCACATCCGGCGCGGGTTCGTCGGGTCCTGCACGATCGTGTGCAGGCACATCCCGCCCGCGCCCGGCGCCCACTGGGGACCGGACCCGTGCTCGCGGAGCCCCTGGAGCTCGTGCCAGCTCTGGCCGCCGTCGGTGGAGCGGAAGAGCGCCGCGTCCTCCACGCCGGCGTAGATCGTGTCGGGATCGTGGAGCGACGGCTCCAGGCACCAGACGCGCTTGAACTCCCACGGGTGCGGCGTCCCGTCGTACCACTGGTGCGTGCCGGGGACGCCCTCGTAGAGGAACTTGTTCCCGACGGGGTTCCACGTCCGGCCGCCGTCGTCGGAGCGCTGGACCTGCTGCCCGAACCAGCCGCTCGCCTGCGAGGCCCAGAGCCGGTCGGGATCCGCGGGCGACGCCTTGAGGTGGTAGAGCTCCCAGCCCGCGAAGTGGGGGCCGCTCACCGTCCAGTCGCGCCGTGTCCCGTCCGCGGTCAGGATGAACGCGCCCTTGCGCGTCCCGACCAGCAGCCGCACTCCGCTCATTGGAGATCCTCCTGCCGCCCGCCGGGCCGGCCGATACGCGTGATCTTGCGAGGTACGGTGCACGATGGGCCCGACCGGCCGGGAACGCAAACGTCCTCGGTCGGCATCGACCGGCGGCGTCCCGGACTGCACCGTGCGAGACGGGAGCATCTCACGAGACGCTTGCGTCCCGACCTCGACCGCGAGATTCTCCCGCGTCCGCCGATGCCCCGGAGTTCCATGCCCCGTCGTCCCGTCGTTGCCGCGGCAGTGCTCGTGACGCTCGCCGCGTGCCGCCCTGCCACGCCGCCGGCGACACCGGCTCCCGTCCCGAGTGCCGCCGCCCCCGCGCGCCGCGCCTGGCCCGGCGCGCTCAAGTGGGTCCGCACCTCGGCCGAGTACCGGGCACTCGTGCTGCAGGTGTATCGCCTGGCCACGGCGCGCGTCCTCGACGCGGCGCGCGGCCGCGACCCGCGGACGTGGGCGGTGATCCTCGATGCCGACGAGACGGTGCTCGACAACTCCGAGGAGGAGCGCCGCACCGCGGAGGCGGGGCTCCCCTACGGCGATTCCGTCTGGGTGGCGTGGGTGCGCGAGCGTGCGGCCGGCGCGGTGCCCGGCGCCGCCGAGTTCATCGGCGCGGTGCAGCGTGCGGGGGGCTTCGTGGCGATCGTCACGAACCGGGCCGATTCGCTCTGCGCCGACACCCGCGCGAACCTCGAGGCGATCCACGTGCACGCCGACGCGGTGCTCTGCAAGCCGGCCGGCAGCGACGGCAAGGACGCCCGCTTCGCCCTCGTGCAGGCCGGACAGGTGCCCGGCGCGCGGGGCCCGATGGCCGTCCTCGCCTGGGTCGGCGACAACATCCAGGACTTTCCCGCGCTCACGCAGTCCGCGCGGGACGACGCCGGCGCGCTGGCCCCGTTCGGCACGCGCTACTTCGTCCTGCCCAACCCGATGTACGGGTCCTGGACCCGCAACGCCGAGCGCTGACCCCGCATGCGCTCGCGCTTCGAGGTCGAGCAGGCGCTCCGCCGGGAACTGGATCCCGGCGAGCGGCTGCTCTGGTCCGGCCAGCCGGTGCAGGGCCTGCGCCTGCAGGCGGGCGACCTCTTCCTGGTCCCGTTCAGCCTGATGTGGGGCGGGTTCGCGATCGTGTGGGAGTGGCTCGCGATCCGGAGCGGCGCGCCGTGGTTCTTCAAGCTCTGGGGCATCCCCTTCGTCCTGATCGGGCTGCACCTCATGGTCGGCCGGTTCTTCGCCGACGCCCGGCTGCGTGGCCGCACGCTCTATGGACTCACCGACCGGCGCGTGCTGATCGTGCGCACCGGGCGGCGGCCCGCGCTGCAGGGCCTCCACCTCGAGGTGCTTCCGGAGGTCTCGCTGCAGGAGGGGCGCGGCGGGATCGGCACGGTGAGCTTCGGAGGAGTGCCCCCGCAGACGGTGCGGGCGCTCGGCACCACCTGGCGCACGACCCCGGGCGTGCCGGCCGCGTTCACCCTCGTGCCGAACGCGCGAGCGGTGTACGACCAGGTGCGCGCCGCCCGGGACGCCGCGGCGCCGCCGGCGCGCTGAGCACGCCGGTCACGCCAGGGCGCAGAGCACGCCCGTCACCACCAGCGCCACCGCCCACGCCGCGTCCACGTTGAACCAGAGCGCGGTGAGCCGCCGCAGGCCCAGCTTCTCGAACACCACCAGCGCCAGCGCGCCGGTCACGACCAGGTAGCCCAGCGTGTGGACGCCGGTCGCGACGAGCCCCGCCGCCTCCGTCGTCCCGACCAGTCCGGCATGGTGCAGGTGCGCCCCGTGGCCGGTGGCGGCGGGCGCGCCCTGCGCGAGGAGCACCGGCGCGACCATGAGCCCCGCGCCGTGCGCCGTCGCCATCAGGAACGACCACCACGTCAGTTCCCCCGGCCCGACGCGCATCCCCGTCACCGCCGCGTGGCGGTGGCGCACGAGGCGCCACGCGCCCATCCCCACGAGCAGGATCGCCACGGTCCAGCGGAGCGCGGCAGGCGGGACGGCGACGCCGAGGGCGGCGAGGCCCACCGCCACCACGGCGATCGCGAGCGCGTGCCCGAGCACGAGGGGCGGGAGCGCACGCCAGACCGCGCGCGCGCTCCGCTCCTGGAAGCCGAGGGCGACCGCGAAGAGCCAGCCCATCCCCGGGTTGAGCCCGTGCAGGGCGCCGAGGCCCAGCAGCGTGAGGAACGCCGCGGTGCCCATCGCGCCGCTCACGCGAAGCAGAACGAGTCGGACGAGGCGTCGCCGCCCGCGAGGCGCACCTGGTGCGGGCGCATCCCGTCCTCGAAGACGAGGAAGAACTCGCGGTCCAGGCTCATGCCGCCGTCGGGGCCGACGTCGATCCGCGCGAGCCACCCCTCGATCCCGTCGGGATAGAACTGCGCGTCCCACGGCGAGTAGAGCGAGTTGGTCAGGTAGACGCGGCGGCCGTCGCGGCTCACCTCGACCATCTGCGGGCCGCCGTTCCTCGGCGTCGCGGAGGAGCCCGGGTGCGGCGTGCGGTTCACGATCCCGCCCAGGGCGAGCCGCCCGACGAGCCGCGGCGCGAACGGGTCGCGGACGTCGTACTGCAGCAGCTCGCCCGTCCCCCAGCACGAGACGTACAGGAACCGGTCGTCGAGGCTCAGGTTGATGTCGCTCACGAGCGGCGGCACCGCCTTGAAGCCCTGGAGGAGCGGCGGGAGCCGGTCGGGATCCGCCGGCACGGCGGGGATCTCGATCACCTTCCGCGCCTTCCATTCCCCGGCGCCGCCGTTCGCCGGCTCGCGGTACCACACCCAGATGGAGGACGAGAGGTCCACGAGCGAGATGACCACGCCGGCGAAGCCGTACGCCTTGCGCGGGTCGTGCGCGGGGCGCAGCTCGAGGACCATCTGGTGCTCGGGGCCCAGGTCGATCACCTGCTGGTGGCGGCCGCGCTTGAGGTCCCAGACGTGGAGCCGGTGGCCGTACTTCCCGCCGAGGAGGAGCTCGGGGTTGAGGCCGTCGGTCACCATGTCGGGCGTGCCCCACTCGCTCGTGACCATCGTGTCGTGGCCGAGGTGCCACCAGAAGTCGTACGCGAGCTCCTGCGGGCCGCGCTCCTGCTCCCACCGGCCGACGATGTCGAAGGTCTCGTGGTCGAGCCGGAAGATGCCGCCGGGGCCGGCGCCGTCGGGCGCGCCGAGGGCGTTCATGTAGATCCCGTCGGGGCCGCAGTGGGTCGTGTGCGGCGCGGCGTAGCCCGTGCGCTCGGCGACGGTCGCGCCGTCGATCACCTTGACGATGCGCGGGCGCCGCGGGTCGGGCTTCGTGTCGAGGACGTGGATGCGGGACGAGTGGATCCCCGGCACCAGCAGGTAGCGCCGCTCCACGTGCGGGTTCGGTGCGTGGCCGCAGAGGTGTGCGCTGCAGGCGTTCCAGCCGAAGTGGTGGAGCTCGTCGCCGACGTGCGGCATGTCCACTTGGCTCACCATGCGGCCGTACGTCGGCGAGCCGGGCTGCACGTCCACGACGCCGAGGGCGTCGGGGCGCGCCTTGTGCGGGTCGATGATGGCGACGTAGGCCAGTGTCTCGGCGGGGGCCTCCATCGCGAGCGCAGGGGACGGGTAGAACGTCGGGTCGGGCCTGAGGCGTGGCATTGCATCCCTCCGGTCGGGGTGGCTCGGCATGGTCCGAACGGGGATGCGGGGAAGGCGGGCGGGACCGGACAGGATGTCCCGGCCGGCGGGTCAGCGCGCGGCGAGCTCCCGGTACGGGGCGGCCGCCTCCGGGCGACCGGCCGCCTCGTACAGGGCGACGAGGTCGCGCGCCGTCGCGATCACCATCCCGTGGCCGTCACCGTACGCACGGCGGCGGATGGCGAGCGCCTCGATGAGGAGCGGCTCCGCCGCGGCGAAGTCGCGGAGCGCGACGCGCTGGCGGGCGAGCCGTGCGAGGCAGTCGGCGACGAGCGGGTGGTCGCGCCCGTAGGTCGCCTCGCGGATGGCGAGCGCCTCGTGGACGAGGGAATCGGCGGAGGCGCGGAGGCCCCGGTCCCAGCGCACCGAGGCGAGGCCCATCGCGGTGCCCGCGACGGTCGGGTGGCGGTCGCCGAGCAGCGTGCGCCAGTCGCGCAGCGCACTCGCGTAGAGCGTGTCGGCCTCGCGGAGCCGGCCCATGGCGTGCCACAGCTGCGCCAGGTGGTCCTTGCTCTCCGCCACCGAGGGGTGGAGCGGGCCGAAGGCGCCCCGGCGGAGGGCGAGCGCCTCGGTGAAGCGTGCCTCCGCCCCGGAGGTGTCGCCCTGGTCGAGCCGCGCCTGGCCGATCTCGGCGAGCGCCGGGGCGAGGTGCCAGTGCGTCGGCCCCAGCGCGGCGCGCTGGATGGCGAGCGCCTCCTCCGCGAGCCGCTCGCCCTCGGCGGGGCGGCCCAGGTCGTAGTGCCGGACGCGCGCGAGCTGCAGGAGCGGCGTCGCGACGTCGGGATGCGCCGGCCCCTGCGCCGCGCGCCGCAGCGCGAGCGCCAGGGAGAAGTTCGCCTCCGCCTCGAGGAAGCGCCCGCGCCGGCGGAGCACGGCGCCCAGCCCCTCGTAGGCCAGCGCCAGGCGCACCGAGTCCGGAGCCCGGAGCGCGCGATGGCGGTCCACCGAGGCGCGGTAGAGCGACTCCGCCCGGGCGAGCCCGCCGCGCGCCACCGAGAGCCGCCCCAGGTCGCCGAGCAGCACCGCCACGGTGGCGCTCGTGTCGCCGCCCGACTCACGGGCATGGGCGAGCGCCGACCGGTAGTAGTGCTCCGCGCTGTCCAGCTGCCCCAGCTGGCGGTACATGCGGGCCACGTCCTCGAGGCGCGTCGCGACCTCCAGGCCATCCCCGCCGGCGGCGCGCGAGCGCGCGAGCGCCTGCTGCGCGAGGTCGAGCGCGCGGTCGAACAGCCCGAGCCGCTCGTAGACGCGGGCCACCGCGCCCAGCAGGCGGGCCTGCACGCGGGGCTCGCCCTCGAGCCGCGAGACCCGCGCGAGCCCGCGCGCGAGCAGCTCGCGCGCGGTGACGGAATCGCCGGTGCCGGCACCCGTGCCCTGGTCCGGCCCGTCCGCCTCGAAGAGGCCGACGAGGAACCCCGCCACCTCGTCCGACTCGCGCCGGGCCGCCTCCGCGCGCCGCGCGAGCGCCTCGGCGCGATCCCGCTCGCGGCTCGCGACGCGCGCCTGCCAGGTGGCCACGAGCGTGCCGCCGGCGAGCGCGGCGCAGGCCACCGCGGCGGCCGTGAAGCCGCGCCAGTGCCGCTGCAGGAACTTCCGTGCGCGGTAGCCGCCCCCGTCGCCCTGCGCGAGCACCGGCAGCCCGGCGAGGTGGCGCTCCACGTCCTCGGCGAACTGCTCCGCGGAGGCGTAGCGCCGCTCGGGCTCCTTGCGGAGCGCCATCAGGGCGATGCGGTCGAGGTCGCCGGCGAGCCGCCGCGCGAGCGCGCCCGGCGTGAGGCCGCGGCGCCGCGCGACGACCGCAGGCTCCTCCGGCGCGTGCCCGTCGCGCCCGACGGGCGGCGGCGGCGCGCCGATGATCGCGCTCGGCGCGGGCGGCTCCTCGGTGAGCACCGCCCGCTCCCACGCCTGCGGGGAGCGGCCGTCGCGGCGGATCGGCCGGCGGCCGGTGAGGAGCTCGTAGAGCACGACCCCGAGCTGGTAGACGTCGCAGGCGGTGGTGATCGGCTCGCCGGTGAGCTGCTCGGGGGCGGCGTACTCCGGCGTCATCGGCCGCAGGCCCGATTCCGTGACCGGCGCCCCGGGCGCCGCGGCGGGATCGAGCAGCTTCGCGATGCCGAAGTCGAGCAGCTTCACCTCGCCCTGCGGCGTGACGAGGATGTTCGTCGGCTTGAGGTCGCGGTGGACGACGAGGCGCCGGTGCGCGTGGTGGACGGCGCGCGCCACGGCGACGAAGAGCCGGAGCCGCTCCTCGATCCCCGCCTCGCGCCGGTCGCAGTGCTCGTCGATCGGGACACCGTCCACCAGCTCCATGACGAGGAAGGGCCGGCCGTCGGGCGCGACGCCGCCGTCGAAGAGCCGCGCGATCCCCGGGTGCGCGAGCGCGGCGAGGATCTGCCGCTCCACCTCGAACCGCGCGACGAGCGCGGGGTGCCCGAGCCCCGCCCGCAGCAGCTTGATCGCCACGCGCTGGCGGAACTGGCCGTCGTCCCGCTCCCCCACGTACACCATCGCCATCCCGCCCCGCCCCAGCTCGGCCACGACGCGATAGGGCCCGAGCGCGACCGGCGGCGGCACCTCCCGGCGCGGCGGCGCGACGGGCACGTCGAGCACCCCCGCCCGCGCGTGCGCCGCCAGGAGGGCCGAGACCTCCGCGGCGAGCGGCGCGTCGTCGCCCGCCTCCGCGGCCACGAACGCGGCGCGCTCCGGCTCGGGCCGGTCGAGGGCCGCCTCGAAGAGCGCCTCGACGCGGGCACGGCGCGACGGGACGGTCGTGTCGCTCACGTCGCCTGCTCGCCGTAGAGCGCGCGGTAGAGCCACGCGCGCGCCTTGACCCAGTCGCGCCGCACGGTGCGCTCGGTGACGCCGAGCGCCGCGGCGATCTCCGACTCCTCGAGCCCCGCGAAGAAGCGCATCTCGACCACCTGCCGCTGCCGCGCCTCGAGCCCCTCGAGCGCGGTGTCGAGCGCGATCACCTCCGCCGGGTCGAGCTCGAGCCGCGCCGGCCCGTCGGTGAGCGTGGTCCGCGCCCATCCCCCGCCCCGTCGCGCGGCGCCGCGCCGGCGCGCGTGGTCCACGAGCACCTGGCGCATCGCGTGCGCCGCGAGGCCGAGGAGCTGGGCCCGGCTCGCCGCAGGGAGCGCCGAGCCGGCGAGCTTGAGGTAGGCCTCGTGGACGAGGTCGGTGGGGGCGAGGGTGTGCCCCGGCCGCTCCCGGCGCAGCTGGCGCTCGGCGAGCGCCTGCAGCTCCGCGTAGACGAGGGGCAGGATCCGGTCGAGCGCGGAGCGGTCGCCCTGGCGGGCGGCAGCGAGGAGGCCGGTGATCTCGCCGTGCGGCGTGCCCGCAGATCCGGTCAGGCGGCGCTCCATGGGGGAGGTGGCGGCAATATACACCCTGTCCGGTGGACGGCCGCCGCCGCGCATCTCCCCGTGCATCGGTGCGGAGGGTCCGGGCATGCGCGCAGGGGACGTGGTGCGGCGACTGAAGCGGCAGGGCTATCCCTGCGCGCTCGACGTCGCGCCGATCTACGCCCCCTGGGTGCGCCTCGCGCCCGCCGCCGATGCCGCCTGGCTCGTGGCCGGCATCCTGCTCGGCTCGCCGGTGATGCTCTGGGCCGCCGCCGGCTCGTCGCTCTCGGGGGCCATCACCGGGCTCCATCCCGCCGAGCGCCTCGCGCTCGCGATCCGCCGTCCCGGCCGCTTCCGACGGCCGCCCCCCAGCCCGCGGCCGCGCCGCTTCGCCATGGCGCTCGACGCGACGCTCGCCGCCGCGGCGGCACTCTGCTTCTCCGTCGGCGCCCGGCCCACGGGCACCGTGATCGGCCTCCTGCTCGCGGCCGCCTGCGTCCTGACCGCGGCCAGCTACCACTGCCTGGGCTCGGCGCTCTACGGCCGGCTCGTCCGGCGGCGACGGGATGGCTGACGGGCCGCCCGATCGGGAGCGGCCCGCCCGTGGCGGCGCTCACCGCAGCGCCATCGCCTCCATCCGCTCCTCGAGCGCGTCGGCCGCGCGGTCGAGCGCGTGCCGCAGCACCCACGCCCGCCGCCCCGCCTCGTGCGTCCGGTTCGCGTGCTCGATCCCGCCCGCGAGCGACGCGCGCGCCGCCGGCGGCACCTCGTCGCCGAGGGCGACCACCGCCCGCGCCGCCACCTCGTAGATCGCCGCCGTCGCCGCCGGGTCGCCGTCGTTGAAGAGCGGCACCCCGCGCTGGATGGCGAGGTCGATCACCTCGAGCGCCCGGGCGCTGCCCACCTCCGCGGGCGGCATGAGGACCTGGTCGATCACGTGGATCACGCCGTTCCGCGCCGCGACGTCGGCCGCGGTGACCGTCGCCTGGTTGATGCGGAGCGCCGCCCCGTCGGTGCTGATGCGGAGTGCCGGTCCCGCCACCGTCGTCGCCGTGCGCAGCGTGCGCGCCTGCTCGGCGGGCACCTTCCCCGCCACGACGTGATAGGTCAGGATCGTCCGGAGCTTCTCCCGGTTCTCCGGCTTGAGCAGCGCCTCCACCGTGCCCGCCGGCAGCTTTCGGAAGGCCTCGTCGGTCGGCGCGAAGACGGTGAACGGCCCCTTCCCCTGGAGGGTGGCGGTGAGCCCCGCCGCGTCGAGCGCGGCGAGGAGGGTGCGGAACTGGCCGGCCTGCTGCGCCACGCCGATGAGGTCGGGGGTGCGGCCGTGCATCTGGCCGACCGCGGCGCGCGGCGCGGCGGCGGGAAGGGCGAGCAGCGCGGCGAGCGCGAGGGTGCGGGTACCACGGGACATCGGGTCGCTCCGGGATCGGGGTTGGCCTGCACGAACGGACAGGCCAGCTTTCGTCCCGGCGGCCGCGCCGGATGCACTGCATCCGGATCCCGCCGGCCGGCGAACCTCTCCCGTGACCATGGTCTCGATGCAACCCGACGGTGCCGAGCTCCTCCGCCGCGTGGCGGCGGGCGACCCCAGCGCAGTGCGCGAGTGCGTCGACACGTTCGGCGGCCTCGTCTGGGGGCTCGCGCGCCGCTGGGCGCGCGTCCCCGCGGACGCGGAGGACCTGGTGCAGGAGGTCTTCTTCGACCTCTGGCGGAGCGCCGCCCGCTTCGACCCGGCCCGGGCCTCGGCTCGCGGATTCGTCGCGATGATCGCCCGGCGGCGCTTCATCGACCACGCCCGCCGCCGCGGCCGCATGCCCGACCTCGTGCCGCTCCCCGACGATTTCGACGCTCCCGGCGACCCGGGCGACGAGCCGGAGCGCCGCCTCGACCTCGACTCGGCGCGGGAGCTCCTCGCCCGGCTCACGCCGGAGCAGCGCCGCATGCTCGAGCTCGCGCTGGTGGACGGGAAGACGCACGACGAGATCGCCCGCGAGACCGGCGTGCCGCTCGGCACGGTCAAGTCGCACATCCGGCGGGGGCTGCAGCAGGCGCGGCGGCTCGCCGGTGCCGCAACGGGGGCGGTGCGCCCCGGGAGGACTGGATGACCCTCGATCCCGACGATGAGGCCACCGAGCGCGCGGCGGCGGAGCTGGCCGCGGCGCTCGCCGACGAGGCCACGCCGCTCCCGGCGGCGCTCCGCGACGCGATCGTCGCGCGCGGCGAGGCGCTCCTCGCAGGGCAGGCGGCGGCGCCGGCCGTAACGCCGCTCGCCACGGCCCGGCGGCGCACGGCGCCGGCCTGGCTCGGGTGGGTGGCCGCCGCGGCGGCGGTCGCCGCATGGCTCGTCGTGCCGATCCCGCTCGCGCGACAGCCGCGGGCGCCCGGCGCCATGGCCCTGCGCGACTCGCTCTCGCGTGCGGGAACCCCGCTCACGATCCCGTGGACCGCGACTCCCGATCCCGCCGCCGCGGGGGCCTCGGGCGAGGTGGTCTGGAGCGACCGGCTGCAGGCCGGCGTGCTCCGCATCGCCGGGCTCGCGCCGAACGACCCGCGCCGCGTCCAGTACCAGCTCTGGATCTTCGACCGGACGCGCGACGCGCGCTATCCGGTGGACGGCGGCGTGTTCGACATCGCGCCCGGTGGAGGGGAGGCGCTGATCCCGGTCCACCCAGCGGTCCGGGTGGGGGACGCCACCATGTTCGCGGTGACGGTCGAACGGCCGGGCGGGGTCGTGGTGTCGAATCGCGAACGCATCGTGCTGGTGGCCGAGCGGCGGAGCTGAGGACCGGCCGGCGATTGACGCCCGGTTGAGCCCGCGCCACGATGATGGCGGGCCTTCGACCCCGGGAGCCGCCGTGCACCGTCTCGCGTTCCGCCTCGCCCTCGCCACGCTGGTCCTCACCGCGCCCGCTGGCCGCCTCGCCGCGCAGGGCGCACCCACCACCCCCGGCTCCGCCACCCGGCTCGGCGTCGCGCTCACGGTCCTGCCGCTCCTCGGCGGCGGCGCCCTGATGGTGAGCGCCGCCGACGGCGACGACGATCGCGTCGGGATCGGCTACGCCATCGCGAGCGCCGGGGTCATCCTCGGACCGGCCGTGGGCAACTGGGTGGGCGGGCTCGGCGGGCGCGGCTGGCGCGGCGCGGGCATTCGCACCGCCCTCGCGTGGGGCGGGCTCGCCACGGCCTTCGCCCTCTGCGGGCTCGAGTGCCGCGACGAGACGGGCGCCGACGTGGTGTTCGCGGTGACGAGCGCCGCCGCGGTCGCCCACGCCGCGTGGGACCTCGCCACGCTCGGGAATCGCATCGAACGGAAACGGGGCCTGCGCATGGCGCTCGGCCCCGTCTGGGTGCCCTCGGCCCGCCGTCCGGGCCTCGGGGTCACGCTGCGCTTCTAGCGCCGTCGGACACCGTCCATCGTCAGCGCGCGGGCCCCTCCGCGGCCGCGGGCAGCCTGGCGATCCACTCGTCGAGCCACGCCCCGGTGCGCGAAATCACCGCCGAACTGTCGTTCGCGAGAAAGTCGTAGCCCCCCTGCCCCAGGTCCGGTGACGCATAGACGCCCCGCGCGCGGGCGCGCGCCCGTGCGTCGCGGAGCGCCACCAGCGCCTCGCGCGTCCCGATCCAGAGCAGCGCATCCGAGGCGCGGCGCCCGAAGCGCGGCGACACCCCCGCGCTGTCCGGCGCCGCGTAGGCGCGCGCGAGGAAGGGGATCGCGCGCGGGTCCCGCGAGAAGGTGAGGAGGGTGAGGTAGCGGAGCTTGAGGCTCTCGAAGCGCGCGGTCTCGAACCGGCGGATCAGCGTGTCCGCCGTCCCGTCGCCCATCCGCCCGAGCACCCACGCCTCGGCGAGCGCATAGTCCCCGCTCGGCACGAGCTCCAGGATCTGCGCGCGGAGCGCCGCGTCCCCTTCCCGGCGCCGGCGGAGCTCGAGCAGCACCGCGCGGAGCGGCTGCACCAGCTCGTCGGCCTCGTGCCCCACCGGGAGCCGCAGCTTTCCCGCCTCGAGCCGCGCCAGCATCCGGCGGGCGCGCGGCCCGGAACCGGGGTCGCCCAGCTCCGCGATCCGCGTCAGGCCGAGGAGCGCCTCGTTCCACGGCACCTTCCCGGCCACCGCACGATCCACCCGCGTCCAGAGCGCGCGGACGTCCGTCGCGCCCATGATCCGCTGCACCGTGTCCGCCGACGGCGTCCCCGGCCGGAGGCCCTCGTGGAGTTCCGAGTAGGTCGCGCGCACCGGATCGCCCAGCCGGATCTGCACCTGCGCCGCCGCCGGCGCCGCGGTGCCGAGCAGCGCCGCGATCGCCGCTGCCACCGCGCCTGCCGTCGCCGCCGGGCGCGCCCGCCGCGCCGGCGCACCGCCCGGCTCGCGACCACCCGCCGCCTGCGCCTTCGCTGCCTGCACGCCCGTACCCTCCTGCACGTTCACGCCTCCTGGCGCCGGTCGCCGCCCCGCGGCGCCACGCCGAGCCACGCACCGACCGCGACGAGCGACAGCACCGCCGACGCCTCGAGTGCCCGCGCGGCGCCGACGGTCTGGTACGCCCACCCGAACGCCGTCGCCGCGGGCAGCGCCGCGAGGCCGGTGAGCGCGTGGTACCCCCCGAAGCCGGTGCCGAGCTTCCTGGGGGCGAGGCGCGCCACGAGCGCGCGCTCCGCCGGCTCCACGAGCCCGGCGACGAGCCCCCAGACGAGGAACACCGCCCCGGCGCCGCCCAGGCCGAGCGACCGCGCGAGCAGGGCCACGACCGCGGCGTAGAGCACGCCGCCGAGCGCCACCGTGCCGCGCGGCCCGAGGTGATCCGACATCCACCCGCCCGGGTAGCTCGCGGCACTCCGCACCACGTGGAGCGCCGCCCAGAGGAGCGGCACCACCGCCGCCGCGACGCCGAGGTCCTGCAGCCGCAGGAGCAGCAGGGTCTCGGGCAGCCGCGCGAGCGCCATGAGCGCGAGCACCACGACCGGCCCCCAGAAGATCCGTCCCGTCGCCCCGTCGCCCGCGCGCGCCGCGTGGCCGTCGGCGGCCGCCTCGGCGTGCGCGTGCGCCCGCGGGAGCACGAGCACGAGGGTCAGGAACGCGAGCAGCCCGGGCACGAGGCTCCAGCCGATCGCGTCCCGCACCGAGCTGCCCCGGCGCAGGAGCCACCAGGCGAGCAGCGACCCGACCACCGCGCCCAGGTGGTCGGCGGCGCGGTGGAAGCCGAAGGCGCGGCCGCGGAGCCCGGGGGGCGTCACGTCGGCGATGATCGCGTCGCGCGGCGCGGTGCGGAACCCCTTGCCGACGCGATCCACGACGCGGAAGCCGACCGTCTGCCACGCCGCGCTCGCGAACGCGTTGAGCGGCCGGACGAGCACCGCGGTGAGGTAGCCGCCCAGCACGAGCGGCACGCGCCAGCGCGGCCGGTCGGCGAGCCGACCGGCGACCCACTTGGTCACCGAGGCGGTCAGCTCCGCCGCGCCGTCGAGGGCACCGAGGATCTCGGCGCCACCCCCGAGCGTGCGGGTGACGAACGCGGGGAGGAGGGGATAGACCATCTCGCTCGCGACGTCGTTCCACAGCGACACGAGCGAGAGGCCCTTCACCGCCGGCGGGATCCGCCCGGGCGGCGGGGGGGGCGGCGCGGTCATGCGGTCAGTCGAGCCCCATCCCCCAGCGGATGAGGGTGGGCGGGAGGCCGCCGTAGGCGAGGACGGCGTCGTGGAACGTCCGGAGCGAGAACGCCGCGCCGTCGCGCGCACGCACCTCGTCGCGCAGGCGCAGCAGCTCGCGGCGCCCCACGGCGTAGCAGAGTTGGTAGGTGGGGGCCTGGCAGTAGCGCCGCACCTCCGCCTCGGCCGCGCGCCGCTCGATCGGGAGGCGCCGCACCAGCTCCTCGACCGCCTCCTCCGGCGTCATCCCGCGCGTGTGGAGGCCGATGTCGAGGTCGATGCGGACCGCGCGCCAGAGGAGCATGACGAGCTGGAGGAGGCGCGACTCCGGCGCGCGGACGTGCCCCTCCTCCCACATCAGCTGCTCCGCGTAGAGCCCCCATCCCTCCACCGTGAGCGGCGTCCAGACGTGGCGCCGCACCTCGGACGGGAGCGAGAGCGCCACGCTCCGCTGCAGGTGGTGGCCCGGCCACGCCTCGTGCGCGACGAGCGGCGCGATCGCGGGGACGGCATGGTTCCGGAGCAGGCGGGCGCGCGCCTCGACGGCGAGCGCCGGGTCGGGGAGCGAGACGTAGAAGCGCCCCGGCTGGCCGGGGAGCGCCAGCGGTGGCCCCTGGTACGCGGCGTACGGAAGGAGCGGGCGCAGGAAGGCCGGCGCCTCCTCCACGACGAGCGGCGTCGCGGGGAGCGTCGCGAGCCCGCGCTGCTCGAGGAATCGCCGGGCCTCCGCCACCGCGTCGCGGTAGAGGTCGAGGAGGCCCGCGGCGTCGGGGGCGTGCTCCTCGCGCACCCGCTCCACCACCTCGCGCCAGTCACGGGTCGGGTCCACCACGCGCGCCGCGGCGCGCACCTCGGCCTCCACCTCGTCGCGCAGGTGGAGCCCGTAGCGCCACAGCTCGGGGGCGTTCTCGCGGAGGGCGTGCTGGTGGTGGAGCCGCCGGTTGAACTGCTCCTCGCCGATCGCGAAGGCGTGCGGGTCCGGGCTCGGCTCGAGCGCGCCGGTGAGGGCGGTGCCGAAGGCGCGGAGCGCCTCGAGCGCGTCCACCCCCGCCTGCTGGAGCTGGGGCGCGAGGTCCGGCGCGGCGGCCGAGTACCGGCGCACCGCCTCGGCGACCAGCTCGCCCCCGCCGCCCAGCATCGCGAGCGCGGCGTCCGAGAGCACGCGCGCCGGCTGGCGGAGCGTGGCGCGCGCGGCGTCGAGGAAGGCGGGGACCTCGCCGAGCCGCTCGACCATCGCGCCGGCGCGGCTCCCCGGGTCGTCCTCGACCCGGCTCAGCACCGCGTGGAGCCCCTGGAAGAGGTGGTCCACCCAGAAGGCGGGGTTCCGCCGGTGCGGCTCCTCCTTCTCGAGGCGGAAGATCGTCGTGCGCAGTTCGTCGAGCAGCGCGGTGCGGTCGATCTCCTCCTGCTGGTCGGCGACGTCCGCCTCCTCCACCGCGCCCGCGAGCGAGCGGATGGCGGCGAGGTGGTGCCGCACGGCGTCCTCGTCGAAGCGGCCGAGCCGGCCGTCGTACTGCACGAGGCCGGCGCCGCTCGCCGCCGCGGGGTCGAACGCCCAGCGCACGTCGAGCCACGAGCGGCAGAGATCGTCCACGACGGACACGGTGCGGCCCTCCCCGGCCACTAGTAGCGGCCGCGCGCCTCGGAGTGGTCGCCGAGGCTCGCGCTCCCCTCGAAGTGCTCGAGCGCGACGTGGTTGCCGAGCATCGCGCCGTCGAGGCGCACGTGCGCGAGCCGCGCGTCGCGGCCCACGATCGCGTTCGCCACGCTGCTGTCGGTCACCACCGCGCCCGCCTCCAGGCTCACGTTCGGCCCGATCACGCTCCGCTCGATCCGCACGCCGTCCTCGATGTAGACCGGCTCGATCACCTGCACGTCGGCACCGAGCGCCGGCTTCCGCGCGGCGCCCTTCCGGAGCAGGATCTCGTTCGTCTCGAGCGTCGTGCCCAGCTGCCCGCAGTCGTACCAGCCGCCGACCTCGGCGGTGAGGATCCTCTTCCCGTGGTCGATCATCCACTGGAAGGCGTCGGTGAGGTAGTACTCCCCCTTGTTCGCCGGCGCGGCGAGCACGTGGTCGATGCCGTGGAAGAGCGCGTCCACCGCCTTCACGTAGTAGAGCCCGATGTTCGCGAGCTTCGAGATCGGCTCCTTCGGCTTCTCGACGATCCGGGTCATGTAGCCCTGCGCGTCGGTCACCACCACGCCGAAGCGCTGGTAGTCCTCGACCTCCTTCGCCCAGATGATCCCGTCCGCGTCGGTGCGCGTGGCGAGCGTGAGGTCCGCCTCGAAGACGGTGTCCACGAAGATGATGAGCACCGGGCCGGTCACGTGCGGCCGCGCGAGGTTGACGGCCCCCGCGGTGCCGTCCTGCACCTGCTGCTCGATGAACCGCGACGGGTACGGGTAGCGCGACCGGGCGTAGGCCTCGACCTGCTCCTTCAGGTGGCCCGTGATGAAGATCAGCTCCGTCACCCCGAGCCCGTCGAGCCGGTCCATCACCCAGTCCATCACCGGGCGGCCGGCGACCTTGAGCATCGGCTTGGGCACGAGGTGCGTGTGCGGCCGGAGGCGCGTGCCCTTGCCGGCCAGCGGGATGATCACTTGCATCGCGGAAGCCTCGGGAGTGAACGGGATCGGGCGGGCGCGCGCGTGGCGCCGCCCGGAAGGATAGCGCGCCCCGTCGGGGTGCGCATCACCCGCCGGCGGGGCGGAGCGTGAAGGATGAAGGCGCCGTGATGCAGGCGCGGACGCACGCCCCGCACCCCACGCACCCCTCCGCCCGGAGCACCGGCCGGCCCCCCTCGTCCATCGCCAGCGCCCGCTCCCCGACCGGGCACGCCTGGGCGCAGACCCCGCACGGCACCCCCTGGAAGGTGACGCACCGCTCCGGCACCAGCTCCAGCACCGCGATCCGGTAGCCGGCCCAGCCGTGCGCCGGCACCGTCAGCGCGTCGGTCGGGCAGGCGGCCGCGCAGGGCATGTCCTGGCAGGCGATGCACGGCTGGAGCTGCGGGTCGATGTACGGCGTGCCCGCGGCGAACCCGCCCGAGGTCGGCACCTTCCGGATCGCCTGGACCGGGCAGGGCGGGAGGCACTCCCCGCACCGCGTGCACGCGGCGAGGAAGGCGATCTCGGGGAGCGACCCCGGCGGCCGGAGGTAGCGCTGCTGCACCACGCGCTCCTCCGTCTGCTCCACGAGGCGCTGGACCCACTGCCCGAACACCGAGCGGAGCGCGTCGCGCCGGTTCCCGTCGGCCGGGAGGCCGAAGCCGAGGTCGTCGCGGAGGTCCATCGCGGGCCTAGAACGCCGCCTGCACGCTGGCGACCCAGCGGAAGGCGAATCGGTCCCCGGTGCCCTTCCCGTTCCGCCCGAGCGCCGGCGCGCTCAGCCAGACGGGCACGTCGAAGCGGGTCTGGAACGGCGTCTGGCCGAGGCGGTGGCCGATCCGGAGCCCGAGCCCCGCGTCGCCCACCCAGCGCACCGGCGCGCCGGTCGCAGGCTCCGGGGCGTCGCCGAAGGCGCGCGCCACGTCCCCGAACGCCCCCACCGCCACGCGATTGAAGAGTCTTGCGCGCGGCCGCTCGACGAACGCCCGCTCGAGCTCGGCGGTGAGCGCGACGAGCGCCGGCGCCGACACCCGCGCGTCCACCGCGCGGACGTTGCCGCCGCCCGGCGCCTGGTAGTTCACGTCGCGCCCCGCGAGGAGCGCCCCCGGCGTCCGCAGGAACGGGTTCCCCAGCTGCTCGATCGGGTCGCTCCCGCCCAGGTAGAACTGCCGCTGCTTCGCGACGTCGTTCCGGTCGCCGCGCGCGATGCCGCCGAAGAACCGGCCCCCCACCGTCCACCGCTTCCCCACCGGGCGCCGCGCCGAGGCCTCGAGGAACGCCCGGCCGTAGAACGGGTCGAGCGGCCGGCCGGCCGCGGACTCGAGCCCGTCCTTGCTCCACGCGAGCCCACCGCCCACCGACACCCGGCCGGCGAGCGCCCACGCCCCCGCACGCGTCGTGACGCCAGTCTCGAGCCGAAGCTCCGCGATGCCGAGGTGGTCGTACTGCCCGGGGTCGAGGTAGCGCCCGTCGTCCACCCCGACGAGCCGGAGCTCCGCGGTGTGGTGCCACTCGGGCCCGAACGCCAGGTGCTCCCGGCGCCGCCAGGTGAACTCCGCGCGCCCGCCGAAGCGCCCCTCCGTGCGGAACCCCTCGAAGGCCTGGCTCCAGTTGGTCGCGCGGAGCCAGACGGGGTTCCTGAGCCGCACGAACGCATCCCACCGCTCCACGCCCTCGATGTCCGGCGCGCCGACGCTCCGCGTGAGGAGGAAGACATTCTCCTCGAACCGGCCGAGGTAGTTGTCCCGTGCGCGCAGGCCGAGGGTGACGCCGCCCACGTCGTTGTACCACGCCACCGGCATCCACCCCTGCGTGACGCGGTCCCGGCGCTCCCGGCGGCTGAACCACGGGTCGAGGTAGAGCTCGGTGCGCCGGCCCGGCGGGTTCCCGAGCAGCAGGTCCGCGACCTTCGGCCGGAGCACGCGGGTGTTGTTGAGCATGTTCCAGTCGTGCGCCCGCACCCGCGGGTCCACCCGCACCGCCACGGGCCGCGTGCGGGTGCGGAACTCGAGCCGCTCCGACGGCGCGTCGCCCACCGCACGGAGCGTCGCGGTGTCGCCCTGCGCGAACACCGCCACCTCGACGGGATGGCGTCCCTCGCCCTTCCGGCGCACCTCGACCTGCGTCAGGTACCCGCCGTCCGCAGCGCGGCGCACCTTCACCTTCCCCACCGCGTAGTCGGTCAGCACCGTGCCGTGCAGCCACTGCGCGAAGAACCCCGAGAGGTCCCGGCCCGACACCTCCTCGGCCACCTCGCGGAAGGCCTGCTCGTCCACGTGCCGGAACTTCCACCGCTCGTAGAAGGTGCGGAGGATCCGCCGCATCGCCGCGTCGCCGACGGCGTCGCGCAGCTCCTGGAAGAAGAGCTCGCCGCGGCTGTAGATGCTCACGTTGTAGGAGAGGAAGTCCTTGTAGTCCTGCGCGCGCAGGCTCGCCGGCTCCGACTGCCCCGACAGGTCGAAGTCGAGGATCTGCTCCTCGTTCCCCTCGTAGGTGCCCTTCGCCCCCTGCGCCTCGAAGAAGAGCGAGGTGTTGAAGCTCGTGAACCCCTCGTCGAGCCACCCCTCGCGCCACTCGTTGTTCGCGAGGAGGCCCATCGTGTAGTTGTGGCCGAGCTCGTGGACGATGAGCCCCTGCGAGGCGCTCCCGTCGTGGATCATCATCGGGAACTCGGTGCCCCCGCCCTCGAGCCGGTGGATGTTGGTGACCTGGGGCCACCCGAACGGCCCGTAGAGCTGGTCGAGCCAGGCGAGCGCCACCTCCGTGCGCTTCACCGCGACGCCGCCGCCCCAGCCCTTCTCGTCGCCCGGCCGGTAGAGCACGTGCACGAGCACGTTGCCGAACCGGCCGCCCTCGTAGCGGTACTCGGGGTCCATCGAGAGCGCGAAGTGGTGCACCTGCTCGGCGTACCAGAGGACCGTCTTCCGCCCCGGCTCGCCGCGGTCCACCCGCGGGAGCACGTCGCCCTGCAGCCAGCTGCAGGCGGTCCGGTCGCCGCGGCGCGCCTCGACGGCGCCCGGACGCGCGCCGTACGCGTCGCGGCCGTACTCGACGGGGCGCGCGAGGCGGTTCGCCCGCTCCCACCCCGGGTCGCCGCAGACGGGCACGCCCGTGGCCGCGAGCACCTGGTCCGCGGGGACGTCGAGCGCCACGCGATACGTCGCGAACTCGCCGTAGAACTCGCCCGCGGGGTAGAGCGGCTGCTCCTCCCACCCGTGGCGGTCGTACACCACCACCTTCGGGTACCAGTGCGCGAAGTCGTAGTGCCGCCCCTGCCGCCCCTGCCGCCGCCACGTCGTCGAGGGCCGCGCATCCCAGTCGAGGTCCACCACCGTGGAGTCCCCGGGCGCGAGCGGCCGGGGCAGCGCGAAGCGGACGATGGTGCTGTCGGGCGCGAACGGCCAGGTCGCCTCCACCGGCACGCCGCCGACGCGCACGTCGCGCACGTGGTTGAAGGCGTAGGCCGGGTCCTTCAGGTCGTTGAACCGCCGCCGCCCCTCCGCGCTGTCGGCCGCGGCCCAGCGCGACCCCGGGCGGAAGGCGTTCAGGTGCAGGTGGAACGCGATCGTCCTGAGCGTGTCCGGCGAGCGGTTCACGTACCGCATCCTCTGGTGCCCGGCGAGCACCCCCGCCGCCTCGTCGAGGCGGGCGGTGATGTCGTACTGCACCTCCTGCTGCCAGTAGGGACGGCGCGGACCGGGGGTGGTGTCGGTGAGCAGGGCGAGGGTGAAGAGGATCGGGAGCATCGTCCGTCAGGTTCGGAAGAGAGGGCACGGGACTCCGGGCGAACCCCGTGCGGGGCCGAAAGATAGCGGTCCCCGCGCCGGGCCGTCGCTCCGTCGGCCCCTCCGTCGGCCGACGGTCCATACGACGACCGTTGGCACATTTAACCAACGATACGTTGACAGACTTGCCATAATCTCCTACTATATGTCCGTGGAAGTTGGGCAAACCCGACACCCCGGAGGTCGCATGACACGCTCGCTCGCGCACGACGCCGACGTCGAGGAGCTCCTGCGTGCCTTCGCGGACCTCTCGCTCCCGCGCGCCGAGTGGACCCACGAGGCCCACCTCGCGGTGGCGCTCTGGTACCTCCGCCACTGCCCCCTCCCCGAGGCCCTCGACCGGGTGCGCGAGGGGATCTGCCGCTACAACGCGCGCCACGGCGCATCGGCGGGGTACCACGAGACGCTGACGGTGTTCTACATGCACCTCGTCGCCGCCTGGGCCGCTGCGCACCCGCGGCCCGCCGGCATCGCGGCCGACCTCGCGGCGCTCGTCGCCGACCTCGGTGCGCGGAACCTCCCGGCCCGGTTCTACTCGAGCGGCCGGCTCGCCACCGACGCGGCCCGGGCCGGCTGGGTGGCGCCCGACCTCCGGCCGCTCCCGCCGGTGGCGCACGCCGCCGTCGCCGACCTCGGCGTCTTCGCCGAGCCGTCGCCCGCGGAGGCCGGGACGCCCTGCACCGCCGAGCCGGCGGGGAGTGCCGCATGAGCGAGCGCCCGGCGCTGGCCCTCGACGACGTCGCGCGGAAGATCCTCACGATCCTCGCCCGCGACGGCCGCGCGAGCTACCAGGCGATCGCCGACGAGGTCGGCCTCTCGCGCCCCGCCGTCATGGAGCGCGTGAAGCGCCTCGAGGAGGCGGGGTACATCCTGGGCTACACGGCGGTGCTCGACCGGGCGCGCCTCGGCCGCCCCGTCACCGCGTTCGTGGCGGTGCGGTACCCGTCGTCGGACACCCCGGGCACCGATCCCGCCATCCAGGAGCTGGTGCGGAACCCCGACGTGCTCGAGGCGCACCACGTGGCGGGCGAGGACTGCTACGTGCTCAAGGTGGCGGCCCCGTCGCTCGAGAAGCTGGAGGGGGTGCTGCGCGCGCTGCGGTCGCCGGGGCACCCGATGAGCACCCGCACCACGATCGTGCTGTCCACCGTGTTCGAGAAGGCCGGCATCGTGCCGCCGGAGGAGGGGTGAGATGAAGGGACTGAGCCGCGGCGCGCTGATCGCCTATGCCCTGATCTGCACCGTGTGGGGGAGCACCTACCTCGCCATCCGCGTCGGGGTGGAGCACCTCCCGCCCTTCCTCTTCGCGGGCATCCGCTTCCTGATCGCCGGCACGCTCCTCGGCGGGTTCGTGCTCTGGCGCGGGCTTTCCCGGCCGAAGACCTGGGGCGAGCTCGGCTTCGTGGCGAGCGGGGGGCTGCTCTTCTTCCTGATCGGCAACGGGCTCGTGGTCTGGTCGGAGCAGTTCATGTCGTCGGGCGCGGTGAGCGTCTTCGTCGTGACCGTGACGATCTGGTCGGCGCTCGTGGACGTCCTCGTCCCCGGCGGGAAGACGCGGATCACCCTGCGCATCGCCCTGGGCCTCGCGGTCGGGCTCCTCGGGGCGCTCCTCCTCGTGGGCGGCTCCCCGCGCGAGCTCCTCACCGCCGACCTGCGCGGCCCGGTCGCCCTCACCGTCGCGAGCATCGCGTGGGCCTTCGGCACGGTGCTCATGAAGCGGCGCGCCACCACGACGAGCCCGTTCACCGGCGCCGCGATCCAGATGCTCGCCGGCGGTGCCGCGCTCACCCTCGTGGGGCTCGGCCTGGGCGAGGCGCCGGCGTTCCGGCTCGACCTGCGGAGCGGCGCGGCGCTCGCGTACCTGGTGGTGTTCGGCTCGATCGTCGCCTTCAGCGCCTACGCCTACGCCGTCCAGCACATGTCGCCGGTGGCGCTCGGCACCTACGCCTACGTGAACCCCGTCGTCGCGGTGCTGCTGGGCTGGCTCCTCCTCGGCGAGCCGATCACGGGCCGGGTGCTGCTCGCGATGGCGCTCCTCCTGGGCGCGGCGGCGGTCATCCAGTTCGGCGACCGGATCCCGGGGCTTGCCGCGCTGGGCGCCCGGCCCGCGACCGCCGCCGCGGGGAGCCGCGACGGCGGGGCCTGACGAGCGCCCCC